>DASPSI010000086.1:0-28177 GCA_035624015.1 Methylocystis sp.
GCATGCCGCGGAGCAGCGCCTCGTGCATCGCGCGCAGCACTTCGCCATACACGTCGAGCTGGCGTTGGTCCATCGCGGCATTGCCGACCCGCACCGGGCGCGAGCCTTCGTAACCCGAAAGCCAGGGCAACTCGCGTTCGGGCACCTGCTTCGCGCCGTTGACGTCATAGAGGATCTGCATTTGCGCCGGACTGCCGGCGACGGCGCGCAAGAGCCAATCGCGCCAGGCTTTCGCCTCGTCGTAATAGCCGAGGCTCATCAACGCGCCGAGCGTGAACGTTGCGTCGCGTAGCCAACAGTAGCGATAGTCCCAGTTGCGCGGCCCGCCGATGAATTCCGGCAGCGAGGTCGTGGGCGCCGCGACGATTCCTCCGGTCGGTTCGTAGTTCAGCGCCTTCAGCGTGAGCAGCGACCGCTTCACCTCCTCTCCCCAATCGCCGACGCATGGACAGGGGTGAAGCCAATCGCGCCAGAATTTGTCCGTGTCTGCGAGCGCCCGCTGCGGATCCAAGGGCGCGGGCGGGCGCCCATAGGAGCGCCCATAGCTCAGGACAAAGGGAACGGTATCTCCGGCAGCGACCGGGAAATCGCCGATGGTGCGCAAATTCTCGCCCTCGAGCGTCGTCGGGGTCCGCAGCACCAGCCCATCAGGCCCCGCGACCGCGCAGAGTCCGGGCTCATCTTGCAGCTGCTTCACCCAAGGCACGCTGACGCCGTAATCGAAGCGAATGACGAGCTCAATGTGGAAGTCCAGGCGCCCGCGCTGGCCGACGACGAGGCGCACGAGATCGCAGCCCCCCGATCTCGGCATGAAATCGATGAGCGTCGCTGCGCCGTCCTTGGTCTCGAAAGTGGTCTCCAGGATCAACGTGCCGTCGCGATATTTGCGCGTGACGCGCGCGGAAGGGTCCCTGGGCGCGATTTGAAACCGCCCGTTGTCGGGCGTCCCGAGCAGCGCGGCGAAGCATGCGGCGGAGTCGAAGCAGGGCGGGCAGAACCAATCGATCGAGCCGGCTTTCGACACGAGCGCCGCAGTTTCGCAATTGCCGATGAGGCCGTAATCCCCGATTGGCGTCGCCATGCGGCCGGCTCGCTGATGTTTGTTCGTCCGTGAAATGCTAGCGCGGAACTAACTCAAGTCCAGTGGCGGCAGCTTTTCTGCTACTCGCGCCAAGACAGCGGCCTCGCCACCTCCTCCAGCGGCTTGTGCTCGGCGGCGACGCCGAAGAACCATTCGATCAGCGCCGCGCCGAGCATCAATGCCGCGCCCAGGGCGTAGCCCTCGAAGACGCTCGAGCGTTGGCCCGTTCCGATCAGAGTCCCGAGCAGCCAAGGGCTGGCGACGCCGCCGACCGCCGTGCCGAGAGCGTAGAACAGCGCGATGACCAGAGCGCGGATCTCGAGCGGAAAAGTCTCGCTGACGGTGAGGTAAGCCGAGCTCGCCGCCGCCGAGGCGAAGAAGAACATCGCCATCCAGCCGAGCGTTTGCTGCGTCGCCGACAAGAGGCCCTGCTCGAAGAGATAGCCTACGCCCGCGAGCAGAACGCCGGCCGTCGCAAATGTCGCGCTGATCATGATCCTGCGGCCAAGCGTGTCGAACAGACGTCCGAGCAGGAGCGGACCGAGAAAGTTGACCAATGCGAGCGCAAGCAGATGCCAGCCGAGCATGTTGTCGGCCACGCCGTAAAAGTCAGTCAGCACCAGGGCGTAGGAAAAGAACACCGCATTGAAGAGAAACGCCTGCGCCGTCATCAGCGCGAGGCCCACCAGCGTGCGGCGGGGATAGGTGACAAACATCGTTTCGGCGATCTCGGAGAGCGGCGTCACTACGCGAACTTGCAGCCTGATCTTCGGATGGTTTTTGATCGCCTCGGCGTTTCCCTCTCTGACAAGCTCCCTTTCGATGGAAGCGACGACATTTTCGGCGTCCGCTTCGCGACCGTGCAGCATGAGCCAGCGCGGGCTTTCGGGAACAAAGCGGCGCATGAACAAGATCGGAAGCCCAAGCGCCGCGCCGATCAAAAAAGCCGCGCGCCACCCGAGAGAAGGATCGACGCGGGCGGGATCGAGCAAATAGAGCGACCCTGCCGCGCCCATCGCAGCGCCGAGCCAGAAGCTGCCGTTGATCGCGAGATCGGCCCATCCGCGCACCCTGGCCGGGATCAATTCCTGAATGGCGGAGTTGACCGCGGCGTATTCGCCGCCGATGCCGCAGCCCACGACGAAACGACAGAGCGCGAAGCTTTCGAAGCTCCATGCGGCCGCCGTCGCGGCCGCGCCCGAAAGATAAATGACCAGGGTGACGAAGAACAGCAGGCGCCGGCCCAGGCGGTCGGTAAGCCAGCCGAAGCCCAAGGCGCCGAGCACGGCGCCGAGGAGATAGGCGCTGTTGACCGCTCCCGCCTCGGCGCCGCTGAGACCCAAAGCTTCGCGCTGTTGCAGCACGCTGGCGACCGCGCCGGCAAGCGTCACTTCAAGTCCGTCGAGAATCCAGGTCACGCCAAGCGCCAGCACGACCAGAACATGAAAGCGCCCCCAGGGCAGCGCGTCGAGCCGCGCCGGAACGTTCGTTTCGACGATTCTTTCGTTTTGCTGCAGAGCCGCTTTCAGCATGGGGCGCCTGCGAGACGAAGCGAAAGTTCTGCAGGCGAGAGAGCTGTTGGCGCATCGAGCAAGCGGCGCAGCTCCGCGCGCCCGCACGGCAATTGACGACAGCGGCGCGGCCGGGACGATTGGCTAACTGGCGTAACGCTCGCGTTTGGCAAGCGACCTTCGTTGAAACCTCCGCCCCGGCAACGCGGCCTAAGAGGAAGAGGGCTCAAGCGCCGTCGCGCAAACGGCGCAGGACTTCTTCAGCTGCGCGCTCTCCGGAAAGAAAGGCGCCGTGAACAGTTCCGTTGTAGCTCGAGCTCGTGTGCTCTCCGGCGAAATGGATGCGGCCTTGCGGCGCCGCCAAGATGTCGCAGGCGTCGAGCGATCCGCCGACCGTCACGAAGGAATAGCTGCCGCCGATGTATGGGTCCTGCTCCCAGCAGGAGGCGATCGTGCGCAAAGGGGCCGGCGCGTCGGGATAGACAGCGCGCAGCACCGCGAGCGCGTCGTGGGTCAGGGTCTCCGGCGCGGCGCCGATCAGCGAGGTCGCCGCGGCGCCCGCGTGAAACGCGAGCAGCAGCGGCCTCCCCGTGAGCCCCGCGAGGTTGTAAAACTCGCGCCACATGGGCGCGCCGTCGCGCACAATCGAAATTACTTGCTCGTCATCCCAAAACTGACTGTCGAACTCGAAAAAGGTCTTGTGCAGATTGCCCATGCCGAGTTCCGACACCGCGGCCGTCTTTTCCTGCGAGAGCGGAGGATCGAAGGCGACGGCGCCGCTCGCGAGCGGCCTTAGCGGAATCGTCACGATAGCGTAGTCGGCCCGATAGGCCGCCGAGGCCGTCGCTATGCGCACGCCGGTCTCGTGTTGCTCGATTCTGGCGACTGGCGCGCTCAGGCGGATATCGAGGCCGCGGGCGAGCGCCTCGGCGCAAAGCGCATAGCCGCCGATGACGAAGGCGTCGCCGCCTTCGAATTCGTCTCCTTCCTCGTAGCTCAACAGCGAAAGCCTGGCGAGATCGCTCGCGTATTCGCTTTCGATCTCGGCGCCGATCACATGCCGCAGGAGCAGCGCGTCGTATCTTTCGATTCTGTTGTCGGTGATGAAGCTCGCGAGCGCCGCGGCGAGCGACTCGTCGCCGCGCCTCTTCATTCGCTTGCGCCGTTCCAGATGGTCGTAAAAATCCTCGGCCCAGTCGCTGTAGTCGATTTCCTCGCCCTCGTAATAATAGATCACCGACTCCCAGTCGCTTAGCCGCAGGCGGGCGCCCTGCTCCGTCAGCAAAGGCCCGATTGGATTGCGCTGCGGTCCCATGACCCAGGACGCGCCGAGATCGAGCGCCGTCTCGCCGCGGCCGAGTGTCTCGACGCGTCCCCCGATCTTGTCGCGCGCTTCGAGGGTCAAGGTCGAAAGACCCGCGGCGTGCAGGCGCTGCGCGGCGCAAAGGCCCGCGACGCCGGCGCCGATGACGATCGCGTCATAGCGGCGCTCGTCGCCGCGATCCGTTTCTGCAGCAGACATTGCTTCCCCCTTTGAACGGTTCCGTGCCGGGCGCGCGATCACCGCCCCCAGCGCAGAACGCTCAGGAGATTAGTGCTCTTGTCCGTCCAAAGAATGGTGTTCTCGCCATGATCAGGCCAGTCGGAACGGTTTTTCATGACGCGCTTGACCTTCCAGAAGCCTTCGTCGCGCGTATAGAGCACCCAGCTGATGCCGAAGTCGCACTCCTGGAGCATGCTCGGCGAGTCGAACCATCCCGCCGGCAGATTGAACTTTTGTGACAGGCCGCGCAGCAAGGGCGAAAGCTCGAAGTTCCACAGATCGAGATCGGCGATCAGAATGCCGTCAGGCTTGAGCGCCGCGAGATAGATGTCAAAGGCTTCCTTCGTCATCAGATGCATGGGCGGCGAGGAGCCGCGGAAGGCGTCGAGGACGATCAGGTCGAATTTCTGAAAATCGGGAGATTTGAGCTCGCGCTCCAGCGATAGCCGGCCGTCGCCGAGCGCGACCTCGACCGTCGCTTTGGTGTTCTTGATGAAGGGGAAGATGTCGCTCGCCGCCCTCCATACGGCGGGATTGAGCTCATAGAGACGAACGACGTCGCCCGCCTTGGCGTAGCCGAGCGCCATCCCGACGCCGAGGCCGATATAGCCGATGCGGATCGGCGCGTTCGGGCCGTTCGCGCGGCGCGCCGCGATGTAGCGCTGCGCGAAGCCGAGCGCGGACTTTTCGCTGAAGTCGCATTCCGGGTTGAGGCTCAGCGCCGGATCGACCCAGGCGTCCCCCTGGTTCTCGCCCGACTGGAACATCGCAATCTGCCGTTCTGTGATCAGCGGCTCCTGGTTGTCGATGACCTTCACCACGCCGTAAAAATTGCGCGCCTGCCAAATCACGGCGCCCGGACGGGAGAGCTCGCGGCCGACATAGGCGACAGGAAACAAGAAAAGCGTCGAGCCGACCGCCAAGAGGGCGGGCCTTGACATGCGCCGCGCGAGCGCGCCCTGCGTCTTGATCTCCCGATGGATCGCAGCGACGACGATGGCGACGATGCCGATATGGTATTCCCAAACGTCCCGTAGGACGGCCGGCGCGACGAAGGCGACGAGGGCGCCGCCGAGAAAGCCGCCGAAAGAGATGGCGAGATAATAGCCGGGGAGCCGTCGCGCCTCCGGGACTTTCGCCGCAAGCTCGCCGTGACAGATCATGCAGCCGCAAAACATGCAGGACGAGAGCAGCACGATCTGCGCCAGAAGCAGAGAGGTCGTCTCGGGCTTGCCGATGAAAAGGCTGCCGCTCGCAAAAAGAATGAAGAGCGGCAGGTAGATCTCCCGCCGATAATAGCGCGGAGAAGCGAAGGCGAGCACGAAGGTCAAGAGATAGAGGGCGAGCGGCAGCACCCAAAAGAAGGGGATGACCGTGATCCATTCCGTGACGAGATTGGTCGAGGCCAGCAGCAGCACCGTTCCGCCGGTCGCCCAACCGATCCAAACCGGCGCGTCCCCGGAAATCCATGCCACGAGCCCGCTCGGCGCCGTCCCGCCGGAGGGCGCAGCCGATGGCGTCGCGGGCGCGATCTCGCGCGCGCGCTGCAGCGTGAGGACCGCGCAGGCGGAGAAGCAGATCGCATATCCGCCGAAAGCATAAGACCACAGCATCGTCTGCTGCGAGCTCCACAGCAGCGGCTCGACCGCGAAGGGGTAGCTCAGCAGCCCGACGAAGGAGCCGAAATTCGACAGGGCGAACAGCTTCGTCACTTGGCGTCCTGGATGGAGCAGGCTCATCCAGCGCTGCAAAAGCGGCGAGGTGGTCGCCAGAACGGCGTAGGGCGCGCCGACGGAAGCGGCAAGCGTCGCGAGGATACGCTGCACCGGCGCGTCGGCGTCGATGGGCTTCCACGACTCCGAGGGCTCGATCGGCAGCATCAGCGCCGCGCCGGCGAGCAGCGCAAGCTGCCACAGCGTTTGCGTACGCAGCGAGAATCTTTGGCTGACCGCATGCGCATAGAAATAGCCGACGAGAAGCGCGGTTTGGAAAAACAGAAGGCAGACGCTCCAGGTCGACGCGCTGCCGCCGAACCAAGGCAGAATATATTTGCCCATCATGGGCTCGACGAGAAAAAGAAGAAATCCTCCAAGACCCACCGTGACGCCGACGAGAACATCAAGGACGCTCATGCGCTGACACCTTCATTGGGCTTTCCGGCCGGAGCCGGCAGTATTCTGATTAGGCGCTCTTTAGACGCGCGCCGCGCCGCCGACGCTTTTCGAAAGAACTCTATTGCTGTGGCTTGAAGCTCCCCAGCATCTGATCGAAGATGGCCTTGTAGGTCCGTCTGTTCATCATGGCCGGATCGCCATAGACGATCATCTCGATCAGGCCGGCGTTCCCGCCGGGGTCGAACGCAACCGCCTTGAAGGAGACGGCGTCGTTGTTGTCCTTGCCGACGCCCTCCAGAATGCGCGCCTCGAGGCCCCCAATCTTTTCGCGCCGGTCGGAGGTCACCTTCATGGCGTCGATCTCGTCATCGATGAATTCGATCACGTCCTCGTCGAGGAGATCGGCGGCCCTGTCTTCGACGGGCGCGACGACGAGCGTGATTTCGTTGTCGGGGCTCTCCGCCTCCAGACGCTCCTTGTTGAAAGTGACCTTCCAATTGTCGGGCGTCCAAATCTCATATCTGCCGCAGCCATTGACCTGGTTGGCGGCGTGGGCGCCGCATGAGGGCGCGAGAAGCATCAGTCCGAGCAAAGCGTAACGCCAACGCATGCTTCACCCTCCGGTGCGCGTTTGAACGCTGAGAAACCTCCGGAGAGCTTCCGGGAGACCATGATCTAACTCATCCCGCGCTGCTGCGGTTAAGCAATTTTATGGCATGGTTTCAGAACGCGCGCCAGCGCCCCGGCCTCGGTCTCCGAGGTTCCGGCAAGGCGCGTGCTCGGCGCGGATCTCGCCCGGCGTCCCCGCGGCGGCTCGTCGGCCTTGCCACGGCCCAAAAACCCCGCTAGGCGAGAAGCTTCCTGCGGCGCCAAGCGCTTACGCGCCCCCGTTCCATCCCGCGCCAGAACCTCGAGACGAAATGACCGACCTCACCCGCCGTCAGATGCTCGGCGCCATCGCCTTGGCCAGCGCGCCGCTGATGGCGCCGCAAGCCGTCGCGCAGGGCGGCCAGGCGGCGGATAATCAGGCGCCCAAGACCCCACGCTTCGCTTTCGAGGCGGTCGTCGACCGCGCGCGCGAGCTCGCAAGCGCCGCCTTCGAGGACGCTCCAGCGCGGCTGCCGGAGGCCTTCGACAAGCTCGACTATGACGCGTGGCGCGACATCCGCTTCAAGCCCGACCACGCGCTGCTCGGCGCTCCCGGCAACCTCTTTCGGCTCGAGACCTTTCACCTGGGCTTTCTCTACCGTCGACCCGTCACCATAAATCTCATCCGCGACGGCATCGCTTCGCCCATCCCCTATTCGTCGGCGCTCTTCGATTACGGGCGCGTCAAGCCGGGGAACGGGCTTCCCGTCAATCTCGGCTTCGCCGGCTTTCGCCTGCACTATCCGCTCAACGACCCGCATGTGAACGACGAGGTGATCTCCTTTCTCGGCGCGAGCTATTTTCGTTTTCTCGGGCGCGAGCAGAAATACGGGCTTTCGGCGCGTGGGCTTTGCGTCGAGGCCGGCGCCGAAAAGGAGAGCTTTCCGTTCTTTCGCGAATTCTGGGTCGAGACGCCGCAGCCCAACTCCAATCGCGCGACGATCTACGCGCTGCTCGACGGCGAGGCGGCGACCGGCGCCTTTCGCTTCGATCTCACGCCCGGGCAGGACAGCACGCTCGACGTCGACGCGACGTTGTTTCCGCGCTCCGCGAAGGTCAAATTCGGTCTCGCGCCGCTGACCTCGATGTTTCTGACCGGAGAGAACGACCACCGCATCAGGGACGGCTTTCGCGCCGAGCTTCATGATTCGGATGGGCTGCTCATGCAAACCGGCCAGGGCGAGTGGCTGTGGCGACCGCTCAGCAATCCCGAATCAGAACGCATCAGCGCCTTCCTCGACAAGGACCCGAAAGGCTTCGGGCTCCTGCAGCGCGATCGCACCTTCGAGTCCTATCAGGATCTGGAGCTCGCTTATGAGTCGCGGCCGAGCTATTTCGTCGAGCCAAAGGGCGACTGGGGGCCCGGTCGCGTCGAGCTCATCGAGCTGACCACGACGGACGAGACCAACGACAACATCGTCGCGAGCTGGACGCCCAATGCGCCGCCCGAGCCGCAAAAGCCCTTCACTTACGGCTACAGGATCACGGCCACGCTCGACTCGCCGCGTCTTTCGCCCAACGGCCGCGTCGTCAACACCTTCCTCGCGCCGCCGCGGGCCTTGGGCTCCTCGGAAACGGTGGTCGTGAATTCGCGGCGCTTCCTGGTCGATTTCGCTGAGGGCGAGATGGCCTATTACGTCGCCGATCCGGGCGAGGTCGAGGTCGTCGCCAGCGCCGCCAACGGCAAGATTCTGCGCACGGGCATCGCCGCCAACAAGCACATCGACGGGCTGCGGGCGATGTTCGACGTGTCGGTGAAGTCGGGCGAGACGGCCGATCTGCGGCTGTTCCTGCGCGTCGGCTCGCGCACGCTCACGGAGACCTGGACCTATCCGTGGACGTCGCCCTGACGGGCCCGTCATTGCGAGCGAAGCAATCCAGGAGCCGAGGGTGAAATGCCGCCTTTGAGTCCCGCGCTCAAAATCGGACGGGCTCTCGTGCGGCCCCTGGATTGCTTCGCTGCGCTCGCAATGACGGCTTTTCCATCCGGCTGAACTCGTGAGGGTGCGTGAAGCAACCCGCCGTCTGCATCATGGCGAGCAGGCGCAACGGGACGATCTATACCGGCGTCACGTCGCGTCTTGCAGAGCGGGCCTACTCCCATCGCGAAGGGCTGACGGCCGGCTTCACGAAGCGCTATGGCTGCAAGCTGCTGGTCTATTACGAGCATCATGAAGACATGACGAGCGCGATACAACGCGAGAAGCAGATCAAGGCAGGCTCGCGAAAGGCGAAGATGGCGTTGATCGAATCGATCAATCCGTTGTGGCTCGATCTTTATGAGGGGCTTTTGTGAAGCCTGTCATTGCGAGCGCAGCGAAGCAATCCAGGAGTCGAGGGCGGGATGCTGCTCGTGATTTCTGCGCTCGAAATCGTCGCGTATCTGATGCGGCCCCTGGATTGCCTCGCTTCGCTCGCAATGACGCGTCCGGCATTCCCGTCTTCATAAAAAAAGCCCGGCTGAGAGCCGGGCTTTTCGACCGATCGGAGACAGGCGAGGAGCCCGCCTGAGCTCGGATCAGTATTTGGCGACGACCGGAGCCGGAGCGGCCCAGTTGAAGTGATAGTTCACGCCCGCGCGCACGACGTTGATCGCGGGGCTGCGGTTGCTGAAGCCCCAGCCCGCGATCCAACCGTTGTTGTTGTTGTAGTTGCTGCTGGTGGCGTCGACATAGAGATACTCGAGCTTGGCCGACCAGTTCGGCAGGAACAGCCATTCGACGCCGCCGCCGGCGGTCCAGCCGGTGGCCGTGGTGCTCCCGCCCCCGGCGCTGATGCCGCCGTAAGCGAAGCCGGCCGTGCCATAGAGCAGCAAGGTCGGGGTGACCAGCCAGCCTGCGCGACCGCGCACTGTGCCGAACCAATTCAGGCCGGCGCTGCCGACGATGTTGCCCGCCAGCGGAAGGAGGATGGGGGGCACGCCGTTAACGGCTGCGTTGACGGGAACGAACGGGCTCGGCAGAATCGAAAGGTTGTTGCCGCCGTTGTTGCCGATGCTCGTGCCCTGGATGTCGGCCTCGGCGCCGATCACGATCGACGTGCCGAACTGGTAATTGTAGCCGACCTGGCCGCCGCCGACGACGCCGCCGTTGCTGCCGTTATTGTTGTTGCCGGGCAGGAAGAGCAGGTTCGGATAATTACCGACGCCCTGCCAAACTTGCGTCGACAACAACGGGTATCTCGGATCCACGTAGGGCAGCAAGTCGTTATTGCCGTTGTTGGCCGACCAGCCGCCGCCGAGGTTGAGACCGCCATAGAAGCCCGTCCACAGGACCGGCGGCGGCGGGACATAAACCGGCGGCGGCGCTTTGCGCGCAGGCAGATCCGCCGCGACGGCGGACCCGCAGATCAGCGCCGCCATAATGGCGACGATGGATGTCGAACGTCTCATATCGAGCCCCTCATTCTAACCTAAGCCGCGCCCGGTTCGGTTCCTTTGAGCGTTGCGCGGCGCAATTGAGCGCTCTGGACATGCCACGGGCGGAAAAACCTGACGCGGCCGCCACTAAACCAAACCCACCGTGCAAGATACCGAAGGCCGTGCCGCTCGGGTTGACAGCGGACGCCCAAAAATTGACCCCCAAAGCCGCGATGGGAGCAGAATCTGCGATTTTTATGAAGGTGTGGCATTAATGCAACAGCTTGAATTTCAAGGCCGACCGAGAGCTTGTCAATGGCGGGCGAGACGGCGGCGTTGTTCTTCCCGCCAGCTCGCGGGCGTTGTGCCCGACCAGAGCTTGAAAGCGCGCGAGAAGGCCGTCGGATCCGAGTAGCCGAGCAGCATTGCAACCTCTGCGATCGCCTTGTCTTGTCGCAGCAGCGACTGCGCCATGTCGTATTTGACCCGCTGGGCCAGGTCCAGGAAGCTCGCGCCCTCCTCGGCGAGGCGCCGGGAGAGGCTTCTCGCGCTCAGCCCGAGCGCGGAGGCCGCCCGCGCAGGCGAGAGCGGACCATTCGAAACCTGCGCCCGCAGAACATTCGCCACGTCTTCCTGGAAGCCGCGTCGCGCCTCGGCCATGGCCCGTTCCAGCAGCGGCGCCAAGACCTCATGGAGATCGCGGTCGCGGCCCTCCACTTCCTGATCCAGCTGGCCGCTCTGGAAGACGAGGGCGACCTCCTCCGCCTCAAAGCGGATCGGCGCGCGAAAAAAAGCCGTGAAAAGACGAATGTCCGAAGGCCGCGGCCTCGTCAGGCAGGCTTCGATCGGGTTCCATTTCGGCCCGCACAATCTTCGCATCAAGTTGCAGCCGATCGCTGCCGCCGCATCCGCGATCTGCTCGCTGCGCTCGACGCCGGCCGTTGTGACTCTCCATGAAAAGGTCGCGACCCCATTCTGAGCCTCGAGACGCGCGACGCCGCCGGCGTCGCTCAAATGCAGCGAACCGACGAGCGTCTGAAGCGCTTCCCTCACCGTGGGCGCGTTGATCGCGGCGAAGCCCGCGAGGCCAATGGCTCCGGCAGCCTCGCGCATGCCGACCCGAAGCCCAAAATCCTCGCAACCGGTAGCCTTGATGCACTCGTCGAGGAGACGGCCGAGCGAGGGATAGCCAATAACGTCGTCTCGCCTGGAAAAGAGATCAGGGTCGAGCGCTGCATCCTTCAGCGCCTGCTCGACGTCGGCGCCGAGCTCGCCCGCGACCTCGGCTACAGCCTGGAAGCTGCGAACCTTGATGGTCCCGGAGGAATTCAATTCCTTCATCGAACACCTATAGGGCTCGAGAGCTTTCGATCTTTTCGCGCAGCCCTCAATCCGCGGCAGCTTAATGAAGCCCAAAAATCAGTCTACAGTGTGTTCCGTGGCATGGCGAGAAGCAGGTTCTGCAGCGACCGGATTTGCAAGTCTGCAAATTCCTCGCCGTCCGCCGATATGAAGGTGATCGCGCGCCAAAAAATCTTGGCCAAGCCTTGAGCGTGACCTCAGAAGACAAAAGCCGGAAGCGTTAATACAAAGCGACGCTCTCGCTGTCGCCGCGGCTCGCGGTATCCGCCCGAAAACAGCTCACCCAGCGTCGCAGGATGAGACGGCGATTTGGGGCTTGGGCCTAGCGGTTCGTTTCAACCAAGCCGAGGCCTTTCGAATTGCGGGCCGGGAGGCCCCACGGTCCAACGGCGCCGCAATGGACCGCGAGCCTCGAGGCTCGCATCGTGGCGCGCAAATTCGATGAAGCGGACCATTAGGCGCAGCGGCGCCTCCGGCCGGAACGCGCTCGGCCAGCTCGCGCGACCAAGGCCCAAGGACTTTCCTCAGTGCGCCAGCGCCTGCACCTGCTTAATGCCGTCGGCGACGAAATCATGCGCGCCCGCGGCGCCGCTCTTGAGCAGATGCTCGGCGACCTTCACCGCCTGCTCGGCGGCCGCCGAGCGCACCTCGGCCACGGCCTGCGCCTCGGCGATGGCGATCTTGTCCTTGATCTGCTTCTCGCCGCGCGCGACGTACTCGTCGAGCCGCTTGCGGGCCTCGGCGGCGATCAGCTCGGCTTCGGCCTTGGCGCTGGCGACGATCGCGGCGGCTTCCGCCTCCGCCTCGGCGCGCCGGTGCTCGAAGGAGGCGAGCAGCGCTTCGGCCTCGGCGCGCAGCTTCTGCGCCTCGGCGAGCTCAGCCCTAATGCGGTCGACGCGCCCATCGATCGCGCCGACGAGCAAGTGCGGCGCGCGCACCCATAGCAGCACGCCGAGAAACAGGGCAAAGCCGAGGGCGACGAAGAGTTCTGCGTCCATATGCATGACGGCGTCCTCTAGCTCTAATTTAGCGCGTGACGTTGGCGTAGGCCGAGGCGACCGTCGCCGGATCGACGCTCGCGCCCGTGAGCTTGGCGACAATCTCGGCCGCAGCCTCGGTGGCGATGCTCTCGACATGCGCGAGCGCCTGGCTTTTTTCGGCGGCGATGCGGCCTTCCGCTCCCGCGAGCGCGGCGGCGAACTTCTGCTCGGCCGAAGCGCGAGCGGCGCTGATCTCTGCGGCGATCTTCTCATGCGCCTCGCGGCCGATCGCCTGCGCCTCTTCCTTCTTGGCCGCAAGCGTCGCCTCGTTGCGCTGCGCTGCGCTCGTCGCCTTGGCCTGCAGCTCGCGCGACGCCTCGAGATCGGAGTCGATCGTCGTGCGGCGGTTGACGAGAATCTTCCTCACGCGCGGCAAGGCGACGGTCGACATCAGAAGATAGAGCAGGCCAAAGATCAGCGCCAGCCAGACGAGCTGCGGCGCGAAATTGGACGATTCGAACGGCGGAAAGGCGCTCTCATGCGCGCCGCCGTGCTCCACCGTTCCGGCATGCGTTGCGGCTTCGCCTTCTTGCGGCGCTTCTTGCGCGAAAGCGGAAGAGATGATCACGGTGTCTGGCTCCAACTTCAAGGTCGGCGGCGGATGCGAAGGTCCCGGTCCGGCGGGCGAGCCGGACCGGGACGAGGCTTTACTTGAGGTAGAGCAGAATGGCGATCAGGAACGCGAAGATGCCGAGACCTTCGGCGAGCGCCGCGCCGATGATGGCGTTGGTGAACTGGCCCGCCGCCGCCGACGGATTGCGCAGGGCGCCATTGACGAAGTTGCCGAAGATGATGCCGACGCCGATCGCCGCGGCGCCGGTGCCGATCGCCGCGAGACCCGCGCCGACGAGTTGCAGTTCAGTAGCCATTTCAAGCTCCTAGTTTAGACTTGTGGGCGACCATTTGTTGTTGGTGAATTATCAGTGGCCCGGGTGGATTGCGTCGTTGAGGTAGACGCAAGTGAGGACGGCGAACACGAACGCCTGCAGGCAGGCGACCAAGAGTTCCAGCGCATAGAGAGCGGTGATCGCCAAGAGCGGGACCGGGAAGAGCACCATCCAGGCGCCTGCGCCAAGCAGCAGCAGCACGAAGCCGCCGAACACCGCGAGCGTGATGTGGCCCGCGAGCATGTTGGCGAAGAGACGCACCGACAGCGAGACCGGGCGCGACAGGAAGGAGATGATCTCGATCGGCACCAGCACGACGAGCACGGGCTTCGGCACGCCGTGCGGCACGAACAGATTGAACCAGTGGAGGCCGTGTCGATAGATCCCGTAGCCGATCACCAGCGAGATCACGAGCATCGCGAAGCTGAACGTCACGACGATCTGGCTCGTGACCGAGTAGGTGTAGGGCACGAGGCCCATGAGATTGCAGATCAGCAGGAAGGCGAACAGCGTGAACACGAAGGGAAAGAAGCGCATCCCTTCTTCGCCGATGACCTGCCGCACCATGTTCTCGACGAATTCGTAAAGCATCTCGGCGAGCGACTGGAAGCGGCCGGGCGTCACCTTGCCCGGCGCCGTCGCGACGACCATGAGCAGCACAACGCCCAGCGCCGCGATGAGCATGTAAAGCGAAGCGTTGGTGAAGGAGACGTCGACGCCGTTGAAATTTTGCGGCCACAGGCGGTGCAGCTCGAATTGCTCGACCGGATTGGGCTTTTCGGCGATCGTCTCAGGGTTCATCTCGTCTGCCTCCGGACGGCGCCGCCCGGCCCCTCTTCAAGTTCAGCCGCCCGGCGGCGGCCCGTTGCTTCCGCTCGCGCCCGCATTGCTGCGGGCCGCATAGCGAAAAACATTCCAAAATCCTGCGGCCGTACCGAGCGCCATGAACAGCACGAGCAGCCAGGGCTTCGTGCCGAGCCAGGCGTCGGCCTGCCATCCGATGAACGCGCCGACGATGACCGCCGCCACGAACTCGGAAAACACGTTGAGCCCGGCGCTGAACGCCTTGCCGAACGCGCCGCCGGTCGGCAGCGCCTTCGGCGCGCTCTCGGCCGCGCGCCGCTCCTCTTGCGCGCGCAACGCCTCGTTCAGGCGCGCGAGCCTCGCTTGCAGAGCCGCGTCGTCTTCCTCTTTGCGCGGATCAGTCATCGAAGCGCCCCACTACAATGATGAGGCTCGGCAAAGGCCGGCCCCGCGACGTTCATATAAGGGGGACATTTCGAGCGCGGTAGGAAGCGTCGCGCCGGCCGCGTCTTGCGACGCCGCCGATTCAAGCCGGGCGCAACATATTGCCGAGCATAGGTGAAGTCAAGGCGCAGATGATGCGATATAATTATTTGATTTTGTATACTTTTCTGGCCCAAGGTCTTCGCGTCGGCGCCGCCGTCACGGCCGATCGAGAGCGCCGAAAAGCTTTTCGATCACACCGATCTCTTCCGGCTTTGCCGCGAGCTTGCCTGCAAATCCGTCGCGGCGAGCCGCGAGGCATTCCTCCTCGAGCCCGCCGTCTAAAGCCGGCGCGTCGAGGGCCGGCACGCCCGCGCCCGCCGCCGCCAGCACGAGCAACGCGCGGGCCTGCGCGATCGGCGCGGCGGCAGGCTCGACCCCAAGCGCCGCCGCGAGCTCGTCGCGGGCGAAGGCCAGCGCCTTGAGCCGCGGCGAGCAGCCGGCGAAGCTTCCCAGCGCGAACACGGAGGCCGGCGTCCCCGCCGCCATGGCGACGATCGGCAGCGCGCCGTCCTCGAGCCCCGCGCGGGCCTCGAAGACCGCGAGCCGCGCGCCGAGACGCTGCACGCTCGCGCCGCTCTCGGCGCCGTCCAGAAACACCCCGTCGGGCGGCGCCGGCAGCAGCGCCGCAAGGGCGTCCCCGAGCGCGCGCGCGCCCGGCGAGAGCCAAACGTAAACGGCGGGCCTGCTCTGGAGCGCGCGCGCCTGCGCGATCGTCTCCAGCGCTGCGCCAAAATCGGACGGGCGGCGCATGTCGACGAGGAGCGCAGCGACGCCCGCGTCAACCGCCGGGCCGCCGCCTTTTGCGATCAGGCAGCTTCGCATGACGATCGGACTCTCGTTCTGCTTCGACGCCAAGTCTTAATGATTCCCTAAAAAGCTGTGCTCGGTTTCCGCAAGCCGCCTTAAGACGGAATTTACCATGAATGTTCATTTTGGGAACAGCCAGCGTTCGATCTCGCGACGCCAGTCCAGCGCCAGGCCCAGGGGACCTTGAGCCCATGATCGTGCGTAACTTTTTGCAATGGGCCCGCACCGCGCCCGCCGCGCATCGCGCCGAAGGCGCCGGCGCTCTGGCGCGCGCCTATCTCTACTCCGACCTCGACGAGCGCAGCCGCCGCGACGCCGAAATCGCGCTAATGTCGCTGCTCGACGACCCCTCTCCGCTCGTGCGCCGGGCGCTCGCCGACAATCTTGCAAGCGCAGTAGACGCGCCGCGGTCGCTCGTTCTGGCGCTCGCCGCCGACCAGTCCGACATCGCCGCTCCCGTGCTGTCGCGCTCGCCGCTGTTGTCGGAGGCGGAGCTCATCGACTGCGCAGCGATCGGCGACGCCTTCGCGCAGAGCGCGATCGCGCTGCGCGCCCGCGTGCCGCTCGCCGTCGCGGCCGCGCTCGCCGAGGTCGGGGCGCGAGAGGCCGCCATATCGCTCACGGTCAATCCCGGCGCCGAACTCGCCGAATTCTCGATGCGCCGCATGATCGAGCGCTTCGGCGACGACGGCGAGCTGCGCGAAGCGCTGCTCGCGCGGCCTTATCTGCCGGGCGCAGTGCGCAGCGAGCTCGTCCGGGCGGCGGCGGCGAGCCTCACCTCCTTCGTGATCGGCTGCGCTTGGCTCTCGCCTGAGCGCGCCGAGCGACTCTCGCGCGAAGCCTGCGACAAGGCGCATGTGATCATCGGCGTTGGCGCCGCCGCCCGCGACGGGCGCAACGCCTTGCGCGACTTCGCCCGCCATTTGCGCGAATCCGGCCAACTCACCGCGAGCCTCGTGCTGCGGGCGCTGCTGTGCGGCCGCGACGACCTGTTCGAGGCCGCGCTCGCCGAGCTTTCGGGCCTGCGCCTCGAGCGCGTCGCCGGACATGTGCGCGACTTCCGCGGCGCGGGCTTTGCGGCGCTCTACGCCAAGTCGGGCCTGCCGGCGAAGCTCCTGCCGGCCTTCCGCGCCGCGCTCGAGGCGCAACGCGCCTTCGGCGACCGGGGCGTCGAAGCCCACGAGGCGCGCCTCTCGCTCGCCATGATCCGCCGCGTGCTCTCGGCCTGCGAGGCGTTCAACCGCGGCGAGCTCGACCGGCTGCTCGCTTTGCTGCGCCGCTTCGAGGTCGAAGCCTCGCTCGAGGAAGCGCGCGCCGAGGCGCCGCTGCTCGCCCTGCCGGCTGAGGAGCCGCGGGCGGAAGCGGCGTGGATTGACATGGAGGCGTTCGCGGCGGCGCAGGAGATTGCGGCGTGAACCGCCATTGGCGCGGGCGCAACGGTTGTCGGGTCAAGGCCGTTCCGAGCGCATGCGTCGCAACGGCGACGACGCGCGGAATGGGCTTCTTGCCCTGTTCCCAATAGGCGGCCATGCGGCGGCTGACGGCAAGCGCCGGCGCCGTCCACACATCGCTCGCAATGACGGGGCTTCTGCGTCACGGCTGAACCCGTGACGGAGCAGAATTAGGCGCGGGGGCGATAATCCGATCTTTCCCCCGCGACCCACGCCGCGAAGACCGAAATATCCTTCGGGTCGAACGCCGCCATGTCGGCTCGATATCCCGGGGCGAGGCGGCCGAGCGATCGACCGAGCCCCAGAAAGTCGGCGGGGTGGAGCGAGGCGCAGCGCAGCGCCCGCTCCAAGGGAAGCCCCAAAAGCCGGACACAGTTGCGAATCGCGCTCGCCATCTCGATCGACGATCCCGCGAGCGCGCCCTCCTGCGTGCGGCAGCTGCCGTCGCGGACCGCGATCCGCGTGCCCAGGAGATCGAACTCCTTCCTCGCGCCGCCAACGGGCGGCATGGCGTCGCTCACGAGCATGGGGCGCCCCGCTCCGCGCATCGCCAATCGCAGCATGGCGGGAGCGACATGCGCGCCGTCGACGATGAGCCCGTAATAGGCGTTGGGCGATTCGAGGGCCGCCGCGACAGGGCCAGGCTCGCGGGCGGAGAGCGGCCGCATCGCGTTGAACAGATGCGTGAAGCCCGTCAGCCCTTCGGACATCGCGGCCCGCGTTTCCTCATAAGTCGCCATCGAGTGACCGAGCGAGACCTTCGCTCCCGAAGCGACAAGCTCGGCGATGAAGCCGTCGGGCGTCTCCTCGGGCGCGAGGGTCACGAGCAAGGCGCCGCCGCGAAAGGAGCTGAGCGTTCGGCGATGATGGGGCTCCGGGCGGCGGATGAATTCGCGCCGGTGAACGCCGGGCTTTTCCGGAGACAAAAAAGGGCCCTCGAGATGAATTCCGAGAATGCTTGGCTCGTCCGCCATGATTGCGCTCACGGCGTCAAGCGCTGCAGCCATCGTCTCGTCGCAGTCGGTGATAAGCGTCGGCAAAAGCGCCGTCACGCCGAATTTGCGGTGCGCCTCGGCAATTTTTGCGAGAGCGTCCGGCGTCGGATCAGCGTTGAAGAGGACGTCTCCGCCGCCATTGACCTGAATGTCGATGAAGCCTGACGCGAGCCAGGCGCCGGGAGGGGCGTTGTAAACCTCGATCGAGGAGGGGAGCGCGGCGCGCGGCGTGAGCGCCGCAATTTGCGCGCCCTCGATCACGACGGCGGCGTCGTCGTACCTTTTTTCGCCGTCGAAGACGACGTCGGCGGCCACGGCGTGTCGAGATGGGCGGCTCATTGCGTGCGCGTGATCTTGCGAAGGTGGCGTGGCCGGTCGGCGTTCCTCCCGCGCGCCGCCGCCAAGCGGACGACCATGGCGTAGAAGCTCTGGATCAGACAGATCGCATCGGTTTCGGGATGGTCGGGCGGCAGCGCCGGAAGCCGCTCCGGCGCTCCCTTCTGCGACGAGGTGATGAAGGCCGCCGCTCCCTTCGCCCGAAGATCGGCGGCGAGCTGGGTCATGCCCGCGGCGGCGGCGTCGGTCGGCGCAAACATGAGCACGGGATAACGCGGCGAGACCAAAGCGATCGGCCCGTGGAGGAATTCGGCTGCGGAGAAGGCTTCCGCATGGAGGTCTGAGGCTTCTTTCAGCTTCAGCGCAGCTTCGCGCGCGATGGCGAGCGTCGGACCGCGTCCGATCGTGACGAGGCTTTCCGCGGACGCGAAACTGTCCAGGAGGCGGCTCCAGTCGAGCTCGCCGGCGGCGGCGAGGCGATCGGGCAACGGCCGCAGCGCGTTTGCGAGCGCCTCGTCCTCCGCCCATAGGGCGATCAATCGCGCGAGCGCCGCGACCGAGGCGACGAAGGTCTTGGTCGCGGGGATGCTGAGCTCAGGGCCCGCCGCCATGGGCAGCACGAACTCGCAGACCTGCGCCAGCGTGCTGCCCGGATCATTCGTGACGCAGGCGGTCACGGCGCCGCAGGAGCGCGCGGCGGCGGCCTGCTCGACGATATCGCTGCTTTCGCCCGACTGCGAAATCGCGAGAAAGAACTGATCGGCCAGCCGCAGACGCTGATGGTAGATCGTCGTGATGCTCGGCGCGGCGGCGGCGGCCACGATGCCGAGGCGTCGCTCGATCAGATGCTTGCTAAAGGTCGCCGCGTGCGCAGAGCTGCCGCGCGCGCAGGTCACGACGACCTGCGGCGGCTTGCGCCGCAGCCGCGCCGCGAGAGCGGGGAGAACCGCAGCGAGAGGCTGTTCCTGTCGCCTCACGGCTTCCGGAGCCGCCAGCATGTCTGAGGCCATCTGCGAGTCGAGCACGGTCATTGAGCTTCGGCTTTCGGTCAAACCCATTGGAACACAAGATTGAGCCGGACGAGCGGCAAGGCAAGTTTTGGCGCAGCGGCTGCATAGGGACCACCGCTTGAGCCAGGCCGCCATGGGGGCTTCGCTTGAACATCTCCCGACGCTGGCCATATGCGGGACGTCACTGGAATTGCGCCGATGAGCCCGACGGAGACGGAACGCCAAAGCCCGCGCTACGCCAAGATCGACCTCTGGGAGCCGACCGAGATCTTGGAGTCGATGATCGAAGGGCAGTTTTCCGCCGTCGCGGCCGTGCGCGCCGCGCGGCCTGCGATCGAGCGGGCCGGGCTTGCGATCGAGCGCCGATTGCGTGGGCCCGGGCGGCTCGTTTACGTCGGCGCCGGCACCTCCGGTCGCTTGGCTGCTCAGGACGGCGCGGAGCTCATGCCGACTTTCGGCTGGCCGCACGATCGGCTTCTGCTGTTGATTGCGGGCGGACAAAACGCTCTGCTGCGCGCCGTCGAAGGCGCTGAAGACCAGGACCAGCAGGCGATCGAGCTCGTTCGGCGCAACGAGATCGGGGCCGCGGACGTGACCATTGCGGTGGCGGCGAGCGGCACGACGCCGTTCACTCTCGCCTGCTTGCGCGAAGCGAAAAAAAGGGGCTGCTTGACGATCGGCGTCGCCAATAATCGAGGGACGCCGCTTCTCCAGGAAGCCGATCATTCGATCTTTCTCGAAACAGGACCGGAGCCGATCGCCGGCTCGACGCGCATGAAGGCGGGAACCGCGCAGCGCATCACGCTCATTTTGCTGTCGTCCCTCGTCATGATCCTGCTCGGGCGCGTTTACGACGGTCTCATGGTGGACGTGCAGGCCTCGAACAAGAAGCTGGTCCGGAGGAGCGAAAAAATACTGTCGCGACTGACGGGCCGCGGCGACGAGGAGATCCGCGAGGCCTTGCAGCAGGCCGGCGGAAGCGTCAAGCTCGCCTTTCTGCTGCTGCAAGGTTACAGGCTCGACGAGGCGGAGGCGGCGCTGGATCAGGCCGAGGGTCATCTGCGCCGAGCCATGAGCTTGATCGTCGAGCGGACGAAGGCGGCGGGCGCCAGAGACGCGCAGCCGTCGTTCCGAGAGCACGCGACGCACGAATAGGCGTCAATCTCGGTTTGCGCGCTGTAGCAGAGCTTTGCCCTGCTCCGCTCGCGTTTGGATTTCCGGCCTGGCGCCGACATTAATTCGGCGTAATGCGCGTCGAAGCGTCATATTGAGTTGCTGTTGATATGCGAGAGCCTCTTAGGCCTGCTGCGTCAAAAGCCCAAAAGTGCGCAGGAGGCGTCATAGCGAGCGAATGTGTGGACGGCCCCGGCGCCGCAAGGGATTTGGCGCGAGATTTGGCGCATTCCGGGGGGAGCTTTAGGGGGCTTTTGTGGGCGAGAATCCCGGAATTCCGGGAAAAATGGCTTCGTTCTGTCAAAACCGCCGCGCCCCCGAGATTTATATGTGATTTGCGCATTTTACGTAGTTCGCGCCGTTAAGGCGATGGGGCGGACGGCGCCCTGAAAAGCTGAGGAAGCGTCATTGCGAGCGCAGCGAAGCAATCCAGGGGCCTCACCAGCGCACGTCGCGGCATGTTCACGCGTCTGCGGCGCGACGTTTTCCGTTGTGTCCTCAATTCCTGGATTGCTTCGCTGCGCTCGCAATGACGCGGCTTCTGCGTCCAGGATCAACTTGTGACGCGGTAGGATTAGGGAGCGTGTACAGATGAAAATAGAGATGGGCGCCATGGAAGAATGCGCCGAATGCGAAGGACTCCCTCCGGCGGAGCTGTTTCTGTGCGCCTCGCCTTCAGCCAGACATAAGTCGCTGTTGGCAAGCTACCGCATGAACTTGAAGCGCGGCAGGAAGGCCGTATGCGATATGATCGTCGGCGATCTCTGGCGCTTCATGGAGCTCGGGGCGCGCGAACGGGCGGCGGATTTGCTTTTGGTGCTGCGGCTGTTTCTGGCCGATTGTCCGAAAGGAAGAAGCCTGGCCTGAGTGAAAACGGCTTCGACGGCCGAGCTTTCGGACGGTGACGTTCAATAGGCGGGGAACATTTCGTCCTCGACTCGCTTGACGCCGGGAACCTCCGCCGCCAGGGCGACGAGAGCCTTGCGCTCTTCCGGCGAGCCGACCAATCCCCAGAGGCGGACGACGCCCTCAGAGACGGTTACATTTCTGTCGCCGAAATCCGTCCAGCTTTGCTCCAATAGACGCGAGAGCAGCTCCGCGCGGATCGCGCGATCGACGTCGATAGCCGCGCCCGCCGGAGCGACCTGGACGGAAGCCAGCGCTTGAACGAGGTTGGCGCGGCTCACGACGCCGACCAGGCGTCCTTCCTCGACGATCGGGATTCGCTTGATCCGATGGCGCTCCATCAGGGTTGCGATCTCGCCCAGCGAAGCCGTCGGCGGGGCGGAAACGACAGGCGTCGACATCACGTCGCGCACCTCGCGCCCGTGGGCCCGCACAAAGTCTTTCGCCAGCAAGAATGCGGGCAGCAGGGCCTCTTGCCACCAGGGGCGCGCGATTTCTGTCCCGATTTCGCTGCGGCGCAAAAGATCCGCTTCGCTGACGACCCCCACGAGCCGTCCGGATTCGTCGACGACCGGCAAAGCGCTGACGTCGTGTTCGGACATCAGGCGCGCTGCTTCGGCGATCGTCGTGGATTCTCTGGCCGTGACGAGCTTGGCGGCCATCACGTCGTGAGCAAGCATGTGTCCCTCAGCCTTTGTGGAGCGAGACATCGTGACAGAGCAATGCGACACAGAAATGTCATAACGTAACGTCGCGAAACAACTGAGCCGATCAAGCTTTGCCGCAGAAGAAGCTTGGCGCGCGCCAGCCGGCGCATATGAAGCGGCGATTCCTTGTGTCGTTCGTGTCCTTGTGGTTAAAAGTCGCCACAAGGACACGAAGGACACAAAGAAGGCGGCGATAGAATTCCTCGGATCGAAGCTCGTGTCGAGCGAGAGCCGCCGAACGAAACGCAGCAATTGTTTCCCGGCGAGGCCTACTAGGCGTGGTCGCCTCTCCACTCCCAAGGCGCGACAATTTGCGCCGACGCCTTTCGCGGCGTTTAGCCAGCCTTATCTTTTTTCCGTGCGGCCAACGCCTTAACGTCGCCGAGACGGGCGCGCCATCGAAGCGACGGCGGAGCTCTCGGGCGTGGACGTGAACGTCAGTCTGGACGGCGATCGCTTGCTCGTCGCCGGCGAGAAGCGTGGCCGAGGCCGCAACAAGTCGGAACGACCATTATGACGGTGAAGGTCGAGATCGTCAGGCGTTTGGGCGAGCCGTCGGTGCTTCTGCCGTCATTGCTCGCCGAGGCGCTAAACGCGAATGATCGCGTCAAGCTGCGCATGACCATGCTGCAAGAAGCCGCATCCGCGGCGGCGGGACGCTCCTCGCGCTCCTTCGAGACGGAACGGCGCGCCGTCGGCTTGTCGGACGCGCAATTTGATCATTTCATCACGGGCGCTCGCGCCGTCGGCGCGGAGCGTCTCGCAATACCCGGTGTGAACGCGCTTCTTGCCGGCGCATTGGACGACATAGCCGCCATGCTGGCGCCCATAGAGGCGGTCGAGCCGGAAACCGCAAAATCCATGCAGGGGCGACTTCGCGCTTTGGAGGCGGGACTTGGCAAAAGCAGGGACGACATCCTCGACCGCGCCGAGATTTCCCGCCTGACCTCGGCGCGCAAGGGGAGCGAGGACAGCTTGCATCTGCTCGTCATGGATGCGCATAAGGCGATCAATCGCATCGCCGTGGCGACGGCGGTCGAGCTCATCGACGGCGCCCATGCGCACCATCTCGAGCCCGCGGACAAGGCCCGGGTCGCCGCGTTCATGCGCGGACTCAACCGCACGGCCGCCCTGGCGTTCGGACATCCAGGCCTTGCAACGACGGCGTGTCGGGTCGGAGCGAGGTTGACGATTCAAAACGACATCGGCGCGACCGAGGCTCATGTGCTCGTGATCCATGTCGAGGAGATGGCGGTCGCCGTCACCTACACCGACGTGCATGCGATCCGGGCCGATTTCTTCTGTTCCTTGTTCCGCAACTGGATGATCGAGTGGAGCGCCCTCGCCGAGCGCGCCGCCGAAGGGCTTGGCAAGGAGGACGCCTTCTATCTTGTGACGGGCAGCTATTCGGCCGCGTCGCAAGAGGAGCTTGACGCTTTTTTGGAGTTCCTGGGCTCGCGCATCGTCTTTCTCATCGACTGGAACAAGGGCCGCAAGGCGCTGCAGATCTTCGTCGGCAAGAAGGCGGCGATCGACATTCTGACCTGGGCCGCGGACAACGACCTGGGACACCGGGCCTTCTTGGAGCTTGGCGGCGCGGATCTCGTGTTCGAGGCGGTCCGTCACGTCGCGGCCGGTTGCATTCCATACGGCGCGCGTCTCGACGAGGCCCTTGGCGACGAGGACAGCGTGGATTTTCTGCGCCACGTGCTGAAGGAAGCAAGCGGCGGGTTGCAAGCGGGACGTTCCGCGCGCCTCATCCGCGACCAGGTCCAGGCCGATCTGGCGCAGCGCTTCGAATCGGCGGAGAGCGCGGTTTTGACCATCGTCGAACGTCATCTCGGGCTCTCCCGCACCCTGGCGTCAGCGATCTGGAGCGCCTTGGCGCATCGGGCGAGCGTCGCCGAGCGCGCCTCTCTCGTGCGCCGCTCCAAGCTCATCGAAGAAAAAGCCGATCGCCTCACCCTCGCGGCGCGCGAGGCGTGCCTGCGATTGCGCGACTCTGCCGAATTGCGCCTGCTCATCGACGAGATCGAGAATGCGACCGATCTATTCGACGAGGCCGCATTCCTGGTTGGCTTGCTGCCGGAGGTCGAGCTTGAGCCGGCGCTCGTCGACCAGCTCGCGGCCCTCGCCGAAATCGCCATGCTTTGCGCGGGCGAGCTGATCAGGGCGGTCACGGCCACAGCCCGCCTGCCCGAAGGCAAGCGCAGCGATGCGGCCTTCGCGTTGCAGGCGATCGACGCCGTCGGCGAATTGGAGCGAAGCGCTGACGCGGCGCAGCGGAGCGCGCTCGCAGCCTTCGTGGGCCGCGGCGGCGCAGATGCGAGAATCCTGGTCGTCGGCGTCGAGATCGCTCGCGCGATCGAAAGCGCCACGGATCGCCTCGCGCATGCGGCGCATGCGCTGCGCAATCGGGTGCTCAAGGAGCTGTCGGCGTGACCGGCGCTTCGGACCAGCTTTTCCTTGTTGGATTGGGCGGGCCTCCGGGCGCGTTGAGCGAAGAGCTTGCCGGTTCGAAGGCGGCGCAGCTCGCGCAGATGAGCGAGCTTGGACTTCCGATCCCGCCCGCTTTCGTGATGCCGACGAGTTTGTGCTGCGGCGTCAACCGCGCAGATGAAGACGCGCTATGCGCCTTGAAGAGCGGGCTGCGCGTGGGGATAGCTCGCCTCGAGGAGGCGACGGGGCGCCGTTTCGGCGACAGCCGGGCGCCGCTTTTCGTCTCCGTTCGCTCGGGGGCGGCGAAATCGATGCCCGGGATGCTCGACACCATCCTCAATGTCGGCATGAACGGCGTGACGGTCCAAGGCGCGGTGCGGCTTACGGGAAATCCGCGGCTCGCGTGGGACTGCTACAGGCGGTTTGTCCAGAATTATGCGCAAGTGGTGGGCGGGGCTTCGGGCGCGGAGTTCGCGCGCGCCTTGGGGGCGACGCTGCGGGCGGAGCAGGCGGAGTCCGAGGACGAGCTCGATTGCGAAGCGCTCGAACGTCTGACGGCGCAATTCATCAACATCGCGGCGGGCGTCTGTGGACGCCGCCCCCCCGAGGATCCCAGCGATCAGCTGGAGATGGCCGCCCGCGCGGTTTACGCCTCGTGGCTCGGGTCGCGCGCGCGCGAGTATCGCCGCCTCAACCGGCTCGAAGACTTGCTCGGCACCGCCGTCACCGTCCAATCCATGGTGCTCGGCAATTCGGGCAGCCGTTCAGGCGCCGGCGTGGCCTTTTCCCGAAACCCGGGAACGGGGGAGAAGGAGCTCTATGTCGACTTTCTGTTCGACGCCCAGGGCGAGGACGTGGTTTCAGGCCGCCGCACGCCGGGCGACGCGGCCATGTTCGCGCGCTGGCTGCCCGACGCCGCCCAGGAGCTCGCGGTCGCGGCGCGGCGTCTCGAGCAGCATTTCAAGGATGTCCAGGACATCGAATTCACCGTGGAGGAGGGACGGCTGTATTTCTTGCAGACGCGCGCGGCCAAGCGCACGCCCCGCGCGGCGTTGCGGATCGCGGTCGACATGGCGCGCGAAGGGCTGATCGCGCCGGCGGAAGCCTTGCGCCGGCTGGAAGGCGTCAATCTCGAGCAAGCCGGTCGAGCGACGCTGCGAGGCCTCACCGCGCCTTTGGCGCGCGCGACGCCGGCCTCGCCCGGAGTCGCCGTCGGACGCATCGCCTTCGACGGCGCGAGCGCCAAGCGCCTGTCGCGCGACGGCGGCGCCGCAATTCTGGTTCGACGCGAGCCTTCGACCGAGGATATCGCCGGATTTGACGCTGCGGACGGAATCCTCACCATCGCGGGCGGGCGAACCGCTCACGCGGCGGTGGTGGCGCGCCAGCTTGGCAAAGCCTGCCTGGTCGGCTGTCGCGGCCTGGAAATTGACCAAGCGGGCCATCGCCTGACGCTGGCCGGACAAGCGTTCCAAGAAGGGGACTGGCTCTCGATCGACGGCGAGAGCGGCGAGATTTTCGCCGGCCGAGCCGAAGTCCTGGCGGAAAGGCCCGAGGCCGAGCTCGCCGAGCTCGAGGTCTGGCGCGAGGAGGCGGCGAAGGCTTCCGGTCGTTGAGCCCGCCGCCCGGGAGGCGATGTTTCGCGACTGCGCAGGCCCGCCATAGAGCCGCGAAAACAGCATCCATCCCCGGACGCCGACGCGCTCGGCGCTGCGGAAGGCGAGGGGAGCCGGCGCGACGAGCAAGCGCTCGCTCCCTCCGGCGCGGTCGCGAGAGGGCCAACCGCCCGGGGAGGATCGCCTCCTCGCCCTGCGCGCCTCGACGCTCGACGCCCCCAATCCCAGATTCGCAAAAACGGCGAGCGCCCCGAGCCTTGGCGGCGTCTCAAGCCTTTGGGGTTCATTGAGGGTTGGGCGCCGGCCAGACCGTTCGTCGAGCCTTGCGCCCTAGAAAAGCCTTCAAAGTGGAGAATTCCTTCAGACGTCGAATAGCGACGGGAGCCGAATTTCAAGGCGCCGTCGACAATAGCTAGGCGCAATTCTGATCGAGTAGAGGTCAACCATGAGTAGAAGGCGTATTTGGGTCGCCGGCCACAAGGGCATGGTCGGTTCGGCGATCACCCGCGCTCTTGAGGCGCGCGGCGATGAAGTGATCAAGGTCGACCGCGGGGTGGTTGACCTGCGCCACCAGATCGGCGTCGAGGTATGGCTGAAGCAGAATCGTCCCGACGCCATCATCTTCGCCGCCGCGAAGGTCGGCGGCATCCTGGCCAACGACAGCTTCCCGGCGGACTTCATTTACGACAATCTCGCCATCGAAACCAACGTCATCCATTCGGCGCATGCGGCCGACGTCAAGCGGCTCGTGTTCCTCGGCTCCTCCTGCATCTACCCGAAATTCGCCCCGCAGCCGATCAAGGAAGATTCGCTCCTCACCGGCCCGCTCGAGCCGACCAACGAATGGTATGCGATCGCCAAGATCGCAGGCATCAAGCTGTGTCAGGCCTATCGCAAGCAGTATGGGCGTCGCTACATTTCGGTGATGCCGTGCAATCTTTATGGGCCGAACGACAATTATGACCTTACCACCAGCCATGTGCTGCCGGCGCTCATGCGCAAATTTCATGAGGCCAAGGAGCGTGGCGCCGGAGAAGTCGTCGTGTGGGGAACCGGCTCGCCGCTACGCGAATTTCTGCACGTCGACGATCTCGCGCGCGGCGTCGTGTTCTGTCTCGACAACTACGACGAATACGAGCACGTCAATTGCGGCGCCGGATCGGAGATCAGCATCCGCGAGCTCGCAGAGCTCGTGGGCCGCGCCGTCGGCTTTTGCGGGCGGATCGTCTTCGACTCCTCGAAGCCCGACGGCACGCCGCGCAAGATCATGGATTCGAGTCGAATCCGCGCCCTTGGCTGGAAGCCTGAAATCTCGCTGGAGCACGGCGTCGCCGGCGCCTATCGCTGGTTCGTCGAGAACAAGCTGCACGAGACGCGCGAAAGGCCGACCAAAGTCGCGTGAGGTGGCGGACGGCCCGGTCCTGCGGCTGGCGCGCTTACCCCAATAAGCGCGCTGCGCCGCGAGCGATCTTGGCCTCGTGCTGCGCGATCGAGGCCTTCATCCCTTTGCGGGCTTGCAGTCTCGCCGGCGACGCGCCTTTCGAAGCGGAATCGGCGGCGGCTGCGCCGCGCGGCTCGAGAATGACGAGGTCGACGCTGCGGAAACGCCCTGCCCGCGCCAGGCCGAGCTCATTCTGTGGCCTTTCGTCCTGGTGAGCGCAGCATGAATTTTGATTGGCGCGGATGCGGTTAATTTGGGTATAATCCAATAAATTCAAGGCGGAGCATCCGGTTGTCGCGAATAATTAAAGCTTCGTTGCGTAGCCCGTTACAATCCTCGGCTTCATTCTGAACGCGGCTTAACGCGAGAACCCTAATGTCGCTTCATGGCGGGCCGGTCCTCAAGCTAAAGAGGTCGGAAGCATGAAGCTGTCCCGCCATCCCGGCGATCCGGATTGTCCTT
>DASPSI010000091.1:0-5959 GCA_035624015.1 Methylocystis sp.
CTGCAATATCCGGCGCTGTTCCACCAGAACGTCACCCGCAGCTTTCGCGCCTGGCGCGAGGGCGTGCTCGCCAAGGCCTGCGCCCTCGTCGCCATCTCGCGCGCTACCGCGCAAGCTGTCGTGGACTATGAGCGCCAGGCCGGACGGGAGCGCCTGCCGCCGATCGGCTGGTGGCCGCTCGGCGCGGATTTCGACGCGGCTTCGGCGGAAACGCCAAGCCCCGCGGTGGAAAAGATCATCGCGGGCGGGCCGTATCTGTTGAGCGTCGGGACGCTCGAGCCGCGCAAAGGCTACGCGATCGCGCTCGACGCCTTCGAAAAGCTGTGGGCCGCGGGGCGCGAGATTTCTTACGTCATTGTCGGAAAGGCCGGCTGGAACACGAGCGCGCTACGCGCGCGAATCCGTCGCCATCCGGAGCTCGGGCGCAGGCTCTACTGGCTTGACAAGGCGGACGACGCCGATCTCAAGGCGCTCTATGCCCATGCGCGCGCGAGTGTGAACGCCTCGCTCGCCGAAGGTTTCGGATTGCCGCTGGTCGAAGCGGCGCTCCACGGCCTTCCGGTCATCGCGAGCGACATTGGCGTCTTTCGCGAGGTCGCGGGCGACGGCGCGCGCTATTTCGACCTGCTCGACTCGGGAAGCCTCGCGCAAGCGATCGACGCGGAGCTCGCTTCGCCAAAGATCGCTCCGAAGATTGAAACGATCTCTTGGGCCCAGTCGGCGCAGGCGCTCGCGCGGCTGATCAGGGATGAGGCTTATCAGCTCTGAGCGGCCCGCTCACGGGAGGATCACATGCGGCACGAAGCGCGAGTGGTTCGAGGTGATGAGCGACGTGTCGTCTCTGATCCCCAGTCCCGCTGGCGCATCGCCGATGAGCCAGGAGCCGAGCACGGGACGACGCCCGCCAAAGTCCAGCAGCGGGCATAACGCCTGGCGCACGAAGCCTTCGTCGCCGTAGCCGTCTGAATCGCTTCGCGTCTTCGTCGCGCCGTCGACGAGCTCGACGTCGGCTCCCTCGCGCGAATAGAGCGGCTTGCGCGCATAGCGTTCGCCCAAAGCCGCGCAGTGCGGATCGTCCTCGAAATAGCACGCGAGCAAGCTCGGATGCCCCGGCGCCATCTCCCAGAGCAGCGCCAGCATGCCCTTGCTTGCGAGGATCATCTTCCACGGCGGCTCGACGAAGCGCGTGCGCAGCATGGCTGGCTGTTTGCCGAAATCGTCGGCGAGCATCCACTCCCACGGATAGAGCTTGAACAAAAAATCGATGCGGCGCCCGTGGCGGTCGACGAAGGCTGGACCTTGAAGGCCGATGTCGGCGATGTCGAGCGAAAAAGTCGAAAGTCCCGCCTGCTTGGCGCAGTCCTCCAGATAAGCGATTGTGCCGGCGTCCTCGATACTGCGCGCCATGCAGGCGAGGTGCAGAAAGCGGCTGAACGCGATCTCGCGCCAACGCGCGATGAGCTTCTCGTGCAGCGAGTTGAACTGATCGGCGCCTTTCGGCAGCTCGCCGCGCTTGATCAGGGCTTCGAGCCAGAACCACTGCACGACGGCGGATTCGTATAGGCTCGTCGGCGTGTCGGCATTGTATTCGAGGAGCTTCGCCGGGCCTTGTCCGTCATAGGCGAAGTCGAAACGACCATAGAGCGAGGGATCACGACGGGCCCAGCTCTTCCGGATCGCGTCGAAGAAGAAGGACGGAATCTTTAGCCGGCGCAGCAGCTCGTCGCTCGCAACGACGCGCGCGACGAGCTTTAGGCACAGCGCATGCAGCTCCTGTGTCGGAGCTTCGAGACGATCCTCGATCTCGGCGAGCGAGAACACATAGCGCGTCGACTCGTCCCAATAGGGCTCGCCATCTGCATAGGCGTAGGCGAAGCCGATCTCCTTGAAATGCGCTTCGAGGTCAGGCCGCTGCGGCGAACTCTCCCGTCTCACTCGCCCCCTCCGCCGAAGCCGCCATGAGCAGAGCCGGCGCCCCCGAACCCGCCGAAGGACGCGCCGGCATGCCCGCTCTCGCCGGAGCCGCCGGAGGACCAGGAGCCATGGAAGCCCCTGCCCGACCCGCCATGGCTGCTCGAAGTGGCGCTCGGGCAAGGCGGGTCCTCGGGCTTCACTTCCTCGGGCGGCGGACAACTTCTTGCGCGCTCGCCCGATTCGACTCCGGCGGCAAGTCCGATCGCCGTGGCGCCTATCGCTCCGAGCGCGATGGCGAGCGTGCGCAGGCGGCGATGGGAATGCGGCTCGGGACCGCCAGGCAGGCCTTGCGGCGCATGGGTGATGACCGGGGGCGGATTGATCCCCCGCTTGCCGAACTCCTGGCGCCTCTCGGCCATGGCGTCAGGGACTCATGCAGGCGGCGGAAAGGACCCCAGCCGCGATGGAGACTGCGGCGACCCAGATCGCCGAAGCCAGCGCGTTCTGCTCGATGGCGTGTGAAAGCCCCGGATGCGCAAGTCGCGCCAGCAGATAGGCGACCACCTGAGCGGCGAAGGCCACGAAGCCCCAGGCGACGAATTCCAGCGCCGACGAGGTGTTGTGGATGGCGCCGGCGAGCGCGATCGCAAATCCCAAGAGGCCGCCGCCGAAGGCCACGGCCGCGGAGGCGTTGTGCTGGCGAACGATGAGGTCGAATTCGCGATGCGGGGTCAGCCATACGTAAACTGTGCAGAAGCCGACGCAGAAGGCGACCGCGGCGGCGAAATAGGCGGAAAACGCGAGGAGTCCGTTGACGATTGGTGGCAAGGCCCCTCTCCTTGAATTGCGCCGCGCGTTAGACCGCTTCGTTCGCCAGCAATCTCTTCTCCAGCCGCCGCCAAAGCCCGTTGTCGGCGCGGAACATGTAATCGAGCTTCGCGCTCGTCACTTGCCGCGCGCCGCGGCCCATGAGCCAGTCGGCGAATTCTGCGACGATTCCCGCCGGAACGTTGAAGCGCAGCTCTCCCGCGGAGCCGCGCGCGCGCAAGGTCGCGCCGAAGCTTTCATCGGCCTCGCGCCGGAGGCCGTCGTCGGCGCCGTCGAGCTCCGCGCGGACCTCGCGCGTGACCCGCGCGTCTTCCTCCGCGGCGATTCGCGACAATATGACGCGCGCCGCTTCGCGCGCGCCCGCGCTCCAGGGCGCCTTCAGCGAGGCCACGAGATTGGCCTGCGAGCGCAGGATCACCCCGTCGTCCAGAACCTTGAGGGCGTTGGCGGCCAGCGTCGCGCCGGTCGTGGTGATGTCGACGATGAGATCGGCGACGCCCGCCGCCGGCGCGCCCTCGGTCGCGCCCGAGCTTTCCACGATACGGTAGTCGTTGACGCTGTGCTGCGCGAAGAAGCGGCGCGTGGTGTTGAGATATTTGGTGGCGACGCGCAGCCCGCGCCCGTGTCGCGCGCGAAAGCCGCCCGCGACGTCGGCGAGATCGGCCATGTCGCGCACGTCGATCCACGCCTGCGGAACCGCGACGACGACATTGGCGGCCCCGAAGCCGAGCGGCGCGAGAAGCTCGACATCCGCATCGGCGTCAGCGATCTCCTCGCGCACGAGGTCCTCGCCGGTGACGCCGAGATGGACGCCGCCGCTCGCAAGCCTTGCGGTGATCTCGGAGGCCGAGAGAAACATCGCCTCGGCGCTCGGAACGCCGCGAATGACGCCACTGTAGTCGCGCGCGCCGCGCGTCTGCTGAAGGTCGAGGCCCGCTCTCGCGAAGAACGCGAGAGCGTTCTCCTGTAGCCGGCCCTTTGAGGGCGCGGCGACGACGAGCCTTTGGCCGGCGCTGGCGCCGTTCATGCTGCGCCTCCCCCAAAACGGTTGATCCACAGAGCCGCGCCGACCGCGGGGATATTGGTTTTGGCGCCGAGCGTCCTCAACAGCGCGTCGTAGCGTCCGCCGCTGAGCAGCGGCGCGGCGTCGGCGCCGGCGGAGGCGTCGCGCGCCTCGAACATGAAGCCTGAGTAATAGCCGATCGCGTGAGAAAAGCTCGTCGTGAAGATCATTTCATCGAGCGCAAGGCCGCGCGCGGCGATGAAGTTCACGCGCGAGTCGTAAAAATCCAGCGACTCGGCGAGGTCGAGTCCCGCTTCTGCCGCCAGCTTGCGCAGCCGCGCGCCGGCGGCGTCCGGCGCGTCCTCGATCGCGAAGAACTTTTCGATGAGCTGGCGCTTCTCGGGGTCGAGGCCGGTCGCGAGCGACGCCTGCTCCAGGAAGCGCTCAGCGATCTCGCCGGCGCTGCGCCCACCGACGCTCAATATGCCGGCGATGGCGAGCAAGTCCTCGACGAGCCTGCGCGCGCCCTTGCTATCGGTCTTTTCGAGCGCGGCGAGCACGCCAGCGCCGGGGCCGGCGTTCTCGCGCGCAGGGCTTGCCAGCAACCGCGCGAGCCTGTCGGGACCGGAATGCGCCTGCGCCAGGCGGCGCCGCCACGCAGGGGCGAGTTCCAGCCGATCAAGAAAGGCGCCGACGAGTCCGGCGTCGCCAAGCCTGACCTTGAGCCGCGGCGCGCCGGCGGCGGCGGCGGCGTCGAGCGCTAACCCTAAGATTTCGGCGTCGGCGGCCTCACGGTCCGCCCGGCCGAAGCTCTCGAGGCCGGCCTGCGGCGCCTCGCCTTCGCCGATGCGGAATGTCGGCCCGCCATAAGCGAAGGCGGTGGGCTCGTCGACGCCCGAGGCAATATAGTCGAGGGCGATTGGGATGGTGTACTCGGGGCGCAGGCAAAGTTCCGCGCTGGCGCCGTCCGTCGTCAGGAACAGCCGCCCGCGAAAATCTTCTCCGAGCCGATCCAGGAAGACGCCTGCGGGCTGGAGCAAGCGGGGCTCCTTGCGGACGAATCCCTCCTGGAGGAGACGCGCGAGCGCCGCCTGCAGGCGTTCGTCTGCGGAGCGTATTTGCGGCTCGGTCACGGTCCCCCCTGTCGTCGGCGCCCTCTTTAGCAAGCGCTACCGGCGAGCGCACTCGGATTTTGGAGGTTGGGTGAATGAAGCTGCTTCAACGCGCGCCCCAAAAGGAGCTTTCCGCTCGGCCCTGCTGACGGGCGGCGCCAAGAAACGGCAGGACAAAGAGCGGCATGGCCACGACCAAGAGCTGCAAGGAACTGGTGCAGCGTCGGGCGGCGGCGGAACCCGCTTTCGCCGAAGCGCTGCTGCGCGAGAGGATCGACACCATGCTTTCCGGCGATGTCGAAACCGGCAAGACGATCCTGCGCAACTACATCAAGGCGACGGCCGGCTTTGAGAAGCTGGGCGAGGCGACCGCCACGCCGCCGGAGCCGAAAATCATACGATGCTCAGAAACAGCGCCAGCGCGCGATTGACGCGCAACAATAAGGCGTCGTCGGCCTCGCCTATGACGCCGCCGATTTGCGCAGCTGGGATGACCGTGATTTTGTCGATCGCGATCTGGGACGCTTCCCGCAATCCGTTCCGCTTCGACGGCTCGACTTCGAGCCGGAATTGATCCGCGTCGTTGCGCAGCTTCGTGGTCAAAGGGCAAACCATGACCGAAGGCAACTCGGAAAAAAGGTCGCTCTGCACGACGAGCGCAGGGCGCGGCTTGCCGTAATCGCCCGGCCCCGCGACAACGACGAATTGACCGTGCATTAGGGCTCCGGCCATTCATAGACGCTGGCGACAAACCGCATGAGCTCGTCGCCTGCCGGGTCGCCAGCGGCGACAGCGCGGGCTTGCCGATGGCACTTTTCAGCGAAGTCGGGAGAACGGCTGTCCGGCACCCAAATTTGCACGGGACGCAACCCGGCCGCGCGCATCCTCTGGCGATAGCTCGCCATGCGCTCGGTTGGCCGGGTTGGAGTCTTGCCTTGACATGGCATTCTGGCCTCCTGCTCGTAACATGTTACACGACAACCACGAGCATGTCACGAACGATCGAAAGGCCGGAAATTCGTCCTTTGATCCGCAATAAACTTTTGCACAGCGTAACACATTGATTTTCAAAGGCTGGCGCTTGTTGCACAAGTTTTGACTT
>DASPSI010000152.1:0-20654 GCA_035624015.1 Methylocystis sp.
CGCTCGCGGCGCTGGGCGCGAAAATCGACTTCGACATCTTCGACGAGATCGCGACGAAAAATCTTTATGGCGTCGATCTCAACGCCGAGTCGGTCGAGATCACGCGGCTGTCGCTGTGGCTCAAGACCGCGCGGCGCGACCATCGCCTGCAAAATCTCGAGGCGGCGATCAAGATCGGCGACAGCCTGATCGAGGACAAAGCCTTCACGCAGCGCCCCTTCGACTGGCGCGCCGCCTTCCCGCAAGTTTTTGCGCGCGGCGGATTTGATGTGGTGATCGGCAATCCGCCCTATGTGCGGATGGAGCTGATCAAGGCGATGAAGCCCTATCTCGAGAAACATTACGTCGTCGCCGCCGACCGCGCCGATCTTTACGCCTACTTCTTCGAGCGCGGCGTCGGCCTGCTCAAGAACGGCGGGCGCTTGGGGTTCATCTCATCTTCCACCTTCTTCCGCACCGGCTCAGGCGAAGCGCTGCGGACCTTCTTGACCGACCGCCTCGCGATCGAAGCGGTCGTCGATTTCGGCGACGTGCAGGTGTTTGAGGGCGTGACGACCTATCCGGCGATCGTGACGCTGCGCAAGAGCGACAATGGTCCGGCTGAGCTTTCCTTTTTGACGATCGAGGAGGAGGCGCCGAAGGAGCTCGGCCGCGCGTTCGAGGAGGCGGCGCGAACCATGCCGCGCGCGCGATTGGGCGCCGGCTCCTGGCGCTTCGAAGAGGAGCCGCTGGCGCTGTTGCGCGACAAGATCGGCATGGGACGCAAGACACTTGGCGAGGCGTATGGCGCGCCCCTGCGCGGGATCGTGACCGGTTTGAACGAGGCTTTCGTAATCGACACGCCGACGCGGGATCGCTTGCTGAAGGCGGACAAAAAATCTGCGGAGCTGCTCACGCCATTCTTGCGCGGCGAGGACGTGAAGAGATGGCGCGTCGAGCCGCAGGGACTGTGGCTCATCAATACGCCGAAGGGAAAAGTGGCGATCGACCGATATCCAGCAATCAGAAATTGGCTCGCGCCTTTTCGAGACGAGCTTGAACGGCGCGCGACCAAGCAGGAATGGTTCGAGCTCCAACAAGCTCAACTCGCCTATCAGTCGAAGCTCGCGTCGCCAAAGCTGGTCTGGGGCCATTTCCAGCTCGACGCGGCCTTTTCAGTTGAGACCTCAGGCGGCTTCCTGAATAACAAGTGCTTCTTCTTGCCGACCGCGGACGCGGACCTCTGCGCGCTGCTCAACAGTCGCGCGATTTGGGCGCAGCTGCGTTCGATCGCTCGACCCAAACGCGGCGGCTACATCGAAGCCGAAGCGCAATATGTGGAACAGCTCCCCATCCCCGAGATGCACGCGCGCGAACGCAAGCGGCTCGGGACGCTCGGCCAGGCCTGCACGGACGCGGCCAAAGAGCGCTCCGAAATCGAGTCCGCGATCCGCCGGCGCATCCTCGACCTCGCGCCGCCCGAGCGCGCGAAGCTCACCGGCAAGCTCCACAACTGGCATGGGCTCGACTTCGCCGCGTTCCGCGCCGAGGTCAAGCGGGCCTTCCGCGCCGACATTCCTCTCAAGGAGCGCGCCGAGTGGGAGGCCTATCTCAAGGAAAACCGCGCGCGCGTCGAGGCGTTCTCGGCGCAGATCGCAGCGGCCGAGCGCGAGATCGATGCGCTCGTCTATGAGCTGTTCGGGCTGACGGGCGAGGAGATCGCGCTGCTCGAGGCTTCGCTCAAGGGGCGATATTGAAGCCAACGAGCTTCGCGCAGACGCTATGCGCCGTGGAGATCCGAGCGCCGACTTTCGAAAGCGGGGCGCTCAGAAAGTCAGCCAGCGTTCGAAATCCGCGAGGTCAACGCAAACGTATCCCCGTTCGCTGAAGGCTTTGCGTGCGGCGTCAGCGAAGTGAGGCGCGTAGAGCGCGCGCTCCACGCTCCATTCACGGTAGGGCGCGCCGGTCTTCGTCGCCAGAAAGCGGCTGACGTGCTGATCGAACTGGCGCAGCGATTCCCCATCGTGGGACCCGCACGAGCGCTTGCAGGAGCCAAAGCGAATGCGGCGATCCGTCCCGTCAACCGCCACCATGTCGATCTCGATGTCGCCGCCGTCCGCCCTGTTCCAATAGCCAGAGACGAGCTCTGTCAGCGCGAAGTCGCCGACGCCCTTGCGCGAACACTCCTCGGTGGCTTGGCGCACGAGCTTTTCGAAGGCGACGCCTTCACGCGTCTGCATCGCGACGTCCGCCTTGGCGACCGCCTCTTCTATGGGTCGGATGCGGGCCAGCCGCACGTTGCGCTGGATGGCCGCGAGCCAAGCGCTCAAGAAGTTGTCGGTGATGACATAGCGCGCGTTGCGCTGCTTCTCGCCGGAGAGAATCGGCTGGAGTCGTTCGACCATGCCGTATTTTCCGACGAGCGCGTTCAAATAGCTCGCGAGCTGCTTCTCGCCACCGGAGCCGGTTCGATCATATTCATGCTTCAGCTGCCCATGCGACAGCGGGCCGCCGCGCGCGAGCAGAGTAAGTATCGTGTCGTAACGTCCGCGCAGCTCGCGCAAGAACCAGTTGTCGGCCTCGTCCTTGAGCGGGCTGGAGCCCTCGAAGAACATTTTGCGCAGCGTTTCGGTCCGATAACCAGGAGCGTTGTGCAAGACGCCCTGATCGAAGCAATCCCGGTAGAATTTCGGCACGCCCTCGAACAGGGTCCATAGGAAAAGACGATGGTGTGGATCATCCACGCCGTGCGCGCGGAACATCTCGAACAGCGTTTCGAGGTCCCAATGACCGATTTCGATGCGATCCGTCACGCGGTTAAAAAGAGGGGAAGCCTGATCCTCCAGAATTGCTGTCATCTCAGTATGGATCGAGCCAAGAGTAAACAATCCTCCACGAATGTCAGATTGTCCTCGCGCGACATCCACTTCTCTCTGCAGGAGCGACTGAAACTCGTAAAGCGATCTTCGATTGAAATATTGGAATTCATCAAGCGCGGTTACCCATCCATCCTTCCACATTACGAACAGCAGCATTGATATATCGAAAAAATTCGCAGAGTAGTGGCGTAAGACACCTTGCTGAAAACCAGAATCGGAGACCGAGTCTTCGAATGCCTGAACAACACCACGCTCGTCACTGTCAGGTATTTGAACGTAAAGCGCCCGTTTCTGGAGACCGCGCCGATTTATCGCTTCCTGGATGAGCGAGGTCTTCCCGATCCGCCTTCTTCCCGAGATCGCGCAAAAGAAGAAGCGTTCCCTCGCCAGGATCCTATCGATCTCGGCGAGCTCCGTGCGTCTGCCGTAAAACCCCCACTCCGCCAAGCGCCCCCCACTAACATAAAAACTTTTATGTTAGCCCCATTATGCCCGCTTCAAGCTGACTTGCAAGGGGTTATGCGGTCGCTCTCCAGGCAATCGGGCGAACGCTGCAATCCCACCGCCCTCATCCCGAGGAGCCCGCCTGAGCCGAGCGTCTCGAACGATGGCTAGGGGCCGGAACCTCGCGAGACTTGGGGAGCCGCGTCCTTCGAGACGGCTCCCGCGGAGCTTCCCCAGGATGAGGATTCGGGCGCAAGGCGCGTTCACCCCTTCTTCCCCGCCTCGATCACATCCTCCACCGTGCGCAGCCCGGTCGTCGGCGCGTTGACCAGCACGGCCATGTTGCCCGGGGCGTGCTCGTTCTTCCACATCTTGGTGTGCGCGAGCGGGATCTTGTCCCAGGGGAAGACTTCCGACATGCAGGGGTCGACGCGGCGGTCGATGACGAAGCGGTTCGCGGCCGCGGCCTGCTTCAGATGCGCGAAGTGCGAACCCTGGATGCGCTTCTGCCGCATCCAGACGTAGCGCGCGTCAAACGTCAGATTGAAGCCGGTCGTGCCGGCGCAGAACACCACCATGCCGCCGCGCTTCACGACCAGGCACGACACCGGAAAGGTCTGCTCGCCCGGATGCTCGAAGACGATGTCCACGTCCTTCTTGCCCGTGATGTCCCAGATCGCCTTCCCGAAGGCGCGGGCGTTCTTTGTCCAATCGTTGAACTCAGGCGTGTTGACCGTCGGCAGCTGGCCCCAGCACTTGAACTCCTTGCGGTTGATGACGCCCTTCGCGCCGAGCGACATCACATAGTCGCGCTTGCTCTCGTCGGAGATCACGCCGATGGCGTTGGCGCCGGCCGCCGCGCAGAGCTGCACGCCGAAAACGCCCAAGCCGCCCGAGGCGCCCCAGATCAGCACATTGTCCGAGGGCTTCAGCCGATGCGGCTCATGGCCGAACAGCATGCGGTAGGCGGTGGCGAGCGTCAGCGTGTAGCAGGCCGATTCCTCCCAGGTCAGGTGCTTGGGGCGCTCCATGAGCTGACGGTCCTGCACGCGGCAGAACTGCGCGAAGGAGCCGTCCGGGGTTTCGTAGCCCCAAATGCGCTGCGAGGCCGAGAACATCGGATCGCCGCCATTGCACTCCTCGTCGTCGCCGTCGTCCTGGTTGCAGTGGACGACGACCTCGTCGCCGACCTTCCAGCGCTTGACCTTGGAGCCCACGGCCCAGACGATCCCCGCGGCGTCGGAGCCGGCGATGTGGTAAGGGTGCTTGTGCGCGTCGAGCACCGAGATCGGCTGGCCGAGCGCCGCCCAGACGCCGTTGTAGTTGACGCCCGCCGCCATCACGAGCACCAGCACGTCATGGCTGTCGAGCTCCCAGGTCGGCACGACCTCGAGCAGCATGGCCTCTTCGGGCGGCCCGTGACGCTCCTTGCGCACGACCCAGGCGTACATGTTCTTGGGCACGTGACCGAGCGGCGGAATTTCGCCCAATTCATAGAGGTCCTTGGCTTGCGTCAATTTGGCGTCTCCTGCGGGGGCCTGCTCTTGATTGGGCGACCTTGTATACGCAAGGCGGGGCCTTGGATAGAGCCCGCCAGCGTCCGACAAGGTTACGCCACAAAATTGCGGCAAAGAGGACGACCATCATGATCTGATTCGGGGGCCGGCTGCGCTCCCAAGCCTTTAGGGGGCGAGATGAAGCGGATATGCGGCGCGGTCGCGCCCTTCCTTTTGGCGCTCTCTGGCTGCTCCAGCACGACCCAGCCGGACTTCGTGGCGACGGCGCCGGACGCCGCCCCCGTTGCGACCACCGCGCGCGAGAAGCTCGATTTGCGCATCGCCGAGCAGGCCAAGGCGCAAAACGTGCCCGAGTCCCTCATCCACGCCATCGTGAAGCGCGAGAGCAACTACAATCCCTCGCTCAAGCACGGGCCCTATTGGGGCCTCATGCAGATCCGCCACGACACCGCGCGCAGCATGGGCTACCAGGGTCCCGCATCGGGCCTGCTCGATCCCGAGACCAATATGACCTATGCGGTGGCCTATCTCGCCAATGCTTACCGCGTCGCCAGGGGCGACGAGCGCCGCGCCGTCAAGCTCTATGCCGGCGGCTACTACTATGAGGCCAAGCGCAAGGGCCTCCTCGGCGAGTTGCGCCCTGCGCCGGAGACCCTGCGCGTCGCCTCCGAATAGGGGGCGGAATCGCGCGTCACAGCGAGAAGGCGCCCCGTTTTCTCGCGCCTCGCACAATTTTGCGCCAGATCGCATAATTTCGCATGACAGCGCCCCGGTTTTGTCATATTGTCCGCTCGCCAAGTTGGTTGGGCGCGGGTCGCGTGAAGAGCGCGGGCCGTTCGATCCACAACGGTCCAAGTCGGGGAGGACGCCGGATCATCGAGCCGCCGAAGGGCGGCCAAGCATGCGAAGCGACCAAGACGGCGTCAAGACCCGAAGGCGTTTTTCGCAGATAGACCGGTAAAGGACGAGGCGCCAAAGAGTGGGGAGAGGCGGGACGCCGTCCCCGCTCTTTGTGTTTCTGAGCCCTCTATAGACGCTCCGCCTGTAAATATCGCCAGGCCCCATAGGCTTGACGGCAGCGCGCGGCGTCCATAGCTGTTGCGCATCGCAACGCATAAGGAATCTCGCAAATGGCCACTCAGAAAGTCACCGACGCGTCCTTCAACGACGACGTGCTGAAGTCCGCAACGCCCGTCGTCGTCGATTTTTGGGCCGAGTGGTGCGGGCCTTGCCGCATGATCGCCCCGGCGCTCGAGGAGATCGCGACCGAGCTCGGCTCCAAGGTGAAGGTGGTCAAGCTCAACATCGACGAGAATCCAAGCGTCGCGAACAAGCTCGGCATCCGCTCGATCCCGACGCTGATCCTGTTCAAGGACGGCAAGGCCGCCGCGCAGAAGGTCGGCGCCGCGCCGAAGGGCGAGCTCGTCAAGTGGATTTCGGGGGCGCTGTAAGATTCCGTCAGGAAGCGTCATGTAATTTGCCTGGGCGCGCCGAGAGGCGCAGATTTCACGGACTTTTGGCGTGCTCGACCTCTCGCCGCAGGAAGCCGAGGCGATCTGGCTCAGCCTCAAGGTGGCGGGCGTGGCGACGCTCGCCTCCTGCCCCGTCGCCATCCTCATCGCCTACATCCTCGCGCGCGGGCGGTTCTTCGGCCATGCGGCGCTCAACGCCGCCGCGCATCTGCCGCTCGTCCTGCCGCCGGTCGTGACCGGCTATGCGCTGCTGCTGCTTTTCGGCCGCCATGGCCCGCTCGGGGCTTTCCTCGCCGAGCATCTCGGCCTCGTCTTCGCCTTCCGCTGGACGGGGGCGGCGCTCGCGGCGGCGGTCATGAGCTTTCCGCTGCTGATCCGCCCGATGCGCCTCTCCTTCGAAAGCGTCGACCCGCGGCTGCCGCAGGCGGCGCGCTCGCTCGGCGCAGGGCCGCTCGCCGCCTTCCTGCTCGTGGAGCTGCCGTTGGCGCTGCCCGGCGTCATCACCGGCGCGGTGCTCGGCTTCGCCAAGGCGCTCGGCGAGTTTGGCGCGACGATCACCTTCGTCTCCAACATTCCAGGCGAGACGCGCACCATCCCCGTCGCGATTTACACCTTCATGCAAATGCCCGACGGCGACCGAGGCGCGCTGCGCCTGTCGCTGGTCGCGGTGGCGATCGCGGTCGGAGCGCTCGTGGCTTCCGAAACGCTGCAGCGGCGCGCCGGCGTGCGCGCATGATCGCCCTCGATCTGAGCTATGCGCGCGGCGCCTTCGCGCTTCGCGCCGCCTTCGAGACGCAGGCGCGGGTGCTCGCGCTCTATGGCCCCTCGGGCGCGGGAAAATCGACGCTCGCGCTGCTGATCGCGGGCCTGCTGCGGCCGGACGAGGGCTTTGTGACGCTCGACGGCGAGACGCTGACCGACACGCGCCGTCGCGTGTTCGTGAAGCCAGAGCGCCGGCGCGTCGGCGTGCTGTTCCAGGATTCGCTGCTCTTCCCGCATCTGTCGGTGAAGCGAAACATCTTGTTTGGCCGCTTCTTCGCCAAGCCCGGCGGACCCGATTTTGAAGCGGTCGTCGATCGTCTGGAGCTCTCTGCGCTTTTGGAGCGAGGGCCCAGGCGTCTTTCGGGCGGCGAGAAGCAGCGCGTCGCCTTCGCGCGCGCTCTGCTCGCCAATCCGCGCCTGCTCGTGCTCGACGAGCCCACCGCCGCGCTCGACCCCGCGCGGCGCGAAGAGATTCTGTCGCTGATCGAGCTCATGCGCGATCAATTTGGGATTCCGATCGTGGTCGTCTCGCACGTCGCCGAGGAGATCGCGCGCGTCGCCGATGAGGTCGTGGCGCTCGACCGCGGCAAGATCGTCGGGCGCGGCGCGCCGGAAAGGACGCTGCCGCGCGCCAACCGCTACATCGAGGGCGGGCGGTTCATGGTGACGAGCGCTTTGCGCGCACGCTGGCAATCCTACGATGAAGGGTTTGGCGTTACGCGGCTCAAGCACCCCGCGGGCGAGATCGTCGTCGCCGCGCGGCTGCCGCCGTCCGACTCGCCCATCCGCGTCGAGGTCAGGGCGACGGAAGTGGCGCTGGCGAAGACGGCGACGCCAAGCGTGAGCCTGCGCTCGGCGCTGCGCGGCAGGATCGTCGCCATCGACGCCAATGCGACAGCGCTCGCCTTCGTCACGCTCGATCTTGCTGGCGGCGACCGGCTGATCGCGGCGGTGACGCGGCTCGCCATCGCGGAGCTCGGGCTGCACGTCGACGACGAGGCGTATGCGCTGGTGAAATCCGTGGCGCTGGACGAGAGAGGCATGTGAAGGCCGCGGCGCGGCGCCGCGCTCGTTCGGCCGCCCGGACTTCCTTTAGGCGGGCTTCGTTCGGGGCTCGTCGAGCATCCGTCCGGGCGACGTCTGCTTCACCCAGTCTTCGCGTCGCCTTGCGGCTCGCGAGGAATTGGGAGAGACTTCGTCGTCGAGAACATGGGAGGAGGAGCATCATGCGCCCAATCGCTCTTGGCGCAGCCTTGGCCGGGGCTTTCACGATCTCCGCTTCGGCTCGAGCGGACGACTCCCTGAAGCGAAAGCCGGGCCTATGGGAAATGCGCATGCAGACCGAAGGCCAGCCCTCGCCGATGGGGACGATGCAGATGTGCGTCGACGAGACCAACGCCGACCCCACCCAGCCGCCGCCCGGCGCGGTGAAGCCGGAATGCGACAAGCCCGCCGTATCAAAGGAGGGCGACAAGATCGTTGTGCATACGAGCTGCAAGATGGGGAGCGGCAAGGTGCTCTCCGAGATCGTCACGACGGGCGATCTGAGCTCGGCCTACCACACCGATATTCGCTCGACCTTCGACCCGCCGATCCAAGGGAAGAAGGACAGCACCGTCTCGATGGACATGAAATGGCTCGGGCCCTGCGCGCCGGGCCAGAAGGCGGGCATGGTCGGCGGGCCGAGCTTGCCGAAGGGCAAGGGGAAGGCCGCCGCGCCGCAGCAATAGGGCTGGGGCGGCGCTGATGCAGGCGCCCCTTCACCCGCTTGCGGGGGAAGGCGGCGTGCGGAGCATGCCGGATGAGGGCCGCTGGGCGCAGAATGAAGCCGTTCAGAACCTTCCCGCGCAAGGTTTCGCGCGCGACTGCAAATTAGATTGACCCGCGGTGTGGCGTTGAGGAAAGTCGGATGAGCCCGAAGCGGGACTGGAGCGGCGCCCACCCTCATCCGGGTTCGCTTCGCGAACCCACCTTCTCCCGCGCCGCGGGAGAAGGCGTCACCCCTCCCCCGCGCCCCACAGCCACGCCGCGCCGCGCACGCCGCCGCTGTCGCCGTGCACATTGCGCAAGATCTTCGTCGCCAGCGCGTCGGTGAAAGCGTAGCGCTCGACGAGCGGCTCCAGGCCTTCGTAAAGCCGCGCGATGTTCGACACGCCGCCGCCGAGCACGATCACGTCCGGATCAATGATATTGACGACGCTCGCCAGGGCCCGCGCGAGGCGATCCTGGTAAAGGGACAGGGTCGCCAGCGCCTTCACCTGGCCCTCCTCCGCAAGCGCCGCGATCTCCGCGCCCGAGGCCTTAGCCCCGCCTCTCGCGCGAAAATCCCGCTCCAGGGCCGGGCCGCTGAGAAATGTCTCGATGCAGCCCGTCTCGCCGCAATAGCAGCGCGGACCCGGATATTCATCCGCGCGCTGACGGGGCAGCGAGTTGTGGCCCCATTCGCCAGCGATGCGGTTATGGCCCTTCAAGAGCTTGCCCTCGATTACGATCCCGCCGCCGACGCCCGTGCCGAGAATGACGCCAAAAACGACGCGCGCGTGAGCCCCGGCGCCGTCCACGGCTTCCGACAGCGCGAAGCAGTTGGCGTCGTTCTCCAGCCGCACCACGCGATTGAGCGCGAGCGCGAGATCATGCGCGAGCGGGCGCCCGATCAGCACGACCGTGTTTGAGTTCTTCACGAGATGCGTCTGCGGCGAGATCGCGCCGGGCGTTCCGACGCCGATCATGCCGCGCCCGCCGGCCTCCTGCTCGATGGCGGCGACGAGATCGACCACCGCGCGCAGAATCGCGTCGTAATCCGATGCCGGCGTCGCGACCCGCCGACGCGAAAGCGTGCGGCCTTCGGGCCCGAGCGCGATGGCCTCGATCTTCGTGCCGCCGAGATCGACGCCGACGCGGATCATCGCGGCGTCGCGCGCTCGAGATTCTTGGCGTCTCGAAGCGCGCCCCTGGCGGCGGCGTCGATTTTCGCCTGGTCGAGATCGAGCTCCGAGACCTTGGCGCCGTCCCACTTCGCGCCCAAAAGATCGGCGCCCGAGGCGTCAGCGCCTTTCAGGTCCGCGCCCGCGAAGCTCGCGCCCCTGGCGTGCAGGAAGCGCAGATCGGCGCTTCTCAAATCCGCGGTCATGAAGTCTGCGCCCTCGGCCATCGCCGAGGCGAGCACCGCGCGCATGAGTCCCATCGACTGGTTCCTCATATCAGCGGAGAGATCGGCTTCGACGAATTTCGCGCCGCGCAGTGACGACATCGACAGATCGCCAGCGATGCGGGCGCGCGAGAAGTCGGCGCCGTCGGCGCGCACGCGCTGCATCTGCGCCGCGAACAGCCTTGCCCCGACCAGCGAGGCGCCGGTGAGGTCGGCCTCCAGCAGCCAAGCCTGATCGAGCACGGCGCCGTCGAGTTTTGCGCCCGCGAGCTTGGCCTTCACGAGCCGCGCGGCGCGAAAATTGACGCGCGAAAGATCGAGGCCCGACAGGTCGAGGCCGTTGAGGCTCCTGCCGGAGAGATCGAGCGGCGCGCCGGGCTCGCGCTTTTGCAGCAGCGAGATCGCCTGCTCGCGGCTGAGCTCGGAGGTCGAATAGGCGGGCTGCGAGAGATCGACGCCGCCGAGCATGCCTTGCGCGAGCGCCGGGACGGCGAATTGCCCCGCCGCCCAGCAGAGAAGGACGCGGGCGAGACCGCGAAGCTTCATTCCTCAGCCGTCCTTCGACGCCAGGAGCTGACGCGCCTGCTGGACCCATTTGCCCTTCTCGACGCGACCGGGCATGGCGAGCGCCGCGCTGACATAACGCGCCTCGTCGATCGTCCACGAGGCGATCTGGTCGAGGTGATACACGCCAAGCCCATGCAGCTTCTCGGCGCTCCTCGGGCCGACGCCCTTTATCCTGGTCAAATCGTCGGGCGTCCCGCCACGTGGGCCGGAAAGCGCCTGAGGCGGCCGGCCGGGCAGCCCCTTGCCGTCGCCCGACCCTTCGGCCCGCCGGGCCGGCTTTGCGGGCTGAGGCGCGGGCGCCGAAGCCGCGGCGGGCGCAGACTGCACTTCCGCGACGTCAATCCCGCGCGTAGCGACGGGCGGCTCTTTCTCCCGGACGACAGGCGCCGGCGCGCGCTGCGGCGCGCCCCGCAAGATCACGGGGGTCGGCTTCTCGGGCGCCGCCGCCTCGGCCGGCGTCAGCCCCTTGACGCCGCCGCCGAGCGGCAGCCCGAGAAAATAAGCGAGCGAAGCGAGAAAGCCGATCTCGAGCACAAGGCCGTTGCGTCCCGGAACGACGCCCTGCCATGCGGCGGCGCCGGCGGCGGCGAGCGCGACGATCGCGAGCAGGATCACCCAGCGCCCCGAAAGCTCCCCCTCCCGCGCGCGCGTCGCCGTGAAGAAGCCGATCGTCGCCCCGAGCGCCGCGGCGGCGGCGAACCAGGGCCAGCCCAAAGTCAGCAGGTAAAGCATGGCGTCCTCTCCCCGCTAGTTGGATTTCACCTTGACCTCGATGAACGGCGCGCCCGGCTCCCCTTCCGCCGGCGCTGCGCCGCTCGCGCTCAAGCGATCGCTCTCGACGCCAAGCTCAATCAGTCGATCGACGACCGCCTGCGCGCGGCGTCTGGCGATCGTGCGCCGCAATTCCTCGATGTTCGGCTCCGGCGCACGGCCGACGATCTCGACCGCCTGGTCTCCGGCGCGACGCAGAATCGCCGCAAGCTCCTTGAGCGCCGCCTCGTTTTCGGGCGAGAGCCCGCTCTGGTCGGCGCCGAACTGGATCGGCGTCTTCTCGAGCTGCGCGTCGAGCGCCTTCTGCAGCGGCGCGACCTTGGCGGCAAAGGATTCCGTGGCAGGCTCTGCGGCGCGAGAGGCCGACACGGCGTTCGGCGCTTCAGGGGCGGCGACGGAAGGCGAAATCTGGATCGTCGCGACGAAGTTCTGCGGCAGATCCCGCTTGAGATCGCTTTCGATCGCGTCGAGCTGGGCTTCGGGGACGACGCCGGTCAGCGACAGCGCGACGTCCGACATCGCGAGCCCGCCGCTCGAAAGTCGCGCCAGCGCCTTGAGGCCAACGCTCGCCGCGCGCAAAAAATTGGGCGGCGCACCCCTGGCCGTCGTCACCGCGTCGGTGACGGCGAGCTTCTCGAAGTCTCGCGCCGCTATGGCGGCAATTTCCTGCACGGCGGCTTCGTCCGGGGCGTGGCCCGAGAGCAGAAGCCCGCCCTCGCGCGCCGACGCCGAGAACAGATAGGGCGAGGCCGGGCCGTCCACGACCGCGACCGCGGCAAGCTCGAAGCCTTGGGGGAGATTGCGTTTCGTTTCGGCGGAGAGGCCTGCCGCCGAGACATTGCGCCCCCCCTCGCCCTCGATCCGCAGCGCGTTGTCCGTGAACGCCGCCTTGCCGGAGGCGAGCGCGCGCAATTGCGCCAGCGCTGTCTCGGCGGCGCCGGCGAAGTCGCCGGCCGGGGCGCCCTGCGCGATGCGCGTGAGATCGCTCACACCGTCGCCGCCGGCGACGGATTTGGCCATTTCCGCGAGGCGGCGCCGCGTGGCGGCGTCGGGCGCGTATCCTTGCAGCAGGATCGCCCGCCCCTGCCGCTCCACGCTCCAGACGAAAGGCTTCACGCGGTACGGCTCGATCACGACGCTCGCGACCTTACCGCCCGCCGGCGGCGTATTGGCCGCCGCGACGAGCTTCTCGAAGTCGGCGTCCCGCGCAGCGGCGCCTTTGATGGAGACGGCGTCATCCTGCAGCGAGACGACGCCTTCATCCAGCTGCGCCAGCTGACCTGCCGCAAAATGCGCGAGCTCCATGAAAGCTAGCGGCGCGCCGAGACCATAATCGCCATGGTCCTCGACCTCGAGCCCCAAGCTGTCGAGCTCCTTGCGCAGAGCCCCGCGCGCGCCCGTTCCCGGAAAATGCCCTTCGACCGTCACGCGCCCGTTGGCGCGCGTGAGCGTCAGCACGTAGGGACTGATCGTCTCCGGCAGCGTCGAGCCGTCGATCGCCGCGCGCACGCCGGGAATGTCGCCCACCGCGCGCAGCGCTTCGGCGAAACTGTCCGGCGAGAGCTTGCGTCCGGTGACGATCGCGTCGCGCCCGGCGATGGAGACGCCGGGACTGTCGATCGCGCCTTTTCCGGCCTCGGCGAGCGCGGCGCCCGCGCGTTCGGAAAGGGCGATCTCGATGTCGCGGGTGAGAGACTGAGTCGCAAAATAGACGAGCCCCGCCAAGATCGGCAGGCCGATCCACCATTTCTTCGGCTGCTGCACCGGTCGATGCCTCCTCGGCCTCATGCGAATCACGCGCCGCCTGCCCTGCCCAATCGTCGCGACGAGTCTGCGGAAGTCAAGATGCGGCCAGCGCGCTGGTCAAACCTTTTGACTGCGCCGCCGATTAACGCAAGTTCTGGCTGATTGGCTAGGGGCGCCTCGGGAAAAAAGCTTTTGCGGCGCAGCGAAACGACGCACGCGCGAGGGGCCGCGCTCGCCTCGGCGTCGAGGCGAACGCGGCCCGCGTCGTTCGGACGAAGCGGCCCAACCGCGCCGGAGCATGCGCTGTCGGCCGCCGGCCGGTCATGGTTTCTAGGAGCCGCCAAAAGACCAAATGAAATATTCTTCTTCTTGCGCCGCCCGGAGATGGCCGCGCGGCGAGCGGAGCATCTCGCGGCGCCCTTCCGTCCTTCGGCGACAGGGTGAGGATGACACGCCGGGCCATGGCGCGCAACGATAGGCTTTCAAAGCGGTTAACGAGAAAGAACAGGCACGCGGCCTGCACCCAAGCCCGTGTTCGCGGCGCGCGGCGCGTCGGCGCGCCGAAGCGGCGCAAAACCGACCCAAGATCGAACATATGCGGGAATGCGGAATATGAGGCAGGCCGTCAGCAGAGGCATTTACGACTACTGGAACGAGCTGCGCGGCGAGCGCGCGGCGCCCGAGCGCGGCGACATCGATCCCGCCGCCATCCGGCATTTCCTCTCCGACAGCTTCATCATCGAGATCGATCGCGACTGCGCCTTCCCCATCCGGCTGTTCGGCTCAAAATTGAACGCGCTCTGGCAGAAGGACCAGACGGGCAAGCCCTTTCTCGAGCTCTGGCGCGAAGAGGATCGGCGCGAGGTCGCGGCGGCGATCCTGACCGTCATCGACGGCGCGACCCCGATCGTCGGCGGCGCGAAGGCGAAAAGGCGCGGACGACGCGCAACGCCGGATGTCTGCATGGACCTCGAGGTGCTGCTGCTTCCTTTGCGGCATCACGGCAAGACGCATTCGCGGCTGCTCGGCGCGCTTTCCTGCTCAAATCCCCCCGACTGGTTTGGGCGCGTCGAAGCCGATCTGCTGGAGCTCTGCTCGCTGCGCGTGATCCGCCAGGAAGACCAAAGGAATGAGCGCTCGGCGCGGGGCGGGCCGGGGCTGCCGGGCGCGGCGCGGCGCCCCCCTCAACTGATTGTCTACAAAGGGGGAAAATCAGTCTGAGGCGGGGCGGTTAATAAGCCGGCGTTAACGCTTGCGGCGGTAAATTCCCTTTGCGCGGGACGCGCGCGCTTCGAGAAGATGCTGATGCAACCTCTGCCGAACGACTTTCTGGAGACGCTCGATTCTCGCCGCTTTCAACGCGTGGCCGTTTCGCTCTTTGGCCGCTACATGCTCCAATCCAGGCAGGAATTCCCCTGCCAGACAGAGGAGATGTCGCCGGGCGACATGCAGCTCGTCGCGCCCATCAAGCCTACCCCTGGCGAGAAGGTCGTGGTGTATCTCGACGAGCTCGGACGCTTTGCGGGCGAAGCCGCGCGTCTCACCGATTCAGGCTTCGCCATGACGTTCTCGCTGCCGGCCCCGAAGCGCGACCGATTGGCCGACCAATTGGTCTGGTTCGCCAACCGCAACCTCATTGGCTTGCCCGAGGACCGGCGCCACGAGCGCATCATCCCGATGCTGCGGCGCGCAGTGCTGCGGCTCGACGACGGCAACGAGATCATCGTCAGGATCAAGGATGTCTCGATCTCCGGCGTCGGCCTCGAAACCGAGGCGCGGCCGGTGCTGGGCTCGACGGTCACCGTCGGCGCGACGCCGGCCGTGGTCGTGCGCCATTTCGAAGGCGGCTTCGCCTGCGAGTTTCCGACGCCCTTCCCGCCCGGGGCGATCGACGAATCGACGAGGCTGTAGCAGGCTGCTTCGCTCGAATTGGCGGGCGAGACGTCCGCCCTCCGCGGAGGGCGCGCGTGCCGCGCGCCAAAGCCGCCCGCGTCCTCACAAAATCCATGTGTATCGCCATCCTATCTCTGACGCGTCGATTCAAGCTCTCAAATTTTTCGATACGCTATTCCTATGCAAATCAAAGAGAGCGGACCTAAGCCGGAGGTGTTGCAAAAATGCAACAGCACTCAAAAATATGAGCTTTTTAACGCCTTGCTAAGGCTGAGCGTCTTGCCAACCCGGCCCCCTGAGTGTTTTGGTGGCGGCAGGAAGAGGCGAGCCAGAGATGAGCTCTGCGAGTTGCCTTCAAAGGGGGATTGGAGAATGAAAAAGGTTATCCTCGCCGCGGCGGCGCTCGCGGCTTCGATTGGATCGGCCTTCGCCGCCGATCTGCCCTCGAGAAAGGCCGCGCCGGTCTATGTGCCGCCGCCGCCGCCGCTCTGGACTGGTTTCTACGTCGGTCTGAACGCGGGCGGGGCTTGGAGCGACAGCAATGGCGTGAACGCCTCGGCGGGTCCGGTGGCGCCCGGCTTCGATTGGGGCATCCTCTCCGCCCTGTCCGGCACCGTGGCCAACGGCTCGACCGGCGGCTTCCTCGGCGGCGGCCAAGTCGGCTACAATTACCAGTTCGGCAGCGGTCTCGGGGGCTTCGGCAATTCTTGGGTGGTCGGCATCGAGGCGGACATCCAGGGCTTCGCTGGCGGCGGCGGCAGCAACACCAGCTCCTCTGCGTCGATCGACACGATCAATCCTGCTTTCACGGTGATCGCGGGCACCACGATCAGCCGTAGCCTCGATTATCTTGGCACCGTGCGCGGCCGGATCGGCCTGCTCGTGACCCCGACCTTGCTGCTCTACGGCACGGGCGGTCTCGCCTATGGCGGAACGAATCTGAACGCGAGCGCTTTCGCGGCCTACTTGCCCATCGCCGGCGGCCCGGTGGGCGCGGTCGGCTTCGGCGGGGCGTCTTATTCCGACACGAGCGTGGGCTGGACCGCCGGCGGCGGCGTCGAGTGGCTGTTCCTGCCGAACTGGAGCGCCAAGGTCGAATACCTCTATTTCGATCTCGGCTCTGCGACCCTCACCAGCGTGGTGCCGACCACCCTCACTCCTACCGGCGTCTTTGCCCCTACCCTCAGCGCCGGGACGAGCTACAGCTCGCGCTTCAGCGGCAACATCGTCCGCGCCGGCGTGAACTATCACTTCAACTGGGCGGCCCCGGCGCCGGTCGCAGCCAAATTCTGAGCGAAGGCGAGCAGCCCCTCATTGCTCGGTTCCTTCGAGAGAAAAGCCCGGCTGCGCGCCGGGCTTTTTTTGTGGCGAAACCTCGATGAAGGCCGCAACTTGCTGCCTCTCCCCGCTTGCGGGGAGAAGGGCGAGAAGCGCATCGACTCGCCTGATGTCGGACGGCGAAGCCGTCACGCCGCGCGGGCGACGATGAGGCTCGTCGTCGCCGGCAGCAGCGTCGGCCTCAGCTCGCCCTTCGAGAATCCCGCGCGCTGCAAGAGCGCGGAAATCTGGGCCAAGCTGCGCGGCTCGCCGCGGCCCATGGCCAGCGTGTAGAAGCTGTAATAGGCCGCGAGCGGCTCGAATCCGGGCACACCTGCAATGGCCTCGACGATGAGCAGCGTTCCGCCACAGGGCAGCGCGCGCCGCACATTGCGCAGCAGCGCGAGCGCGCTCTCGTCGTCGTGATCGTGCACGATGCGCACCAGCGAGATCGCGTCGGCGCCTTGCGGCAAAGGATCGCGCAGAAAGTCGCCGGAGAATATCTGCGTCCGCGACATGAGGCCTGCCGCAGAAAGCCGCGCCCGCGCGCGCGCCGCCACCGCCGGCAGATCGTAGAGCATGAGCTCCAGCTTCGGCGCGCGCGCCGCGACCTCGGCGAGGAAAGCCCCTTCCCCGCCGCCGACGTCCAGCAGGCGGCGATGCCTGTCGAAGGAGTACACGCTCAAGACTTCCTGCGCCCACAGCGGCTGCGAGACCGCCATCAGCGCGCTGTAGGGCGCGACCGCCTCCGCGCCCAAATCCTTTGGCTGCGCGGACGCCGAATAGGGCCAGTAGCGCGAGAGCTGCGAGGCGCGCTCGCCGCGCAGCAGCGCGACCGGATCGGCGAGATCGCCGTAAAGCAGCGGCTGATGCTCGATGACGGCCTGCGCGCCGGGGCTCCCGAGCAGCGCCGCGCCGAGCGGGCCTAGACCGTAGCGATCCCCGCCGCGCTCTTGCACGAGCGAGAGGGAAGATGCAGCGGTCAGAAGGCGCCGCGCGGCCCCCTCGTCGAGCGACAGTCTCGCGGCCAGCGCCGCGACGCTCATCGGGCCGTCGCGCAGCGTCTCGAACAGGCGCAGCTTGACGCAGGCGAACAGCGTCTGCGAATAGACGAAGCCCGCGCAGAGATCGAGCATGGCCCGCGCGCGGCGGCGCGCGAAGGGGCGCGTGAGCGGATTTTCGAGCGCGGCGCGATGGAAGCGCGGATCGGCGAATACTCGGTCGCGCAGCCTGCGCCAGCTTTCGCGAAACGTCTCCTTCATAAAGGTCTCCTTCTGGCGCAGGGCTTGCTTCGCGCGGTCATAGCCGCTTTTGCGACGAGGGACGAGAATGAGAAGAATTGCGCTGGCCGCCGCGGCGGTTCTCGTGCTCATCGGCGCGCCGGGCGCCGCGCAGATGCGCGACCACATGATGCACGACCACAAGATGCACGACCAGATGGCGATGACGGGGGACGAGCGCCAGCCGCTCGATTTTCCGCCGATGGCGCGCGCGCATCTCATGAGCAACATGCGCAGCCATTTTCTCGCGCTCCAGGCGATCCTTTCCGCGCTCGCCAAGGGCGACGGAGCGGCGGCGGCGAAGATTGCGCGCGACAAGCTCGGGGTCGAGTCCGAGAACGCCGCCGCGTGCGTGAGGCCGAAGGAGGGCATGAGCGACATGGCGGCGATGATGGCGCATCACATGCCCGACGAGATGCGCGCGCTGGGCCTCGCGATGCACGAGCAGGCGAGCGCCTTCGCGGATGTCGCGGAGAAGACGGCGCCGGGCGGCGATCTGAAGCCCGCGCTCGCCGCGCTGGCGCAGGTGACCACCAACTGCGCGGCGTGCCATGCGGCGTACAAGCTGCGGTAGATCGCGGTTGTTCTTCAGACCCTGCACAATTATGCTGTGGGCATGAATGTTGTGGCGCATAGCTCAGATCGTTTAGCCTATGTCGGCCGGCTGAAGGAATCCGGCGTCGATGAAACGCGGGCGCGCGCATCGCTACGCCCCGCCCCGCCACGCTGACGCTACGGCGATGCCCGGACTTCCCGAAGACGCGCGCGCCCGCCTCAAAGCCGTGTTCGGCTACGACGATTTCCGCCCGGGCCAGGAGGAGATCATCTCGGCCGTGCTGGCGGGCGGCCCGGTGCTCGCGGTCATGCCGACCGGCAGCGGCAAGTCCATGTGCTACCAGCTACCGGCTTTGCTGGAGGACGAGCTCACCATCGTCGTCTCGCCGCTCATCGCGCTCATGCGCGACCAGGTGCAGCAGCTGCGCGCGCTCGGCGTCGCCGCGGCTAGCCTCAACTCGCAGAACGGATCCGCCGAGAACTGGGAAGCGACCAAGACGCTACGCAGGCGCGAGTTGCGGCTGCTTTACATCTCGCCCGAGCGGCTGTTCATGGACGGGTCGATCGACGAGCTGCGCGCGGCGCAGCCGAAGCGCCTCGCCATCGACGAGGCGCATTGCGTCTCCGAATGGGGCCACGACTTCCGTCCTGAATATCGCGAGCTCGGACGCGCGGCGCAGGCGCTCGGCGGCCTGCAGGTGACCGCCTTCACGGCCACGGCCGACAAGTCCACGCGCGCCGACATTGCGAAGCGCCTGTTCGAGACGCCGCCGCAGCTCTTTCTGCACAGCTTCGACCGCCCCAACATCGAGCTGAGCTTCGCCGCCAAGCGGCGGCCGCGCGAGCAGCTGCTGGCGTTTCTTTCGCGCCACAGGGGCGAGAGCGGCATCGTCTATTGCGCCTCGCGCCGGGCCACGGAAGAGCTGGCCGGGCTCTTCAACGCGAAGGGCCTTTCCGCCCTGCCCTATCACGCCGGGCTCGACCATGCGGTGCGCGTCGCGAACCAGGACCGCTTCCTGCAAGAGGACGGCATCGTCGTCGTCGCGACGATCGCCTTCGGCATGGGCGTCAACAAGCCAGACGTGCGCTTCGTCGCCCACGCCGACATGCCGTCGTCGGTCGAGGCCTATTATCAGGAGATCGGCCGCGCCGGGCGCGACGGTCTGCCCGCCGACACGCTGACGCTCTATGGCCTCGAAGACATGTCCTTCCGCCGCCGCCAGATCGACCAGAAGGACATTTCCCTTGAGCGCCGCCGCATCGAGCATCGGCGGCTCTCGGCGCTGATCGACCTCTGCGAGAGCCCGCGCTGCCGCCGCCAGACGCTGCTCGCCTACTTCGACGAGGAGGCGCCGGCGTGCGGGCGTTGCGACTTCTGCGCCGGGCGCATCAGGCTTCGCGACGGCACGGTGCAAGCGCAGAAGATCCTCTCGGCCGCCGTGCGCACGGGCCAGCGTTTCGGCGCCGGCTATCTCGCAGATATTCTCGTCGGCGACGCGACGCCTGTGGTGAAGCGCAACGGCCATGACGCAATCAAGACCTTCGGCGTCGGCAAGGAGCACACAAAGAAGGTCTGGGGCTCAATCATCCGCCAGCTTTTCGCAGCGGGCGCGCTGCGCGCGGCGCATGACGAGCACGGCGGCTATGCGCTGACCCAGAAGGGCGAGGAAATTCTATACGGGCGCGAGAAGGTCATGCTGCGCGAGGAAGCCGCGCCGCCGCGCCCGGGCGCTGGGCGCCCCGCCGCCCCTGCTCCCGGCGCGCCACGCGAGGACGATCCCGTGCTCGCCGCTCTGAAGCGCAAGCGGCGCGATCTCGCGGCGACGGCGAATGTGCCGGCCTTCATGATCTTTCCCGACCGCTCCCTGATCGACATGGCGGAAAAGCGTCCTGCGACCATTAACGATCTGCGCGGCGTCTATGGCTGCGGCGAGCGCAAGATCGCCCTCTATGGCGAAACGTTTCTCGCGGCGCTGAGGGAGGCGGTCGACACGACGGCCCAAACTCTTGGATAAGTGCGATTGCTTGCTCCTGGGCCGCTGCGCGCGGTGCTATAACTGAACTCTAATTAGCACGCCTCGGCGCGGCGAGCCTTCAGGAGCTTCTCGAGGATCGTCACATGCAAAAATACCTGATCTGGATCGTTGCAGCCGTCGTCGCCATCGGCGGCTATTTCGGCTACCGGCACTGGCTCGAGTTGCAGTCCGCTCTGCCCAAGGGCATCGCTTCGGGCAACGGCCGGATAGAAGCCAAGCTCGTCGACATCGCCCCCAAGGAAGCGCTCCGGGTCAAGGAGATCCTGGTCGATGAAGGCGATCTCGTGA
>DASPSI010000153.1:0-8299 GCA_035624015.1 Methylocystis sp.
TCCTGGGAACCGCGCTTCCGGGGCAGTGCAACCTCTTCGGTGATGGTGTTCACTTCACCCTCGCCCCTGGCGTGCGCTCCGCGGATGTGGAGACATTCCTCAAGGGCCGCGGGCATGTCCTGAAAGCAGTGCGCCGCATCCAGCCTTCCCTGGAAGATCTTTTCCTCTTGCTCATGAAAGAGTAGCGCCACAATGGGTAATCGCGGGTTCGGGGAGCAGGTCGTATGGATCAGCGACCTCACGCGCCGTTTCGGCACCTTCGTCGCCGTGGACCATGTTTCGTTCAGCGTTGCACGGGGCGAGATATTCGGCTTTCTCGGAGCCAACGGCGCGGGCAAGACCACCACGATCCGCATGCTCTGCGGCCTGCTCACGCCCGACGCCGGGCGCGGCACGTGCCTTGGCTACGACATCCTCACGCAGCAAGACGAGATCAAGCAGCGCGTCGGCTATATGACGCAGAGGTTCTCCCTCTATACCGACCTCACGATCCGCGAGAATTTGGAGTTCGTCGCGCGCATCTACGGCCTGCCCGAGCCGCGCCGCTCCGCCGCCGACGCGGTGAGCCGCCTTGGCCTTAAGGACCGCGCCGATCAGCTGGCGGGCGAGCTTTCCGGCGGCTGGAAGCAGCGGCTCGCGCTCGGCGCCTGCACCTTGCCCGATCCCGCGCTGCTGCTGCTCGACGAGCCGACCGCCGGCGTCGACCCCAAGGCGCGGCGCGACTTCTGGGACGAAATCCATCATATGGCCGGACGCGGCCTGACCGTGCTGGTCTCCACCCATTACATGGACGAGGCCGAGCGCTGCCACAGGATCGCCTATATCGCCAGCGGCAGGCTCATGGCCTCGGGAACGACGGCGGAGATCATCGAAAATGCGGGGCTTACGACCTATGTCGTGACAGGTCCGGATCTCGCCCTCCTCTCAGAGCGGCTCGCCGAGACGCCCGGGGTGGAGACGGTGGCGCTCTTTGGCGCGGCGCTGCATGTCTCCGCCCGCGACGCCGCCCGCCTCGACGCCATCGCCCACGAGCTTGCGGCCGGCGCGCCGCAGAGCTGGAGCAAGGGGGCGCCGTCGCTCGAGGACGTGTTCATCGATCTCATGATTAAGGCCGGCGGAGCGCCCGCATGAGCACCGCCGACCACAAGGACTTTCGCACGGCGCTGCAGCGCTTCTATGCGATTTTTGTGAAAGAGTTCCTCCAGCTCAAGCGCGATCGCGCCACGCTCGCGATGATCATCGCGATTCCGCTGATGCAGCTCACGCTCTTCGGCTATGCGATCAACACCGATCCCAAGCATCTGCCGACCGCCCTGCTCGTCCATGACGACGGCGTCTTCGCGCGCAGCATTGTTTCGGCGCTGCGCGCGACCGATTATTTCGCGATCCTGCGCGAGGCGCATGGCGACGAGGACGCCGATCACATGATCCGCGCCAACGAGGTGCAGTTCGTCATCGAGATTCCGCCCGATTTCGGCACGCGCCTCATGCATGGCGAGAGGCCCTCGGTGCTGCTGATCGCCGATGCGACGGACCCGACCGCAACGGTGGGGGCGGTCGCCGGCGCCAATGGCGCAATGGCGCGCGCGCTCGACCGCGAGCTCACCGGCCCGCTCGGCCCCCTGGCGCAGGGCGCGGCGCCGTTTCAGCTCGTCGTCCAGGCGCGCTACAACCCGGCCGCGGAGGCGCGCCGCAACATCGTGCCGGGCCTGATCGGCACGATCCTCACGATGACCATGCTGATCTACACGAGCGTCTCGGTGACGAAGGAGGTCGAGCGCGGCAACATGGAGACGCTGCTTTCAATGCCCATACGCCCGGTCGAGATCATGCTCGGCAAGATCCTGCCCTATGTTGCGGTCGGCGCGCTGCAGATGACGATCGTGCTTATCGTCGCGCGCTTCCTGTTCGGCGTGCCGATCGTCGGCTCGCTCGCGACGCTCGTGCCGCTGACGCTCCTGTTCATCATCGCCAATCTGTCGATGGGCTACACGTTCTCGACGGTCGCCCAAAACCAGATGCAGGCGATGCAGATGTCCTTCATGTTCTTTTTGCCGAGCATGCTGCTTTCGGGCTTCCTGTTTCCCTTTCGCGGCATGCCGCTCTGGGCGCAGGACCTGGGCTCGATCCTGCCGCTCACCCATTATCTGCGCATCGTGCGCTCCGTGATGCTCAAGGGCTCGACTGTCGCGGACCTTTCCGCCGACGGCGTCGCGCTGGCGCTCTTCGCGCTCGCCGCGATGACCTTGGCGATCAGCCGCTTCCGCCAGACGCTCGACTGAGCTAGCATGGGTTTCGAGCGAGCGAGGGGCGAACGATGGAAAGAACGACAAGATTCTTCCTCTACGGGGTATGCTGCGCCCTCATCGGCTATTACGTATGGTCGTTCTTCGTCTCCAGCCGCTATCAGGCGCTCTGCAACATCGCCTATTGGTCCGCCACGAAAGAGCAGATCGAAGCCTGCAGAAACAGAAAGAGCGAGCTCGACGACCGCAAATAGGGAGCGGGCCATGAGGGGGAGAACGTCGTTGCGGGCGCGGCGAGACGCGGCGCAGGTCAGAGGCGGGAGCCGCGGCGTCGCAGCGCTCTTGGCGCTGGCGGCGACGTTGAGCTTTTCGCCCTGCCGGGCGACGGAATTCCATTTCGACTGCGCGCGGACAAGCCAGTCCGTCCAGGTCGACGTCGACACGGACCGACGCTTTCTGCAGGTGGTGTGGAGCGAAGGCTTCGCCGAGGAATACGCCAACGGCGAATCATACATCTCGGGCCCCGATAGCTTCGGCGAGAAGCAGAAGGTGACCTATGTGCTGGAAGTGAGCCGGAATGTCGTGACCTTCGGCGCCGACCGGGCCTGCCTGCAAAGCGGCTCGAAACGGAAATGCGAGGATCAATCGATCCGCAATACGCTGGACCTTTCGAGCGGCGAGCTCAAATATGACGAGGGCGATTCGATCGCCATTTTCCATTGCGCGCCGGCGCCGAAACGAAGCTTTTGAGCGCCGCCTTCCTGGGAGCGCGCCAAGGAGGCGCCAAGCCGATATGACGACGCTCTCTCCCACCCCCGTTGAGCGCCTGCTTGCGCTGTTCGACCTCGAGCAGGTCGGGCCGGATCGTTTTCGCGGCTACAGCGCGCCGTCGGGCCATCCGCGCATCTACGGCGGACAGGTCGTGGCGCAGGCGCTCGCGGCGGCGGCGCGGACCATGCCCTCCGAGCGCTTGGCGCATTCGCTGCACGCCTATTTTCTGCTTGCGGGCGATCCCAACATTCCGATCGACTTCGAGGTCGAGCGCCTGCACGAGGGCGGGAGCTTCTCGGCGCGTCGCAGCGCCGCCAAGCAGAACGGGCGCACGATCCTGACGCTCGTCGCCTCGTTCCAGATCGTGGAAGCCGGGCTGGAGCATCAGATCGACGCGCCGCAAGTCGAACCGCCCGAAAATCTCGCGCCGACCGGCGTGCTGGCCGAGCGCTTTCAGTCTTTTCTGCCGCGTGCGGCGCGCGAGCGGCTGGAGGAGCACTCCGCGCTCGACATGCGGCTCGTCGAACCGGAGGGACTGCTCGGCCGCGAGAGGGTCGGAACGAAACGGCAATATATCTGGTTTCGCATCGCCGACCCGTTGCCCGACGACGACGCCACGCATCGCCTCGTGCTCGCCTATCTCTCCGACATGACGCTGCTCTCCACCGCGCTTGCGGCGCACGGGCGCACGGTGTTCGATCATGATCTCAAGGTCGCGAGCCTCGATCATGCGCTGTGGCTTCACCGCCCGTTCCGCGCCGACGAATGGCTGCTGTTCGCGCAGCAAAGCCCCAACGCCTCCGGCGCGCGCGGCTTCGCGCGCGGCGAGATTTTCTCGCGCGACGGAAGGCTCGTCGCGTCCGTGGCGCAGGAGGGGCTGATGCGCGTGGTCAGCCCTTCACGATGAGCGGATATCCCGCGACCGTCAGCGTCACGCGGCAGGCGATCCGCGCCACGGCCTGATGCAGCTCACCGGAGGCGTCGCGGAAGTCGCGCGCCAACGCATTGTCCGGGACGATCGAAAGCCCGACCTCGGAAGAGACGACGACCGTCGGCGCCCTGCGCTTAGCGAGCGCTTCGACGAGCGCCGCGCGGTCGGCGCAAAGATCGGCGCCGGCGAGCAGCCGGTTCGAGAGCCACAGCGTGAGGCAATCGACGAGCAAGGGCGCGTTGGGCGCAGCAGAGAGGGCTTGCGCGAGCTCCTGCGGGGCTTCAATCACGATCCAGCGCGCGTCGCGACGCTGGCGGTGGGCGGCGATGCGTGCGGCCATCTCGTCGTCGAAGGCCTGCGCCGTCGCAATATAGGTCCAGGGCGCGGGATGAGCCGCGACCAAGCTTTCGGCATAGGCGCTCTTGCCCGAGCGCGCGCCGCCGAGGACGAGGGCGAGTTGCGGGTTCAAGCTGAGGCGCCGGACGTTATCCCCTTCTCCCGCTTGCGGGAGAAGGGGGCCGGAGGCCGGATGAGGGGTGGCGTCGCCCCAATAACATTGAAAGGCTTCCGCCTACGCCCCGCGCCCCTCATCCGACCCCGCTTCGCGGGGCCATCTTCTCCCACTCCGTGGGAGAAGGACTCGGCCACGGCCATTCCATCTCGGATGTTCATGCCGCCGTCCTCATGAATCCCGTTCGCGCGAGCAGCGCGCCGTCTCTGTCGAACACCATGATTTCCAGCTCCAGCTCGGTCCCATGCAGCGCATGCGCCGCCGCATCCCAGGCGCGGCGCGCGACGAGGCTCGGCAGATCGACGCCCGCCGCCTGCGCGAGCCGCAGCGCCTCGAGCGCGCTGTTTCCGGCGCCGATGAGACCTGCAAGCTCGTCGCTCGCGCCGGCCTCGCGCGCGAGATCGGCGAGCGCCGCAAGATCGACCGCGGAGCGGCTCGAATGCAAATCGAGCCGGCCCTGCGCGAGCTTCGTCATCTTGGCGAAGCCGCCGCCGATCGTCACGCGCGCGACCGGATTTTTCTTGAGATATTTGAGCAGGCCGCCGACGAAATCCCCCATCTCGACGAGCGCCTGCTCCGGCAGGTCGTAGAAGGCTCTCACCGCTGCTTCCGAGGTCGAGCCCGTGGTCCCCGCGATATGCGCGATCGCGCAGGCGCGCGCCACATCGACCCCGCGATGGATGCTGTCGATCCAGGCGGCGCAGGAGAAGGGCGTGACGACGCCGGTCGTGCCGAGGATCGACAACCCGCCGACGATCCCGAGCCGGCCGTTGAGCGTATGCCTGGCGATCTCCTCGCCGTTCGGGATCGAGATTTCGATCACCGCGTCGGCCCCTACGCCGAGTTCGCGTGCGGCCTCGACGAGATTGGCCCGCATCATCGCGCGGGGCGCCGGGTTGATCGCGGGCTCGCCCACGGGAAGCGGCAGGCCGGGCCGGGTCACGACGCCGACGCCGCCGCCGGCGCAAAAGGCCACGCCGCGTCCCGGTGGGCTTAAGGTCACCTTGGCGATGATGGTCGCTCCGTGCGTGACGTCGGGATCGTCGCCCGCATCCTTGACCACGCCCGCCCGCGCGAAGTCGGGTCCATGCTCGAACAGGCTCAAAGCGAAGGCGACGCGGCGTCCGCCCGGCAGCCCGATTGTCACCGGATCGGGCGGCGCACCGCGATGCAGCGCGACGAAAGCCGCCCGCGCCGCCGCCGTGGCGCAGGCGCCCGTGGTCCAGCCGCGGCGCAGTCCCGACTGACCCGGATTGTTCGTTGCGACTCGCGCCTCGCGATCACTCATGTCGCGGCACGCTCCTATGGGCGCCCGTGCGGGCGAGCGCGACAAACCTCTCTCTGACCAGATTGAAGAGATTGGGCGGCAAAGGCCCATAATAGCCGTCCGAAGTTGGCGCGACGGTCGGCCGCAGATCAGGATCCGGCCAAGCGAAAACGTTGCTTTCGCTGAGGACGATCCAGGACCGCGCCTCGTCGAGCCTCAGCCTTGCTTTGACTCGTTGCGGGATTTCGACGGTTTCGGCGGGGTCGAGCGGCGGCGAATGCGTAATCGGAAGCACACGCACGACGGCCGCGCCGCCTGCTTGATAGACGACCAAAGCCAGAACCAAGCACGGGCGATCTTTACTCGCTTCGTCTCTGCCAGCGCGCCACACTCGGTCCCAAAGATAGGCATAATTGAAAACATGACCGAGCTTGACGCCTTTCGGAATCATCTCGCACGATCAGCTATTCGAGTTCTGCATTCAAATATTCGAAGCCAGGCTCCATGCGCGCTTCCTCCACGGCTCGAATTTCTTCTTCCGACAGATCGCTCGTGCGCTGAACGCGACGGTCGCGCCCAGCCAGGCGGACGAAATCTGCATATGAGAGTAGAACGGTTTGCGGACGACCGCCCTCCCCGATCAGCACGGGGCCTTGCGCGGCTGCTTTTTGATAGGCGTCGAAATTTCCGCAAATTTCGGCGACCGTCACCGTAGCCGGCATCGCTCTGCTCCTTTCCTAAAGGCCAATATGACTGGCTGTGCGTCCCCGCGCAAGACTCCCGCGCCGCGACATCCGCGAGAAGTTCGGCTAAACAGGACGCGCCCACCACGCCCTAGCGCAGGAGCATTCCATGAAACGCGGCCTCATTCCCTACGCGCTCAGCTTTCTCGTCGCCTCGGTCGCCCAGAGCGGCGCCGGCCCCGCCTTCACGCTGAAGAGCGGAGACATCGCCGAGGGCAAGACCATCGGCCCGAAGTTCATCTACGACTCCGGCGGCTGCACGGGCGAGAACCTTTCCCCGGCGCTCGAATGGAGCGATCCGCCGGCGGGGGCGAAGAGCTTCGCCGTGCTCGTGCACGATCCCGACGCCCCGACCGGCGGCGCGGGCTTCTGGCACTGGCTCGTCATCGACCTGCCGGCCTCCGCGCGCAGCCTGCCGCAAGGCGCGGGCGCGGCCAACGGCAAGCAACTGCCCGCCGGCGCCAAGCAGCTCGAGACCGATTTCGGCGAGGTCGGCTACGGCGGCCCGTGCCCGCCCAAGGGACATGGGCCCCACCGCTATGTGTTCACGGTCTACGCGCTCGATGTCGAGAAGCTCGACATTCCGCACAACGCGCGAACGGCGGCGGTCGGCTTCACCGTGAACCAGCACGCGCTCGCCAAGGCCAGCATCACCGCGACTTTCGGGCGCTGACGCTGACCGCGCATCTGACGGTCGCGCTGCTCGCGCTCTGCATCGAGGCGCTTTTCGGCTATCCGGAGGCGCTCCATGCGCGCCTCCGGCATCCCGTCGTGTGGATCGGCGCGGTCATCGACGCGCTCGACCGAAAGCTCAACCGCGGCGCCCCGCTCGCCCGCCGCGCCAAGGGATTCTTCGCGCTCGCGGCCTTGCTCGCCCCCTGCTTTGCGCTTGGGGCGGCGATGGAGGCAGTTCTGCTCCCCCTGCCCTTCGGCAAGCTCGCCGTGGCGCTGCTCGCCTCGAGCCTCATCGCGCAGCGCAGCCTCCACGCTCACGTCGCCGACGTCGCGCGCGCCCTCGACGTGTCCATCTACGCGGCCCGCGAAAACCTTGCGAAAATCGTCGGACGCGACACGGCTCGGTTGGACGACTCCGCCATCGCGCGCTCGGCGATCGAGAGCCTGGCGGAGAATTTTTCCGACGGCGTGGTCGCGCCGGTGTTGTGGCTCGCGCTGCTCGGGCTGCCCGGCGCGCTCTGCTACAAAGCGATCAACACCGCCGACAGCATGATCGGCCACCGCACGGCGCGCCATGAGGACTTCGGCTTCGCTGCGGCCAAGCTCGACGATCTCGTCAATCTGCCGGCCTCGCGCCTCTCTGCGGGGCTCCTCGCAGTCGCCACATTTTCCCTCGCCAGGGCGAGGCAGGCGACGAAGATCGTTTGGCGCGACGCGCGCAAGCACGTCTCGCCGAACGCCGGATGGCCCGAGGCGGCGATGGCCGGCGGGCTCGCGATCGAGCTCGGCGGGCCCCGCGCCTATCACGGCGAGGTCATGGACGGCGCAGTCATCGGCGAGGGACGCCGCGAGCTCGGCCGCGCGGACATCCTCGCGGCGCTCAGCCTCTATCGGCGCGCGCTGTTCTGGCTGCTCGCTGGCGTGGGGCTCTTGGCGTCGCTCGGCTGACAGGCGTCAGCGTCCCGGCGCCGAGCCGCTCTCCGTGCCGGTCTTGCCTTCGATCCCAGGAGCCCCAGCCACGACGTCGCACTCTCCAGGCTTGCCCTGGCGTTGCAGATAAGGGTTCCTCTTTTGGACGGCGGCCGAAGGCTCGACCGGCGTGCCGACGGCGGGGCCGCTGGTGTCGCCTGAAGAACCCCCATAAGCGGCCGCCTG
>DASPSI010000112.1:0-27315 GCA_035624015.1 Methylocystis sp.
GGCACTGGCTCGAGTTGCAGTCCGCTCTGCCCAAGGGCATCGCTTCGGGCAACGGCCGGATAGAAGCCAAGCTCGTCGACATCGCCCCCAAGGAAGCGCTCCGGGTCAAGGAGATCCTGGTCGATGAAGGCGATCTCGTGAAACCCGGCCAAGTGCTCGTGCGCATGGACACCGCGACGCTCGACGCCCAGCTCGCCGAAGCCAAGCTCAACGTCTTGGCGAAGAAGGAGCAGGAAGCGGTCAGCAAGGCCACGATCGTCAAGAGAGAGGCCGAAATCGAGCTTGCCAAGGTCGAGGTCAGGCGGAGCACGGCGCTCGTCGCCGAACGCGCCGGCTCACAGCGCGAGCTCGACGTTCGCCGCACGGCCCTGAAGTCAACGACGGCAGGCCTCGAGGAGGAGCGGGCCAAGCTCCGCACGACCGAGCAAGAGGTCAATGTCGCAGCCGCCAGCGCCGCGACGATCCAGACCCGCATCGACGACGCGAAGCTCACGTCTCCCGTCACGGGGAGGGTGCTCTACCGGCTGGCCGAGGTCGGCGAGGTGGTGTCTGCGGGCGGCAAAATGCTGACGCTCACCAACCTCAATGATGTCTACATGGAGATATTCCTGCCTTCGGAGCAGGCTGCGAAGATCAAGGACGGCGCGGAGGCCAGATTGACTTTCGACGCGCTGCCGGGCGTCGCCGTCGCCGGCTATGTCAGCTTCGTGTCGCCGGAGGCGCAATTCACGCCGAAGCAGGTCGAGACGAAGAGCGAACGCGAAAAACTGATGTTCCGCGTCAAGATCCGCGTGCCCGAAAAGACAGTCGAAACTCACATCAACCGCGTGAAAACCGGCGTGCGGGGCGTCGGCTATGTGAAGGTGGACGACTCCGCCGAGTGGCCGGCGTTCCTCAGCAACGTCGTGGAGCCAAAAGGGGACTGACGGGGCGTAAGCCACACCGCGCCGCCCAAAGAGCCCGCCAAGCGTCGGAGAGCCGATTCATGCTGGACCCCACCCCGGACGCGTCCAAGGCCGCAACGCTCGAACCGTCGATCGTATCGGTCAGGAACGTCACGCATCGCTACGGCAAGACGCTTGCGCTCGATAATCTCTCCCTCGACATCCCGGCCGGGCGCATGGTCGGCGTCATCGGGCCGGACGGCGTGGGCAAATCGACGCTTCTCGCGCTCATCGCCGGCTCCAAGAAGATGCAGCAGGGCAAGGCGATCGTGCTCGGCGGCGACATCGCCGACGCGCGCCACCGACGCGAGGCCTGCCCGCGCATCGCTTATATGCCGCAAGGCCTCGGCAAGAACCTTTATTTGGAGCTCAGCGTCCGGGAGAACATCGACTTTATGGCGCGGCTCTTCGGCCTCTCCGCCGCAGAGCGCCCGGCTCGCATCAGGGAGCTGCTCGACGCCACGGGACTGGCGCCCTTTCCCGACCGCCCCGCGGGCAAGCTCTCCGGCGGCATGAAGCAGAAGGTCAGTCTCTGCGGCGCGCTCGTCCACGAGCCGGACCTTCTGATCCTCGACGAACCGACGACGGGCGTGGATCCCTTGTCGCGGCGCCAGTTCTGGACGCTCATCGACGACATCCGCAAGGACCGCCCCGAGATGAGCGTGATGATTTCCACGGCCTACATGGACGAAGCCGAGCGTTGGGACTGGATCGTCGCCATGGACGCGGGGCGCGTGCTCGCGACAGGCGCGCCGAAAGAGCTGATGCAGAAAACGGGAACGAAGGACCTCGAGAGGTGCTTCGTTCAATTGCTGCCCGCGGAAAAGCGCAGCGGCCATGTCGAGCTGACGATTCCCCCAAGGCCCGAGGGCAAGGCCGAGATCGTGATCGACGCTAAAGGTCTGACGCGCCGCTTCGGCGACTTCGTCGCCGTCGACCACGTCTCCTTGCAGATCGAGCGCGGCGAAATTTTCGGCTTCCTCGGCTCCAACGGCTGCGGCAAGTCGACGACGATGAAGATGCTGACCGGCCTTCTGCCGCCGACCGAAGGCAGCGCGACGCTCTTCGGCCACTCGGTCGAAGCGGGCAGCATCGAGGTGCGCAAAAACCTCGGCTATATGACGCAGGCTTTCTCGCTCTATGAGGAGCTGACCGTCAAGGAGAACCTCGTTCTCGACGCGCGGCTCTATCACATTCCGCCCGACAAGGCGAAAGCTCGCATCGACGAGCTCGTCGAGAAATTTGGTCTCGGGCCCTATCTCGACGCCCTCACCCACGATCTGCCCCTAGGCCTTCGCCAGCGGCTTTCGCTTGCGGTCGCAGTGCTGCATGAGCCGCAAATGCTTATCCTCGACGAGCCGACCTCGGGCGTCGACCCCGTCGCGCGCGACAGCTTTTGGGAATTGCTGATCGATCTGTCGCGCAAGCAGGGCGTGACGATTTTCGTCACGACGCATTTCATGAACGAGGGGATGCGCTGCGACCGCATCTCGCTCATGAACGCCGGGAAGGTGCTCGCCGCCGACGCGCCGCAGAAGCTCATCGAAGCGCGTGGCGCCAACACTCTGGAAGAGGCCTTCATCGCGTATATGGAGGAAGCGATCGGCGCGCCGGCGGTTGCGGCGCCTGGCGAAGAAAAAATTAGCGCCGATGCGGCGCCCGCGGCCGCAGCCCCCGCACATGCCGAGCGTCCCGATCTCGCGTTGCGCCTCGGCCGAATGCTCGCATACAGCGTCAATGAGACCATGCAGATTCTGCGAGACCCGGTTCGCCTGGCTTTCGCCTTCCTGGGGTCGGCGCTGCTGATGCTTGTTTTCGGGTTCGGCATCACGACGGACGTCGAACATATCCGCTATGCCGCCTTCGACCTCGACCAGACCGCGGAGAGCCGCGCTTATCTCGAGCAGTTCGCCGCGACGCCGCGTTACTTCACGCAGACGGCGCCTGTTTCCTCAGCCGAAGACGCTCTGAAGCGTTTGCAGGCGGACGACATTTCGCTGGTCATCGAGATGCCGTCCAATTTCGGGCGGAATTTACGTAAGAGGCTTACGCCGGAGGTGCTGGCGCAGGTCGACGGCGCCAACACCTACCGCGGCGAAACCGTCTCCCAATACGTACAATACGTTCAGGCGACGATGATGCAGGATCCCTCGATCGGACTGCCGACCGAGCCGCCGAAATACACCGCCACTTTTCAGGATCGCTACATGTACAACCCCACGTTTGAGAGCGTCTACGTGATGGTTCCTAGCAATCCGCCCATGCTGCTGATTTTCATTCCCGCAATTCTGATGGCGATCAGCGTCGTGCGCGAGAAGGAGCTCGGCTCGATCATCAACTTCTATGTCACGCCAACGGGACGATTGGAATATCTTCTCGGGAAGCAGATCCCCTACATCGTGATCGGCTTCATCAACTATTTCATTTTGACCGCGATGGCGATCATCGTGTTCGGCATACCCGTCAAGGGCGACTTTTTGATCTTGACCTTGTGCACGCTGCTTTACCTTATCACGACGACCGGCATCGGCATGGTGGTTTCAACGTTCACCAGCAGCCAAGTCGCCGCCGTGTTCGTCACCGCGATCCTCACCCTCGTGCCGACCATCCAGTTTTCAGGTCTGTTGCAGCCGGTTTCGACGCTTACCGGAAGCGCGAAGCTGATGGGCGTGCTGTGGCCCACATCCTACTACATGCATGCGAGCAAGGGCGTCTTCACCAAGGGGCTTGGCGCCGATCTGCTGATGCAGGACGTTGTCTTTCTCGCTTGCTGCATCCCCATTTTATGGACTGTGAGCGTGCTCGCGCTGAGGAAGCAGGAGAAGTAGCAATGCATACTCTCCTCAATATTTTCTGGCTCGGCTTGAAAGAGCTCCGCAGTCTGGCGAGCGATATTGTGATGGTTATTTTTGTCGTCTACGCATTCACCGGCGCGATCTACTCTCAGGCGACCGGCACGTCGAGCGAAATCCATAACGCCTCGATCGCTTTCGTCGACGAGGACGGCTCGGCCCTCGCCAAGGAGCTCATCAACGCCTTCTATCCGCCGCGCTTCCAGAGGCCTGAAACAATCCCTGTCTCCGAGGTCGAAACCGCGATGGACCAGGGCAGGTTCATGTTCGTGGTCGTGATTCCCCCGAGGTTCGAGCTCGATCAGCGCGCGGGCCGTCATCCCGACATCCAGCTCAACATCGACGCGACCGCCATGACACAAGCGGCGATCGGCAGCACCTACATCAAGAACATCATCAACGACCGCGTTTCGAGCTTCTTCCGGCGTTCGGACGCATCGGCCGAGCCGCCAGTCAATCTGATCGTTCGTCGCTTGTTCAATCCCAACGGCGAATCCTCCTGGTTCACGAGCGTCGTCGCCATCATCAATCAAGTGACGCTCCTGACCGTCATTCTGACGGGCGCCGCCGTGATCCGCGAGCGTGAGCACGGAACGCTCGAGCACCTGCTCGTCATGCCGCTCAACGCCTTCGAGATCGCCATGGCGAAGATTTGGGCCAACAGCCTCGTGATTCTCGTCTGCACGGCGCTTTCGCTGCGGATCGTCGTCATGAAAATACTGGAGGCGCCCTTTGCGGGCTCTGTCACGCTATGGTTTTCGGGCGTTCTGCTTTATCTCTTTTTCGCGACCGCCCTTGGCCTGTTCCTGGGGACGATCTCTCGCTCCATGGCGCAATTCGCCTTGCTGATCATCATTGTGGTGCTCGTGCTGCAGCTGCTCTCCGGCGGCAACACGCCGGTCGAGAGCCAACCGGAATGGCTGCAATACATAACCTTCTTTCTACCCTCTCGCCATTTCGTGAGCTTCTCGCAAGTCATCATCTATCGGGGCGGCGGATTTCAAGACGTCTGGCTGCAGTTCGCGATGGTCGCCGCAATCGGCTTCGGCTTTTTCGCCTACAGCCTGTCGATGTTCAGGAAGTCGATCGCCGTGACGAGATAAACGCGTGGGCGGTGACCGGCGCCGCGAAACTCACGCGCGCCACAGCTGTATTTCGAGGTTTTTTTGCCGCCCGCCTCGCGTTAACATAAGTTTCACTTTAACAAAGAGCCGCGGGCCTAGCCGATTCGTGGGCGCGTCGCCCATACGTCTTGTCGCAGGAGTTGGCGCGTCCTTGAGGGGCGCAATCAAATGGCGGAGCGGATCATGGACGGTCGAAGTGCAAAGCGCTCCCCTTGCCGCGTTCTTTCCGTCCTCCTCCGCAATCCATCCCTCTTGATGGCCGCGGCGCTCGGCGGCTGCGCCGTAGGGCCCGACTTCATTCCGCCTCCGGCCGAAGTCCAGGAGAACTGGATCGAAAGCGGCGACAAGCGCGTTGCGACCACGAGCGAGGTCAGGAGGCATTGGTGGCGCGCGTTCAACGATCCGACGCTGGATCGCCTCGTCGAATGCGCCTATGAGCAGAACCTGCCGGTGCAGGTGGCGGGCTTGAGGATACTCGAGGCGCGCGCGCAGCTCGGCGTGGCGATCGGCAATCTCTATCCGCAGAGGCAACAAGGCGCGGGTTCCGCGCAGCAGAACCTCCTCAGCTCGCAAGTCGCCAACCAGCAGCTTCTTCAGCATTCCTATGCGCTCTTCAATCTAGGCTTCGACGCGGGCTGGGAGGTGGATTTGTGGGGCCGGCTGCGCCGCAACGTGGAGGCGGCCGACGCCAGTCTGCTCGGGACGGTCGCCGATTATGACGACGCGCTCGTTTCGCTCACGGGCGAAGTCGCCCGCGCCTATGCCTTGATGCGCACCTATGAGGAGCTTGTCGCGATCGCGCGCGAGAACGCCAGGGTGCAAAAAGACGGCCTCGACATTGCCGAATCGCGGTTCCGCAACGGCGCGACCTCCGAGCTCGACGTGGCGCAAGCGCGAACGATTTATGAGAGCACGCTGGCTGATATTCCGCAGTACCAGGCCAGCCTGCAACAAGCGAAAAACGCGCTGAGCGCCCTGCTCGGTCGCCCGCCGGGCGCCGTCGAGCCTTTGCTCGGCGGACCGAAGCGGATCCCTGTCGCGTCCAGCCGGGTGGCGGTCGGCATCCCGGCGGAGCTGTTGCGCCGCCGCCCGGATATTCGTTCCGCGGAGCTCAGGGCCGCGGCCGAAAGCGCGCGCATCGGCGTCGCCGAGGCCGATCTCTATCCGAAGCTCGTCCTCGTGGGCGACGTGGGCGTGCAGAGCAGCAATCTGAGCAAGCTCTTCGCGCCGCACAGCCTGGCCTTCGCCATCGGCCCGGGCTTCCAATGGAACATCCTCAACTACGGGCAGATCACGAACAATGTGCGAGCGCAGGACGCGCGTTTCGAGGAGGCGGTCGTCAATTATCAGGACACGGTGCTCAAAGCCGCGCGCGAGGTCGAGGACGCGCTGATCGCCTTTCTGAAGGCCCAGGAGAGCGTCGCCTCCAGCCGAAAGTCGGTCGCCTCGGCCGAGGAAGCGGTGCGGCTTTCGTTCACCAGATATCGCGAGGGCGCAGAGGACTTTCAGCGCGTGGTCGATTCGGAGCGGACGTTGCTGCAACAGAAAAACAAGCTGGCGCAAGAACGGTCGGACATCGCTGTCAATCTGATTGCGCTATACAAGGCCTTGGGCGGCGGCTGGGAGATACGCGACGGCAAGCCCATCGTATCCGCAGCCTTGCAGGCGGAGATGGCGAGGCGCACCAACTGGGGCCATCTGCTGCCCGCGCCTCCGCCGCCGCCGACCCCTGCTCTGCCGCTGCCGGCGCCTGTCGGCGCCCCGCCGGACTGGTGAGTCTCCCAAAGGGATTGAACAATTCCCGACCGAGCGAAGCGCTAGAGCAAATTCCGATCAAATCGGAAGCCGTCATTGCGACCGCGCGCTAGAAAGTCTTCACCAACAACAATAGCGCCTCGTGCCGCTCGTACTCCGTCAGGTTCATCCGACCCGAGCCGAAATCGGCGATCTGCGGCGCCCAAGCGACCTTCACGCTCATGCTCTCGCTGAGCTTGATGAACAAGCTCGGCCCGGCGAACAGCCCATGCACCGGATAGAGCGCCGCCTGATATTTAAGATCGCGCCGAACCTCGCCGCCCAGGAACACGCCGTCGAAAATTTGATATGACGCCGCAGCGGAGAACTCGATGTCGTGATCGGTCCGCCAGCCGCCGGGAACCTGCTCGAAGCTCGGCGCGTAGGTCGCGTTCGCGGCGGCGAAGAGCTTGCCGGGAATAAGCTCCCGGTCGAGGAGCAGCGTCAGCGGCAGGGCGCCGTTTTGAGAGCTCGCCCCGCTCGCGGAGTCGACACGCCGCCAAGAGGGCGCAAATGAAAGAGTCACGCCGGCCACGGGCGCCTCGCCGCGAGGGATCGCCGCAAAGCGAAACTCGCTCGACAGCCCGCTGAAATCGAACCGCGAGACGTCCGCAATCTCGGAAAAGCCGTGGATGTCGTGATAGTCCGTCAGCACGCCGACCGACGCGCGGAAGGCGTCCGTGAGGCCATAGCGCGCGGCCAATTCATTGCTCACGGCGGCGAATCCGCCGCCCGGGCGGCTGAAGCCGCCGACCGTGGTGTTCTCGAGCTCAAGATCGCCCTTTTGGCCGACGTCCGTCCCTTCGGTGAAGCCGAAAATATGCTCTTCTTCGATCGGTGGAGGGCCCTTCGGCTCCTCGGCCGAAACCGGCCTCGGCGCGACGAGCGTCAGCGCCGAGAGGACCACGAGACTGCGAAAGCGCTTCATAAGGTCTCCCGGATGCCGCACAAATTGTCTGGCTTGCTGTCGCGCCAGGGTCAAGAGGCCCGCAGCGCCTGAGGCGCGAGCCTCGCCACAGCGACGCCACAAAACTTCGCCACCGCTGGCCCCAACGCCGCGCGTCGAAACGCGCGCCTGGGAAGAACGCCGCGTTAGGGAGCTTTCCGCAGGCGCGGGCGACAACGCCCTGGTTTATGAGAGCTTCGCGCCGCGCGATCGGCGGTTGAGGCAGGCGAATCCGCGGCGACGGCGGCGCAACGGAAGGACATCCAGTGGCCGATTGGAATTCTGAACTTTACATGAAATTCGAGCGCGAGCGGACGCGGGCCGCGCGCGATCTTCTGGCGCAGGTCTCGCATCTTTACCCGCGAAGCGTGTTCGATCTCGGCTGCGGCCCCGGCAACAGCACGCAGCTTCTGCTCTCCGCCTTTCCAAGCGCGAAGATCGTCGGCGTCGATCTTTCGCCGAACATGCTCAAGGTTGCGCGCGAGCGCGCGCCTGGCGCTCTCTTCGTCGAAGAGGACGTCGAGGACTGGCGGCCCGAGGAAACGGTCGATCTCATCTTCGCCAATGCGACGCTGCATTTCGCCGAGGATCATTATGCGCTGATCGAGCGGCTGGCGTCGTTCCTTTCGCCCGGCGGCGCGCTCGCCGTACAGATGCCGAACAACATGCGCGAAGCCTCGCATGCGGCGATGCGCATGCTCTCCGCGGACGAGCCCTGGGCCGACCGCCTGCTCCCGATCGCCAAGACGCGCGCGATCGTCGGGCCGCCGGAAGAATATTATCGCCTGCTCGGCTCCAGATGCTCCAAGCTCGATCTGTGGCAGACGATCTACATCCATCCGCTCGATTCGGTGGACCGCATCGTCGACTGGTTCGAAGGCTCGGAGCTGCGCCCGTTCTTGAAGCCTTTGAGCGCGCCCGAGCGCGAGGTCTTCCTCGCGCGCTATCGGGCCGAGCTCGCCCTTGCCTATGCGCCGCTGCCCAACGGCAAGGTTCTGCTGCGCTATCCCCGCCTCTTCTTCGTCGCGCAGAAATAGGCGGCGGCGCTACGGCGCGACGACGGGCCTCAACGCCGCAAGCCAAACCGCATTGGCCGCGCTCGAGAAGTGCAGGCCGTCGTCAGTCATCTGCGGCAGGCGCACGCCGCCGGGCGCGATTTTCGGATTGAGGTCGAGCGCCAGCACGCCCGCGCCGAGGCAAAGCTTCGCAAGCTCGGCGTTCGCGGACGCGATGCGCAGGTTGAGCCCCGCGTCCGCCGTGAAGGGCGGCAAGGTGAACACCGCCGCCGGCTCTCTCGGCAGCCGGCGCAGCAGGGCGGCGAAATCCTCGGCGAGCCGCGCCGGCGTCGCCCCGTCGGCGATGAGGTCGTTGAGTCCGCCGTCCATCACGATCCAGCGCGCGTGAACGTCCTGCGCCTGCTGCAGCTGTCCGGCGACCTCCTTGAGCGTGGCGCCGCCGCGCGCGAGCGAGAGCACGCCGAACGGGCGCCGGCACAATGGCGCGAAGCGGCAGCAGGCGGCGAGGCTGTCGCCGGCGACGACGATCTTCGGCGCGAACAGGCGAACCCGGCGCGCCAGCGCCAGATGCAGCGCGCGGCGGACCTCGCCGCATCCGAGCGCGAGCGCCCCGACGGCGGCGAGAAAGATCGCGCCAAGCGCGAGGGGGAAGAAGAACGGGCTCAAGCCCTGCCGCCGCGGCGCGCCAGCGCGAAGACGAGCTGAAGGCGTCGGGCGAACTCGCCCCTGCGGGCGAGATAGGGGGCGAGCGCCGCGCCCACGGCGGCGCGCCACTGGCGCAAGCGGACGCGCACGGGCTCGACCAGCTCATGCGCCCAAGCGCGCGCCCGCAGCACGAGGCGATAGAAGCGCTCGAACCAGGCCAGCTGGAGCAGCTTCTCGCGGCACAGGTCGAACAAAAAGGCCGTCACGCCGAGCCCGAGCGTCTTGGCGGCGAGAATGAGCGCCAGGCCCCAGCCGAAATGTCCCGAGGCGATCAGCGCGACCGCTGCGACCTTGAATGGGAGGATGACCAGGACCGGGACCCCGAAGACGACGAGCGTCGCTGAAGGCGACAGGTCCTTGACGAAGGCGGCGATCCAGGCCTCGATGCGCTCGACCCCGAGCGCCCGGGCCAGCAAGCGCAGCCATTCCTTGACATGATCCCAAAGCCAGCTCTCGATGAGAAACAATGTCGCCAGCGCAAACCAGAAGGCGCGCTCGGCCCGCCGAAATATCGCATCCATCGCTTTAAGCTCCTCGCCCCGCTCTTTGCGTGCGTCGCGGAACCGACTATATAAGAACCGTTCCCTGCGTTCGAGAGCGGCAAAACCACGGAATTTATACAAGATTTCCGCAAGGCCCCGTCGTTTTTGACGGGGCGCGGCTTGCATGATTTTGAATCTGCGGTAAATAGCGAGCGCGTAACAAGGAATCGAAATGGAAAGCTTTCACTCCGACGGCGTCGAAATCTCGTACACGGTTTTCGAACCCCTCGACCAGGACCGGCGCGAGCCGATCATTCTGACGCATGGCTTCGCCTCCACCCATGCGGTTAACTGGCTCTTCACGCAGTGGGTGAAGACCCTGACGGAGGACGGGCGCCGCGTCGTGCTGTTCGACCTCCGGGGTCACGGCAAATCGCAAAAGCTTTATGAGCCAGAGGCTTACAGCTTCGCGGCCATGGCTGGCGATCTCGGGGCGCTCATGACCCATGTGGGGGTCGAGCGGGCTGACGTGATGGGCTATTCGCTCGGCGCGCGGGTCGCGACCTACTTCGCCCTTCAGCACCCCGAGCGCGTGCGCTCGCTGATCCTCGGCGGCGTGGGCGTCAGCCTGCTGCAGCCCTCGGCGACGGCGCCCGGCATGGCCGAGGCGATGGAGGCGGAGCGCATCGAGGACATTGACGACCCGAGCCTGAAGATATTCCGTGGCTTCGCCGAGTCGACGCGCAGCGATCTCCGGGCGCTCGCGGCCTGCGCGCGCGGGGCGCGCGGCGGTTTCGAGGCGCCGGATCTCGCGCGCGTTTCAGCCCCGACGCTGATCTGCGCCGGCACGCGCGACGATGTGGCGGGCGATCCGCATCCGCTGGGGCAATTGTTCCCTAACGCGCATATCGTCGACGTTCCCGGCCGCGACCACAATCGCGCCGTCGGCGACCGCATCTTCAAGCAGGCGGCTCTGGACTTCCTCGCTGAGCGTCCTTGATCCGGCCGCTGTCCGCGGTCGCCCGGGCGGGCCAATGGGCTAAATGAGCTGACGGCATGGTCGCGGGGCGGGCTGCGGCGCGACCGGGGAACGCGAGGGTTTCCGCCATGCGCCAAAATTGGGCCGCGCCGATCGCCGCACGAGTCGCGGAGCCGCAAGGCGGCGACGCCTTTCTCGCGCGTTTGCGCGGCGAAGCCGAGGAGGCGCTCGGGCGCGAACGCGACCTCGGTGGCTTTCTCTATGACGCGGTTCTCTCGCAAGCGACCCTCGAGGACGTGATCGGTCGCCGCATCGCCACGCGCCTTCAGGGCGCGGAGGCGTCCTACGGCGTCATTCTCCAGGCCTTCGGGGAAGGCTTCGCCTGCGATCCGTCCTTCGGCGCGGCTCTGCGCGCGGATCTTGCGGCGGTGCTCGATCGCGATCCGGCCTGCCGGCGCTATCTCGAGCCCGTTCTCTATTTCAAGGGCTTTCACGCGATCCAGACCTATCGGCTGGCGCACGCGCTCTGGCGGCGGGGACGCAGCGATTTCGCGCTGCTGTTGCAGTCGCGCTCGGCGCAAGTTTTCCAGACCGACATCCATCCCGGCGCGCGCATCGGCAAGGGCTTCTTCCTCGATCATGCGACGGGCGTCGTCATCGGCGCGACCGCGATCGTCGAGGACGACGTCTCGATGCTGCACGGCGTGACGCTGGGCGGCAGCGGCAAAAGCTCCGGCGAGCGCCATCCCAAGGTGCGCCACGGCGTGCTCATCGGGGCAGGCGCGCAGATCCTCGGCAACATCGAGGTCGGCGCCTGCGCGCTGGTCGCCGCGGGATCGGTCGTCCTGGAGGACGTGCCGCCGCACAAGACGGTCGCCGGCGTGCCCGCCCGCATCGTCGGCGAGACCGGCGCGCTGGAGCCCTCGCGCGCCATGGATCAGGTTCACGACGTGATCGACGCTGGTCTTTAGCCGGCCGGGCCGTATCGCCGTCTAGATTTGGGCTTGCGCATCCGGAATCTGAGAATCTTGCTAAAGTTAGCCGCAAGTTGTGGGGTCGGCGTTAAACAATTTTAGCCACTATGCGCAAGGGAGCTTTTTACCCTCCCCTGCCCGCCTGCGGTCATCGACCGGCGCGACGCAGTCCCCTGTGTAAAAAGAACGTAAGGCCTGTGTCCGCGTCGGAAAGATGAGTGAAATCACCGCAGAGATGATCGAGCGGGGCCGGGGCGCCGACCCTAGGGGCTCGGCCGGGCGTCGAAAGCGCAGCGCGAAGGTCCAGAGCGCGCGGGAGCGCCTGACGACCTCCGACACCGGACATCGCGTGTGCGACCTCGCCCTTTTGCGCGCCTACGCCAAGGCCCGGGTGGATTCCGGCATAACCGGATCTGCCCTCGTCGTCGTCTCGGGCACGCTCTCATATTATTTGATCAAGTCGGATCTGCTGATCGCCTGGTCGGTCTTGACCTACTCCAGCCTAGTGCTGTGCTGGGGCCTCGCCAAGCATATGTCGCGCTACGAGGACGCCGCGATCACGGTCCGCAAATGGAGCGCGCGGTTCATCTTGGTCGAGCTGCTCCACGGACTCGCCTGGGCCGGCCTCGTGCTGCTGCTGCCTCGGGGCGCCGAGCCGAACGCCAAGGCGTTCATGATCGTGATGCCGCTGCTGGCCACCGGCTTCAACACGATAATCGTCTCGACAATTCCGAATGCAGTCTTCGCGACGGTGCTTCCTCTCACGGTCGCGACGATCTGCGGCGTCGAGGTGCACGAATGGGCGGATCCTTCGACGGCTTTTTTCGCCGCAGTGCTCGCCGTGCAGATGTTCTTCTTCCTGCTCGCCAAGCAGTTTTACCAGGTGTCGTTCGAGAGCGTGCTCTACCGCGCCGAGAAGAGCGAGCTCATCGCCGAGCTTGAGCAGGCCAAGGCGAATTCCGACGAAGCGCGCCGGCGCTCCGAAGAGTCCAATCTCGCCAAGTCGCGGTTTCTGGCGACCATGAGCCATGAGCTGCGCACGCCGCTAAACGCGATCCTCGGCTTTTCCGAAGTGCTCAAGAACGAGTTCTTCGGAGCCCACGCCGTCCCGGCCTACAAGGATTACGCAGCCGACATCCATTCCAGCGGCCAGCATCTCCTGATGCTGATCAACGAAATCCTCGACCTCTCGCGCATCGAGGCCGGCCGTTACGATCTCAAGGAGGAAGCCGTCTCGCTCGAGGCTGTAACGCAGGAGTGCAGGCATCTCTTGGCGATCCGAGCGCAAAAGCGTGGTATCCAGGTCACCGAGTCCATCGAGCCAGACCTGCCGCGCGTGTGGGCGGATGAGCGCGCCATGCGCCAGGTCGTGCTCAACCTGCTGACGAACGCCATCAAATTCACACCACAGGGCGGGCAGGCTCAGATCAAGGTCGGCTGGACCAGCGCTGGCGGCCAATACATCATGGTCAAGGACACGGGGCCCGGCATTCCCGAGAGCGAGATCGCCGTGGTGATGTCGTCCTTCGGGCGCGGCTCGCTCGCGCATAAGAACGCCGAGGAGGGCACGGGCCTCGGCCTCCCGATCGTCAAGGGGCTGATGGAGCTGCACGGCGGCGAATTCCTGCTGAAGTCGCGCGTGCGGGTCGGAACCGACGCCATCGTCGTGCTGCCGCCGCAGCGCGTCATGAACGCCTTGCCGAAACTCGCGCCGGGAGATAAGTCGGAAAGGTCGCCGCTTCAACGCAAGATGCTGAAGGATGCGGCGGCGTAAGGTCCGATCGTGCGATCCCCGTCATGACGCTGCAGCCGACGAACGCCGCTCTCGTTCTCTTTTCGGGCGGCCAGGATTCGACCGCTTGCCTCGCCCATGCGCTGTCGCGTTGTGCGCGCGTCGAGACGATCGGCTTCGACTACGGCCAGCGTCACATCGTCGAGCTCGCGCAGCGCGGCCGCATCAGATCCGCCCTCCAGGCGCTGTCTCCTCTGTGGCGCGAGCGCCTCGGCGAAGATCACCTGATCGCCGTCCCGGCGCTGGGGCAGATCTCGCAGACGGCGCTGACGCGCGACGCTGAGATCGCCTTTGACGCGAGCGGCCTGCCGAACACTTTCGTTCCGGGACGCAACATACTGTTCTTGACCTTCGCCGCCGCCCTCGCCTATCGCCGCGGCATAGGCGTGCTGGTCGGCGGCATGTGCGAGACGGATTATTCGGGCTACCCCGACTGTCGGCGCGCGACGATCGACGCGACGCAAACGGCGCTGTCGCTTGGGCTCGATCGCGAGATCGCGATCGAGACCCCGCTCATGCGGCTCGACAAGGCGGCGACTTGGCGCCTCACCGAGGACCTCGGCGGCGAGGCGTTGAACCGGCTCATTGTCGAGGAGACGCACAGCTGCTATCTCGGCTCGCGCGACAAGCGGTTCGATTGGGGCTACGGCTGCGGCGAATGCCCGGCGTGCAGATTGCGCGCCGCGGGATATGAGAAGTATCTTCTTGAGAAGCGCGGGCTGTAAACCGCCAGCGGCGCCGCTGCCGGGAAACGAGAAACGCATGGCCGACGAAAATAAAAAACCGGCGCAGCTGCGCGAAGTGGTCGGCGTTTTCGCCGACGCCGAAACGCTTGAGGCCGCGATCGGAGAGCTGCTCGCTTCGGGTCTCGAGCCCGCGAGGATCAGCCTGCTCGCCGGCGAGACGGCGATCGTGGAGACGCTCGGCCACAGATATGAGAAGATCGAAGAGCTCGAGGACGACCTTGCGGCTCCGCGCATCAAATACCAATCGACGGAGACGCTCGCCGCCACGAAGACCGCGCTGCTGGGCAGCCTCGTCTCGATCGGCGCCGTGGCCGCCGCCGGCGCGATCTTCGCCTCGGGCGGCGCCCTGCTGCCGACGCTCGGCAGCGGCGTGATCGGCGCCGAGGTCGGCGGCTTTTTGAGCGGCGTCTTGGGCGACCTGATCGACGGGCGCCGCGCGGATTACCTTAAGGAGCAGCTCAGCCACGGCGGCCTGCTGCTGTTCGTGCGCGCCGCGGACGACGCCGAGGAGGCCGCCGCCAAGGAAGTCCTCATGAAGCATTCGGGACGCGACGTGCACGCCCACGCCTTGCCTGCATAAGCGCCGCGAGGCGAGCACGGGACTGTGTCGTGGCTATACCCCCGGTCGCAGGACGCAGCAGCCCTGCGCATATCGCGCGGATCGCCATCAGCCCGACGAGAGCTCGTCACTTGAGCTTTTGCGAAAGCCTCTCCATGAGGTCGCGCAGGCTCTTAAGATTACGCTCTTCGCAAATCTGCGCGTCGAGCTCGGCCTGCACGGATTGGGACAGCCACCAGCTCATCGACACCTCGCTCATGATCGGCTGGGGCCTCGCCGCCGCGAGCGCCTGGCACTCCTTCGACGCGCCGCCGAAGCGCGGGTTCTTGTACATCTCGAAGGTGAAATAGCTGGCGCAGCGCTTGGGGTCATTCCTCTCGCAGGACTCCTTATTCATCTCCTCGAGCCGGCGCTGCACAAGGTCGGCGGCCTCGAGCGCATGGCCGTCGCGCGTCGCGTATAGCGCGTCAAAAGGCGTAGCGACGACGGCGAAGAACGCCTGCAAATAATCCGGCCAGGCTCCGAGCAGCCGCGGCGCGCTCGCCGCGCGCGGCGGAAACTGCGGCTTTCGGCCCGTCGCGTCGTTGAGCTCGCGGCGCAGCTTCTGAGCCCGTTCGGGATCGGAGTCCGGACGAGCGTCCTTGTCGGTCTTCGGCTCGTTCTGCACCCAGAGCACGATCGGCGTCACGCCCTCGTCGCGAAGCGCGCGCGCGACGTCGAGCGCGGTCGTCAGTCCTGCGTTCTCGAAGTAGCCGCCGTCGACGACTCGATCGCCGTCCTCCCCGTCGTCGCCCTTCGCGCGGATCGTGCCCGCGGGCGAGACGACGGGGAAGCGCGCCGAGAGCATCGCCGTCGTCGAGAGCCGCACGTCGTCGCCATTGCGTGTATCGGGGAGATCGGCTGTTTCCTTGTGGGCGTCATTGCAGCCTTGGCATTCGACAGCGGCGGGCGGACAGGGCTTCGAGAGCATTTCGAAAAGATCGAACGCTGCAGGATAAAGCGGCGCGCGCCCCCGTGATGCTTTGCTGCACGATGAAACGATCTCCATCGAGCCCGCGTCCGGCCGCGTCGAGACGAGATCGGAGGCGATGATGCGCGTTCCCTTGTCCACTGACGTCCCGTTGAGCAACAGCAGCGGCAGCCAGGCGCCCTCGTGCCTGTCGAGCTCCAGCGCCAGATAGCCGAAGGGCCGGCGCAGTCCCGTCGCGGCGTTCGAGCTCTCCGCGGCGGCCGTCGCGAAGGACCTCGCCTTTTCGCCAGCGATCACGCGATCGAAATAGCCTTCCCAGGCGCGCTCGACGAGCGCTGCGCGATCGTCCTTGAGCAGGCTGGCGCCGGTGAGGAGATATTCCGGCGGCGAAAGATTATCGCGGAAGCCGAGGCCGATGAAGGCCGGCGTCAGGTAGTCCCCCGAGACCAGCGTCTGCAGACAGGCGCGCCAGCTCCGCGCGACGAGGCTTTGTGCGTTGGGTTCATTCGCGCGAAACCAGTAGGCCGGCGCGGTCTTGCAGGGCGGCGCGTCGCCGCCGCGCTCGAGCGCCTCCCACAGCGCCGTACGGATCGTCGCAGCGCCGAAGGCGCCGCCGGAAACGCCCGAAATTGCGAACACGTGGCGCCCCGGCGACAGGGGCGGCCGGTCATGATCGGCCAGCTCCTTCTCGCGCTCGAGCAAGTCGCCGAGCGCCGTCGCCGCCGCAAACGCCGCGCGGCTCGCCCCGCCCTCGGCCGCGACGATCAGCGCCGGCGGACATCCCATCCGGTCGTCGCAACGATTGGCCGCTCGCCATCTCCTGACCGCGTCGGCGATCTCGATCTGCCGCTGCGAAAGCTTCTGCGGGTCGTTCGGCAATGTGCGCAGATCGTTGAAATGCGTGTTGAGCGCGGTGACGGCGAAGGCCGCGACGATCGACAGCAGCAAGAGCGGCGCGCCATAGCGGTCGCCGAGCCAGGCGAGCGCGCTCGCCGCAAAGACGAGGCTGCCGAACAGGAACGGCACGATGAGCGCGCGCGGCGCGAGGATCGCCTGATAGAACGGCGCAAAATACGAGAAGAAGAACACGGACGTGACGAGCAGAACAGAGACGATCGCCGCAGCGGTCGCGAGCCATGCGCCATTCCCGAACACGCGCGCCACGAGATCCTTGCGCATGACCACGAACGCAATGAACGCGAACGCGAAGACCGCGTCGAGAAGGCTGAGCGCGACGAGCTGCGTCACGGCCTGCGCCGAGGGCGTCAGGGCGGCCTGCGTGTCGGCGACGACCTGGTAGGACTTAAAGAGGCCGAAGCAGATTGCCAGAAACGGCGTGAGGCCGAGGACGCGCGGAATCCATTTGATGCATCCGGCGATCTCGCCGGGCTCGGGGTCGGTCCCGCGCAGGCGCTCGATCTCGGCCGCGACGCGCGACTTGCAGCCGGGCTCCTCGTCGACCGCATAGCGCAGGCGGGCGGGGATCATCCAGTCGTCGGTCCGCTCCAGGAGCGAGCGCGCCGCGTAATGCACGGGGAAGGCCCAGATCAGAAACACATAGACGAAAAACAAAAGCCATATCCCCCAGGCGGAAAGGCTGTAGGGCAAGGGGCCGTCGGTGATGTCGTCGAAGAGATCGCGCGCCTGCGGCACGAAAGCGAAGAGCAAGAAGCCGGCGAGCGCGCTGATGACGCTGACGCGGCAAGCGACGAGGATACGCCCGCACCATTGCAGACGCGTGAGCAGGGAAAGGGGTTTCGCGGCCATAAGACCTCCAAAGGGAACGTATTTCGATAGATGCTCGTGCTGGGATCAAGGTAACCACAGCCGGATTTACGATGCAAGCCGGATTTCTGTTACGATTATTTCGTATTCTAGCCAAAGTCGGCATCTTGCGCAGGCTGCACGATTAGGCTCCTCCGCTTCATCGCGCTGATGGCGCCGATGGTTCCGGCGTCGACTCTTCTTCTCCACCCTAAAGGCGCACGCCTGACAGCCGCGCGAAGCTTCATCTATCGAAAGCGACCTCTATGGCCATAATTTAGACAAGGGCGGGATTTGCTTTGCTGGAAGCGAAATTGGCGGAGCGCGAGCGGTTTACCCCTCCTTCGGCGGCTCCAGCCGCATCTCGCGGTAGCGCTCGGGGTCCTCGGCCCAGTTCTCGCGCACCTTCACGAACAGAAACAGATGCACTTTTTGCTCGGCCGCCTCGGCGATCTCGGCGCGCGCGGCCTGGCCGATCGCCTTGATCGTGCGACCGCCCTCGCCGATGACGATCTTCTTCTGGCTCTCGCGCGCGACATAGATCGTCTGCTCGATGCGCGCCGAGCCGTCGCGCTGGTTGGTCCAACCCTCCGTCTCGACGCTCGACTGATAGGGAAGCTCGTCGTGCAGGCGCTCGAAGAGCTTCTCGCGCGTGATCTCGGCGGCGAGAAAGCGCAGCGGCGCATCGGACAGCTGGTCTTCGGGATAAAGCCAGGGCGAGAGAGGCATGCGCGCCGCCAGACGCTCGCGCAGCTTCTGCACGCCGTCGCCAGTGAGCGCCGAGATCATGAAAGTCTCCTCGAACGTCGCCGCTTCGTTGAGCTTGGCGGCGAGCGCCAGAAGCTTCTCGCGCGCGACAAGATCAATCTTGTTCAGCGCCAAGAATTTCGGGGCGCCAGCCTGCTTCAGCCGCTCCAGGATCGACAGAACCTCGTCGTCCGCGCCGCGCCGCGCGTCGACGAGGAGCGTCACGACGTCGGCGTCGGCTGCGCCTTGCAGGGCGCTCGCGACCATGGCGCGATCGAGCTTGCGCCTGGGCGCAAAGATGCCGGGCGTGTCGACGAGGACGATCTGCGCCGCGCCTTGGATAGAGATGCCACGCAGCTGCGCGCGCGTCGTCTGCGCCTTGCGCGAGACGATCGACACCTTGGCGCCGACGAGCTGATTGACGAGCGTCGACTTGCCCGCGTTCGGCGCGCCGACGAGCGCCACGAAGCCGCAGCGTTGCGTGTCTTCGCTCATAGGCCTTCTTCGTCGATGCGCTCGCGCAGCAAAAATGCGGTGGCGGCGGCTTGCTCGGCGGCGCGCTTCGACGCGCCGGCGCCGAGCGCGGCGGCAAAGCCCTCGACGTCGACGCGGATCTCGAAGAAGGGCGCGTGATCGGGACCGCTGCGCGAGGCGAGCCGATAGGTCGGCGCCGCCAGCTTGCGGCCTTGCGCCCATTCCTGCAGCAGGGTTTTGGCGTCGCTGAGCGCGCGCTGCGAAGCGTTCATGCGCGTCTGGAACGCGCGGCGCACCACCGCGTCGGCGAGCATCGGCCCGGCGTCGAGAAACACCGCGCCGATGATCGCCTCGCACACGTCGCCGAGAATGGCCTTCTTGTCGCGGCCGCCGCTCTGCGCCTCGCCCTCTCCGAGCCGGATATAGGGCCCGACGCCCCACTCGCGCGCGACCTCCGCGCAGGTCTCCTTGCGCACCAGCGCCGCGAGGCGGCGGGAGAGCATGCCTTCGCTGTCTTCGGGGAAAGCCTCGACGAGCATATGCGCGACGACGAGCCCGAGCACGCGGTCGCCCAGGAACTCCAGCCGCTCGTAAGAATCGACGCGCGAGGCCGCGACGCTCGCATGGGTGAGCGCCCGCCGCAGGAGCGATTTATCGGCGAAAGCATGGCCGATCTTCGCCTCGAGCGCTTCACAGTCCTCGCAAGCCGCCGGCTTCATGAGCGGCGTCAATGCGCTGATTGCAGAAAGCGCCCAAGGCGCAGCGTCCACGGCCATTTCCAGAATGCGAGCGGCGAGTCGTCGCCCTTCACGGAGAAAAACACCCGCTCCGCGCGCCCGACGAGGTTGACCGCGGGCACGTAGCCGACGCCTCCCTCCGCGCGCGAGATGCGCGAGTCTTGGGAATTGTCGCGGTTGTCGCCCATCATGAAATAATGGTCCGGCGGCACGACGAAGAGCTCGGTATTGTCGTTGATGCCGTGGTCGCCCTCGATCTCGACGATCGTGTGCTCGACGCCGCCCGGCAGCGTCTCCTTGTAGGTCGGCGCCTCGATCTCGCGTCCGTAGCGATCTGGGACCCGCTCCCGGTCGATCGGCTCGCGCGGAACCACCGTGCCGTTGATGTAAAGGCGGCCGTCGACCATCTGGATGCGGTCGCCCGGCAGACCGATGACGCGCTTGATGTAATCGGTCTCGTTGTCGCTCGGCAGCTTGAACACCGCCACGTCGCCCCGCTTCGGCTCGGCGCCGAGGATGCGGCCCTTGAACAGGTTCGGGCCAAACGGGATGGAATAGTTCGAATAGCCATAGGCGTATTTCGAGACGAAGACATAGTCGCCGATCTGCAGCGTCGGGATCATCGAGCCAGACGGGATGTTGAACGGTTGGAAGAGCAGCGTGCGAATGACCAGCGCAATGGCCAGCGCTTCCACGATCACCTTGACGGTTTCAAGGGTCCATTCGAGGAGGCCGCCTTCTTCGGTCGGCTGGACGACCGGGGCCTCCTTGCGCGGCACTTCGTTCCTCAAGCCATTCTCCTATCCGTTGCGCCCTGCGCTCATGTCTGACCCGGCGCTTTCGGCCCACGCCCGCTCTAACACGGCGTCGCCTCGATGAGAACCATGGCTTGCGCATAGGGGTCCTCGTCCGTCAAGGTCAGATGCACGCGGGCCCGCATCCCCGGCGGGGTTATCTTCGTCAGGCGCGCAGCCGCGCCGCCGGAGAGCGTCAGGGCTGGGCGACCGGCCTCGTCATTGCCGACGCTCATGTCGAGCCAGCCGACCCCCTGCGCGACGCCCAGCCCCAGCGCCTTGGCGCAGGCCTCCTTCGCGGCGAAGCGCTTGGCGTAGCAAGCGGCCCGGCCCGCCCTGCCCTCGCAGCGCGCGCGCTCCTCCGCCGTGAAGAGCTTCGCCGCGAAGCGGTCGCCGTAACGCTCGAGCCCCTGCGCGATGCGGCGGATGTCGCAGAGGTCCGCGCCGAAGCCGAGGATCACGCCAAAGCTCCGGCGCGGCCGTCGTCCATCGCCTTGCGCATGGCGGCGATCGCATTTTCGAGGCCGACGAACACCGCCTCGCCAATCAGAAAATGGCCGATGTTGAGCTCGACCACCTGCGGCAGGCCCGAGACGCGGCGGGCGGTGCCGTAATCGAGGCCGTGCCCGGCGTGGACCTCGCGCCCGCGCGCAGCGGCGAAGGCCGCCGCATGGGCGAGCCGCTCGAACTCGCGTTCGGCCAGGGCGGCGTCGCCGATCTCGAGCGCATGGCACCAGGCGCCGGTGTGGAGTTCAACGACCGGCGCCCTGATCGAGGCCGAGGCGTCGATCGCCTCCTCGCTCGGCTCGATGAAGAGCGACACGCGGACGCCGGCCCGGCTGAGCTCGTCGACGTAGGGGACGAGCCAGTCATGCGCGCCCACCACGTCGAGCCCGCCTTCGGTTGTGCGCTCCGTGCGCTTTTCCGGGACGAGGCAGACGGCATGGGGCTTTATGGCCAGCGCGATGTCGAGCATCTGCTCGGTGGCGGCCATCTCGAAATTGAGCGGCTTGGAGATCCCAGCCTTGAGCCGCGCCATGTCGTCGTCATGGATGTGGCGGCGGTCCTCGCGCAGATGCGCGGTGATGCCGTCGGCGCCGGCTTCGATTGCGAGCAGCGCGGCGCGCAGCGGATCTGGCCGCGGCCCCCCGCGGGCGTTGCGGATCGTCGCCACATGGTCGACGTTGACGCCGAGGCGCAGCGGTGCGGGAGGCATGGCAGTCCTTTCGTGTAGCCTGTGGGGGCGTTCGATGAGGGGATAGCGCAGAAAAGGCGCGCTTCAAATCGCGCCGGAAAATGTTTTGCCTATGTTACATTCTGCCTATGTTACATAAAGAATGTTACACGGCGAAGCCTGGGCCCCGCCGCCTTGCGGGCGAAAGCGGAGCGTAAGGTTTATGGACCACGGAGAGCATGGAATTTCGTGGATTTCAGCGGTCCTTCTGCTATATTTTACCCATGATAAATTTGTCCCAAGAAACAGAGGCAATGATTCGGGCGAAGGCCGCGAAGACGGGGCGCACGCCTGAAGAGATTTTGCGCGAGGCCCTCTCCCATGCAGGGGACAGGCTGCCGTGGCGGAGTTCCGCCACGCCCCCGCCCGCCAATCCGACAAGGGAGGAACTGATAGCGATGATGGAGGCAATCGCCGCCCGCAGTGCGGCGCGTCCCCTTGCCGACCCTAGATCGATCGACGAGATCATCGGCTACGATGATTTCGGCCTTCCGCGATGATCGTCATAGACACGTCTGCGCTTATCGCGATCCTAAATCACGAGGCGGAACGCATTTCCTTCTATGAAGCGATTGTCGCTGCTGATCGCTGTCTTGTTAGCGCTGTGACCTATCAGGAAGCTGGTCACGTCCTTATCGCCAAGCGGGGTGTTAACGGCCTCCATGATCTTGAGGATTTCCTCGCTCTCATCAAGGCCGAGATCGTTCCGCACGATATGCATCTCGCCGCTTCGGCGCTTGAGGCCTTCCGTCGTTACGGCAAGGGCATTGACCCCAAGGCGCGCCTGAATTTCTGCGACTGCGCCGTCTATGCGCTTGCGAAGGCCATGAACGCCCCTTTGCTTTTCTAGGGCGACGACTTTACCGAGACCGATATAGCGCCGCACGTTTAGCCAGGAGGAATCGGCTGTGCCTGTTATAGAAGAGAGGGGCGTTTTTTGGTGGCGCGATGAGGCGCTGCCCGAGGATGTCATCGCCCCCACATCGCACGTGGCCGGGTTGCTGAAAATCGCCGATAACGGATTTATAACGCTCGAGCTTGACGGATACTTCCCACATGAAAGGGAGCAATTCTCCGTTCTGATGGAGATAACTCCAAAGGCAACATTTTCAAATATCTCTGGCGTCTTGAAAGCGAGCGGAAAGCGGTTTTTATTGCTTGATGTTATGAGCAATGGTGGTCACTTTTCTACGAATGGCCTATCCTATAGCGAATATTATGCGCGGCAGTGCCTTTTGTGAACGAACTAAGACGCTATAGTGACGCGATTTCATACCTATACCACATGCTCATTCTTCATGATATCGGCATTGATGCAAAAATAATAAACTCCATGCTTCATTCTGGCTTCTATTCGTATCGCCTGCGATCGGCCTTTGTTGAGGTTGGATTGTTGGACGCTGTTTCGAAGCCAGCCTAAACGGTATCCAGCTGATTCCGGCCATCGTGCCGCTCAACGAGATGCCCTGGCCATCGGGGCGTTGAGAAGCCCGGCGAAGGCGGCCGCTCACTCCCTCCCTTGCATCAGCAGCCGCCGGGCCTCCGCCAAATCCGCGAGCGCGAGGCGCAGCTGTTTTTCGTCTTCCTCGCTTAGTCCCACGCTCTGGAACGGCTCGGCGATCAGCGCCGGCAGATTCGACGCCGGCGCCAGGGACACGACTGGCTCGAGCCTTTCCTGTGGAGGCGGCGGCAGGTGCGGCGGCTCGGCGCGGGGTGGCGGCGCCTCCGCCGGCGCGGGCTCCAGCGCGCGGCCCGATTGCACGCTCTCGACGAGCGCGCGCGCGCCCTGCTCGCGCAGAAGCCGCTGCACGCCCTTGATCGTATAGCCCTGGCCGTAAAGCAGGTGGCGGAGCGCCTTCAGCAGCTCCACGTCGCGGGCGCGGTAGAAGCGGCGCCCGCCCGCGCGCTTGACCGGATCGAGCTCCCCGAAACGCGTCTCCCAAAATCGCAGCACGTGCGGCGGAAGGTCGAGGTCTTCCGCGACCTCGCCGATCGAGCGATACGCCTCGTCGTTCTTGCCGGCCACCTCTGGCGCTCCATCCGTCCTTCCTGACGCCCACGCAGGCGAAAAACCCTCAGGCGCCCGCCCCGAAGCGCTTCGCCACATAATCATCGACGATGCGCACGAACTCCTCAGCGATGCCCTCGCCCCTCAGCGTCGTCGCCTTCTGCCCGTCGATGAATACGGGTGCCGCCGGGGTCTCGCCCGTGCCGGGCAGCGAGATGCCGATGTCGGCGTGCTTCGACTCGCCGGGCCCGTTGACGATGCAGCCCATGACCGCGACGTTGAGCGTCTCGACGCCTGGATATTGCGTCCGCCACACGCCCATGCGCTCGCGGATATGCGCCTGGATGTCGCGCGCGAGCTCTTGGAACACGGTCGAGGTCGTCCGCCCGCAGCCCGGGCAGGCGGCGACGAGCGGCACGAAGGTGCGAAAGCCCATCGTCTGGAGGATCTCCTGCGCGACGCGCACCTCGAGGCTGCGGTCCCCGCCGGGCTCGGGCGTGAGCGAGACGCGGATCGTGTCGCCCAGCCCCTGCTGCAGCAGCACGCCGAGCGCCGCGGCCGAGGCGACGACGCCCTTCGAACCCATGCCGGCCTCGGTCAGGCCCAGATGCAGCGCATAGTCGCTGCGAGCCGCGAGCATGCGGTAGACCGAGATCAGATCCTGAACCGCAGACACCTTGGCCGAGATCACGATCCTGTTGCGCGCGAGACCGATCTCCTCGGCGCGCGCGGCGGAGTCGAGCGCCGAGCGCACCATGGCCTCGCGCATGACCGTGCGCGCGTCGAGCGGCGCCGCCGAATTCGAGTTCAAGTCCATCAACTCGGTCAGCGTGGCTTGGTCGAGCGAGCCCCAATTGGCGCCGATGCGCACGGCCTTGCCGTGCAGAATCGCGAGCTCGACGATGGCCGCGAACTGCCGGTCCTTCTTGTCCTTGAAGCCGACATTGCCGGGGTTGATGCGGTATTTGGCGAGCGCCTCGGCGCAGGCCGGATGATCGGCGAGCAGCTTGTGGCCGATGTAATGGAAATCGCCGATGAGCGGGACCTCGACCCCCATGCGGTCGAGCTTCTCGCGGATATGCGGCACCGCCGCCGCGGCCTCGTCGCGATCGACAGTCACGCGCACAAGCTCGGAGCCCGCTTGGGCGAGCGCCGCCACCTGCGCGACGGTCTGCTCCACATCCGCCGTGTCGGTGTTGGTCATCGACTGCACGACGATCGGGGTCCCGCCGCCGATGACGACCGCGCTCTCGCCCGATCCGACCGTCACCGCCTGCGAAGGATGTCGCGGCGCAGGCTCGGCGGCGAAAGGCGCCGGCAACGACACGCCTGACATCGCGGATTCGTCCCGGTGAAAATTCATCGCCCTCGCCATTCCGTCATGTGCAAAGCCGTCGAGCAGGCTTCGTCGCCGCCTACGTCGGACGGAATGGGGCTCAGGTCAAGAGAAACCTAAATGCCCCGATGGCGCTCGCTCTGGACGCCGGGATGCGCGCCGTTCAGCGCGCCTCCCCATCGCGCCAGGAAAAATGACGGGCCGCGCCCGCGATCTCCGCGGGAGGGTTTGGACGCTCGCCGCTGCCCGCGATCAGCGATTTCCTTTGGTCTGTCGATCGCGAGGCTCCGGCGCCGCAGGACAGGGCGCTCCGCCGCGCTCGCAACTGCGCGCCGCCGTCGCAGAGGCGCGGCTCGGCGCAGGAGACGCGAGCGAATCGGAATCGTCGCGAAACAGCGCTCCCGCGACCCCGCCGACCAGCGTCGCGGCGATCAGCGCGATGATCAGCTGAGGACCGAGAAAGGTCACATCCTCGGACGAGTTGAGCTTGTCGGCGCCGTTCGGCGTTTCCGCGCCGCCGTGGTCGAAAGACAGTCTGCGGCCACTCGCTTGCGGAAGATCGTCCCTGTTGGTGCGCATGACCGCGCTCCGTATTCCTCGCCCTGCAATAAGTTCAAATGGTCGCGGGTGTCCGCGCCCTTAAGCGGATCGACGAAGCTCGACTGCAAACGGCGGTATAAACCTAAAATATGCGGCGCTGGTTAAGCTTGGGTTGAGATCGCCCCTAAGGCCGGCAACCCTCGCCTCAATGGCCGAGCGGCTTGGCCTTCTTCGCTCTGGCCCGGGCGTCCGTCGTCGGAGACGGGATCGCGCCGACAGGCGTCTTGTCGGCGGCGGCCCGCTCCAGACGATCCAGCCGCGCCAACACTTCGCGCAGCTCCGCCCCGAGCGCGCCGGTCTCGTCGGCGGCGGCGCGCTGAGCCTCGGCGCCGTGCCGAAGCTGCTCGACCTGCGCCCGCAGACCGCGCACGTCATCCAGCAGGCGAAGGGTCTCGGCCTCCCGCGCGGAAGACGGATCGGCGCCGGCCGTGAGCTCGCGGCGGGCGCCGGCCGCGGCTCCCTCGCTCACGCCCGTTCGGCCGCCGTAAACATAGCCCGCGACGCTGCCGACGGCGATCGAGACGGTCAGCGCGCCCATCAACTGGCGGCCCCAGGACGAGGAGGAAGCGGTTCTAAAGATTTCGGGCGCGGCCTCTGCCGGCGTCTGGCGTCCAAACTGGACCCTCGAACCGCCTCGAAGCGGCAGATCGTCGTCGTCTCTCGCCATGATCGCCTCCGAACTATGGGCCGAAGCCTTTGCGCCCGTGGCCATGAGGCCGCAACAGGGTTAACCCCCGGTAAATTCGGGTTGCGAAAACCCTTTGGCCGCCCTTTGACGTGGGCTGGCAATAGTGTATCGAGAGCGTGGCAAATTTCGCCCAAAAAACGAGACCGAGATGTGCTGGAGTGGAGAAGCGTCTACCGTCCTCGCGGCGACCGGCATCGCCGGCGCCGCCTATTCTGCGTTGAAACGCAATCCCGAGCCCATGGCGCTTTGGGTGTGCCTTCTCTACTTCGCAAGCATGGAATCGCTTCAGGCGGTCAGCTATTCGGTGCTTGGGCAGTGCGATTCGCCGCTCAACCAGATGATGACGTTATTCGGCTATCTGCACATAACATTTCAGCCTTTCTTCATTAACTCGGTCGCCCTCTACTTCATGCCCAAGGACGCCGCGCGCAGAATCGCGCCCTGGGTCTACTTCGCCTGCTTCTGCTGCGCCATTACGATGCTGGTGCAGCTCTACCCTTTCAACTGGGCCGGGCATTGCACGATCGGTCGCCCCCTGTGCGGCGACGTTCTTTGCACCGTGCGCGGCGAATGGCATCTCGCGTGGCATCTGCCGGCCAATGGGATCGGCAACAGCATGGCCGACAATGCGTGGCTCGGGCGCGGCTTCATCGCCTACCCGCTGACCGCCTTCCTCATGCCGGCGCTGATCGGCAGCTGGCGCTTCACCCTGTTTTCCTATCTCGCCGGCCCCTGGCTCGCGGCGCAGACCACGGGCGACATCACCGAATGGCCGGCGGTCTGGTGCCTGTTCAGCATCGGCCTCGTGCTCGCGATCATCAAGACGCCGCTGCGCCATCATCTTCACGTCAGCGATCCGTGGTGGGTCATGCTCGGGCGACGGAAATCCGAGAGGCGCGCAGCCGGCGCGCCAGCGCTGGAGCCGGCGTGCGCCCCGGAGCCGGAGATCGTTCCCGACGCGCCGCCCGCCGAGTGAAGGCGGCGCAGGCTGCGCAAAAACGACATCTTCGAGCGGTAGAGCTTTTAAGTCCTTGTTAGCCAAGGACGACG
>DASPSI010000131.1:0-14456 GCA_035624015.1 Methylocystis sp.
GGCCAGGGCGCTGGAGACCAATCCGCGCACGCCGGTCATCTGGATGCATGGGCTCGAATGCACTTGCTGCTCCGAGAGCTTCATCCGTTCGGCGCATCCGCTGGTCAAGGACGTCGTGCTCTCCATGATCTCGCTCGACTACGACGATACGATCATGGCCGCCGCCGGTCATCAGGCCGAGGAAATCCTCGCCGAGACCAAGGAAAAATATAAGGGCAAATACATTCTTGCGGTCGAGGGCAATCCGCCGCTCAACGAAGGCGGCATGTTCTGCATCGACGGCGGCAAGCCCTTCGTCGAGAAGCTCAAATGGATGGCCGAGGAAGCCTTCGCGATCATCGCTTGGGGCGCCTGCGCCTCCTGGGGCTGCGTGCAGGCCGCGAAGCCCAATCCGACGCAGGCGACGCCGATCGACAAGGTGATCTTCGACAAGCCGATCATCAAGGTGCCGGGCTGCCCGCCGATCGCCGAGGTCATGACCGGCGTCGTCACCTTCGTCACGACCTTCGGGCGCCTGCCGGAGCTCGACCGCCAGGGGCGGCCGAAGATGTTCTACTCGCAGCGCATCCACGACAAATGCTATCGACGCCCGCATTTCGACGCCGGCCAGTTCGTCGAGGAATGGGACGACGAGAACGCGCGCAAGGGCTATTGCCTTTACAAGATGGGCTGCAAGGGCCCGACGACCTACAACGCCTGCTCCACCGTGCGCTGGAATGGCGGCGTCTCCTTCCCCATCCAATCGGGCCACGGCTGCCTCGGCTGCTCGGAAGAAGGCTTCTGGGACAAGGGGCCGTTCTATGAGCGGCTCACCAACATCAAGCAGTTCGGAATCGAGCGCAACGCCGATGAGGTCGGCCTCGCGGCCGTGGGCATGGTCGGCGGCGCGGTCGCGGCTCACGCCGGCGTGACGGCGGTCAAGCGCGCTTTAGCCAAGCCTCACGCAACCGACCGCAACGCCTGACGAGGAAGCGCAATCATGGGCATCCAAACGCCGAACGGCTTCACCCTCGACAATTCCGGCAAGCGCGTCGTCGTCGATCCGGTGACGAGGATCGAGGGGCATCTGCGCGTCGAGGTCAATGTCGACCAGCACAATGTGATCCGCAACGCCGTCTCGACCGGCACGATGTGGCGCGGGATCGAGATCATCCTGCGCGGGCGCGATCCGCGCGACGCCTGGGCCTTCACGCAGCGCATCTGCGGCGTCTGCACCGGCACGCATGCGCTGACCTCGGTGCGCGCAGTCGAGAACGCGCTCTCGATCGACATTCCCGAGAACGCTAATTCCATCCGCAACATCATGCAGCTCACGCTGCAGGTGCACGACCACCTCGTGCATTTCTATCACCTGCATGCGCTCGATTGGGTCGACGTCGTCTCGGCGCTTTCCGCCGATCCCAAGGCGACCTCGGCGCTGGCGCAGTCAATCTCCGACTGGCCGCTGTCCTCTCCCGGCTATTTCAAGGACCTGCAGATCCGGCTCAAGAGATTCGTGGACTCTGGCCAGCTCGGCCCGTTCAAGAACGCCTATTGGGGCCATCCCGCCTATAAGCTGCCGCCGGAAGCCAATCTCATGGCGGTCGCGCATTATCTCGAGGCGCTCGATTTCCAGAAGGAGATCGTGAAGATCCACGCCATCTTCGGCGGCAAGAACCCGCATCCGAACTGGCTCGTCGGCGGCGTCCCCTGCGCGATCAATGTCGACGGCACGGGTGCGGTCGGCGCGATCAACATGGAGCGATTGAACGAGGTCAGCTCCATTATCGATCGCTCGATCGAATTCGTCGAGAAGGTCTATCTGCCCGACCTCGCCGCGATCGCCTCCTTCTACAAGGACTGGCTTTACGGGGGCGGGCTCTCGGGCAAAAGCGTCATGAGCTATGGCGACATCCCCGAGCGCGCCAATGATTACACCTCGAAAAGCCTCCTGCTGCCCCGCGGCGTGATCCTCAACGGCAACCTCAACGAAGTGCATCCGATCGACCACGCGGACCCGGAGCAGATCCAGGAGTTTGTGACGCATTCCTGGTACAAATATCCCGACGAGACCAAGGGCCTGCATCCCTTCGACGGCGTGACGGAGCCCAACTACAAGCTGGGCCCTGCTGCGAAGGGCACGCCGACCAACATCGAGGCCGTCGATGAGAGCGGCAAATACTCCTGGATCAAATCGCCGCGCTGGCGCGGCAATGCAGTCGAGGTCGGCCCGCTCGCCCGCTACATTGTCGGCTACGCGCAGGGCAATCCCGAGTTCAAGGAGCCGACCGACGCCCTGCTCAAGAAGCTCGGCGTTCCCGTCACGGCGCTGTTCTCGACGCTGGGCCGCACCGCGGCGCGGGGGCTCGAGTGCCAATGGGCGGCCCATAAGCTGCGCCATTTCCAGGACAAGCTCTTGGCCAACATCAAGGCCGGCGACTCGGCGACCGCCAATGTCGCCAAGTGGAAGCCGGAGAGCTGGCCTTCGACGGCCAAGGGCTATGGCTTCACCGAGGCGCCGCGCGGCGCGCTCGCGCATTGGATCAAGGTCAAGGACGGCAAGATCGACAATTACCAATGCATCGTGCCGACGACCTGGAACGGCAGCCCGCGCGACCCGAAAGGCAACATTGGCGCTTTCGAGGCCTCGCTCATGGACACGCCGCTCGCCGATCCGGTGAAGCCGCTCGAAATCCTGCGCACGCTGCACTCCTTCGACCCCTGCCTCGCCTGCTCGACTCACGTCATGAGCGAGGAGGGGCAGGAGATGACGCAAATCAAGGTGCGCTGAGGGAGACGCTGACATGACCGAGGCGACGGGAAACACCGGAATCCTGGATGCGCATGGCGAGCGCGCAGCGAATCTGCAGACCTTCTATGTCTATGAAGCGCCAGTGCGGCTGTGGCACTGGGTCAATGCGCTGGCGATCGTCGTGCTTGCATTGACGGGTTTCTTCATCGCCTCGCCGCTGCCGTCGACGCCGGGAGAGGCGAGCGCCAATTTCCTCATGGGCTATATCCGCTTCGCGCATTTCGCCGCGGGCTATGTGCTGGTGATCGGCCTCTTGGGCCGCATATACTGGGCCTTCGTCGGCAATCCGTATGCCCGCCAAGTGTTCACGCTGCCGCTCTGGGATCGCAAATGGGTCTGGGGCGTGTTCTATGAGCTGCGCTGGTATCTGTTCCTGGTCAGGCGGCCGCAGAAATACATCGGGCACAATCCGCTCGCGCATGTGTCGATGTTCTTTTTCCTGCTGCTCCTGACCTTCATGATCGTCACGGGCTTCGCGCTCTATTCCGAGGGCGCCGGGCGCGACAGCTGGCAATATAGGCTCTTCGGCTGGGTGTTCTCCATCTGGCCGAACAGCCAGGACGTGCATACCTGGCATCACCTCGGCATGTGGGGCGTCGTGCTTTTCGTGATCGTGCACGTCTACGCTGCGGTGCGCGAGGACATCATGTCGCGCCAGAGCCTGATTTCCTCGATGATCTCGGGCGAGCGCACGTTCCGCGACAGCGACGGCTGAAAGATGATTCGCGCGCCCCGCACCCTGGTGCTCGGCATCGGCAACATCCTTTGGGCCGACGAGGGTTTTGGCGTGCGGGCTGTCGAAGCCTTCCACTCGCGCTTCGAGACGGATGAGAGCGTCACCGTGCTCGACGGCGGCACGCAGGGGCTCTATCTCGTGCATTTCGTCGAGGCCTGCGAGCAGCTCATCGTCTTCGACGCGATCGATTACGGCCTCGCGCCGGGAGAGCTGCACGTCGTGCGCGACGGCGAAGTGCCGCGCTTCACGGGCGCGAAGAAGATGAGCCTGCATCAGACTGGCTTTCAGGAGGTTCTAAGCGCGGCGGAGCTGCTCGGCCGCTATCCGCAGAGGCTCGCCTTGATCGGCGTGCAACCGGAGGACCTCGAGGACTGGGGCGGCCCGCTGACCGAGCCCGTGCGCGCGGCGTTCGAGCCGGCGTTCGTCGCTGCGCGGGACGTGCTCGCGCAATGGGGCGTGCGCTGCCGTCCGCGGACGCAAAAGGCCGCGCCGCTGCTTCGAAACGATCTCGATGACAGCGCCTACGAACGGCGCGGCGCCGGGGTCATGGCTTTATAGGAGTGAAACCCATGCGCAACCTTACGGGCCTAAGCCTTCTCGCCTTCGCTTCGCTCGCGCCGACCGCGGCCCTCGCGCACCCGGGCCCGCATCGCAATGAGGCGGCTTGGCTGCTTGTGCACGCCCTGACCCATTCCGACCATCTGCTCGTCATCGTCGCCGCTATCGCTGTCGCGCTCGCACTCGCTGTCGCGGCGCTGTTCGCCCTCGAAGCCCAGCGCTGATGGGAACGCGTCCATGTGCATCGGCTTTCCGATGACGGTCGTCGAGGATATCGGCGCCGAGGCGCTGTGCGAGCGCCGCGGCGAGCGGGAGCGCATCTCGATGCTGCTCGTCGGGCCGCAGCCGAAGGGAACGAAAGTCCTGGCGCATCTCGGCGCGGCCGTCCGCGTGCTCGGCGATCTGGAAGCGCAGCAGATCGATGACGCGCTAGACGCGGTGGAAGCCGCGCTGAGGGGCGAAAATGTCGACCATCTCTTCGCCGATCTCATCGATCGCGTGCCGCAGTTGCCAGAGTTCTTGGCCGGCGAGCCGGCGCCTTGAGAGGCGTCATTCCCAAGGATTGAAGACTGCCACGCAGGCGCGGGCAACCGCTCGCGCGTCGGCTCGACGTTGATGTCGCGGTAGGGCGACGCTTGGAGAGCGTCGATTAGAGCTTGCCCCGTGTGTTCGCCCTTGCCTTCGTGCCCAGCGGAATGAGATTTCTGCGCCACTGTAGACATCGTGACCTCCTCATGCGCCTCATAACGCCCGACAGAACTCTATGACGCCAAAGGCCGCCAGTACTGTGCCGGCAAGGCGGTCGAACCAGATGCTGATCTCTCGACTCATCGCGCGGCGAGACAAAGTCACAACCGCCGCCACAAGGCACCACCAAACGAGCGAACCTGTAAAGACGCCCGCGACGGTCGCAACTGCTCCAGCCGACTCAAGTCCGCCGGATGGCGCCAGCGCGGTGAAGATTGCCGCGAACATGATGATCGTTGGCGGGTTCGTGAGAGTGAGCAGGACCGATGTCGCGAAATCGCGAGTCCACCCACGCGAAAGGCTGGCCTCTTTCGCCTCTTCGGAGCCTCGGCACGCCCAAAACGTCTTGAGGCCTATATAAAACAGTAACAAGCCAGCGGCCGCATGGAACGGCTTTTCGTAAGAAAGCATGAATTGGGAGACGCCGGCTAAGCCGAGTGCTGCGATGAGACCGTAGGTCGCGTCGGCGATCGCGATGCCGCTTCCGATGGCGAGTCCGCTTCGCCAGCCGCCGGCAAGCGTTCGGCGCATGCATAGGATGCTCATCGGCCCGACTGGCGCGGCAATGGCCACACCGATTCCGGCGGCTTTAATGAACAGGGCGGTGTCAAACATCGTATTCTCCACACAGCTTCGTTAGGGACGAAAATGAGCACGACGCGAGCCGCGAGCATTATCAAGCGCGGGTTGCGCAAAGCTAGTTTCCTCAATTGGAAAGCTAATATCCAAAACATTGATCGGTTTTCCTGGCATAGCTGCCAAAGACCTTTGCGGTTCAGCAAGTTGTCTTCCAGACCGCCGCGGCTTCCCTTGGCACACCGATTGCCGAATGTAGCAAAAAGGAAAGACTGATGCCCGCCTCGCTGCGTCACTCCCTCTGCGATCGTCACCGGCTGGCCTTGATCGGCGCGACGAACGTCGAAGCCTTCCTCGCGCCGTCCCCTGACGCGCCGCCGCACGCAGTGCTGTTCTTCGCCGGCGACCCGACTGAGCGCAGCGAGACGCGCGATCTTGCCGTCATCTTGCCGCAGCTCTTGAAAACCTTCGCTGGGCGTCTGCGCGGCGGGCTCGTCGCGGCCGAGGCCGAGGCCGCGCTCAAAGATCGCTTCCACGTCCGCGTGCTGCCGAGCCTCGTCGTGCTGCGCGGTCACGAGACGCTCGGCGTGCTGCCCAAGGTCTATGACTGGGCCGATTACGTCGCCCGCATCGAGGCGATGCTGAAGCCAGATGCGCCGGCGTGTGAGGCGAAATCCGGCCCGCGCGTCGCCTTCACCTACTCAGGCCGGGAGACTGCCGCATGAAGCTCGGATTTTGGGCCGCCCCCGAAGGGTCCGAGGAAGCGATCGCCGTCGCGCCGCTGATCGGAGCCGAAGCAAGCAAGCGCGGCAGCCTCCGCTTTCTCGCCAGCGTTCGAGGCGCGGAGGCGGTCGCCCGCTGCCCCCGCGCAGCGGCGCTGCTGCCGGAGCTCGCCCTGGCGCTGCAAACTCAGGCTGCCCTGGCGCCGAGCCGGCTCTTCGACATCACCGACTTCGCCGCCGACGATCTCGAGCTGCTCGGGCAAGTGCTGGGCGAGGGCGAGGTCAGCGGCGTCGCGGCGCTGCCGGACGGCGTCACTGCCGAGATCGGGGAAGCGACCGTCGCTGGCCTGTGGCGCGTGCGCTTTCGCGACGCCGTGGGGCGCATCGGCGCCGACTATCTCGAAATCGGCGCCACCCCCGAGATCGTGCGTCGCGCCGCGCTTCTCCCCGCGGATCGTCTCTCCTTCGGCGCGCCACCCACGGGCGCGATGAACGTCATGCCGCTCCTCTCCGAGATCGGCGAGCGCATGGCGGCCTTCGCGCCGGGCGCCGCTTCGCATGTGATCAATTTTTCGCTGCTGCCGATGAACGAGATCGACATGGCGTTTTTGCAGCAGACGCTCGGCGACGGCCCTGTGCAGCTCGTCTCGCGCGGCTATGGCGCCTGCAAGATCACGGCGACCGGCGCGCGTCACGTCTGGTCGGTGCAGTTCTTCAACGCCTCCGACGCAATCATCCTCGACACGCTGGAGATCGGTGGCGTCCCCGCTGCAGCTCAAGCCGCGGAGGAGGATTTCCGCGACTCGGCTGAGCGTCTGCGCGAAATCCACGAGGCCTATTTCGCATGAGCGAGGACGCCGCCTTCGAACCCTCAGCCGCGCTGCGCTTGGAATGCGGCGTGTGCTGGCGTGTCTATGATCCTGCGGAGGGCGATCCCGTTTGGCAGATCGAGCCTGGAACGCCATTCGCCGAGCTTCCCGATGACTGGCGCTGTCCTGTATGCGACGCGCCGCGCGAGAAATTTCTGAAGGCGCAGCCATGAGCGCGGAAGCGATCGGCGCCCGGCTCGCCGCGCTGTATCGCGGCATCGAAGCGACTGCCATGCGCGACGCGCCGATCTGCAACGCTGCGCTCCAGGTGGAGGCGATCGGCTTTCGCGATTTTTGCGGGCTCGCAGTCGGGATCGTCGTGACGCCCTGGTTCCTCAACCTCGTCGCCGCGCAGCTGCGAGACGGCGAAAGTCCGGCGCTTCCGGCGCGCGCCCTGCGGCTGCGCTTCCCCGCGGGCGAGGTCGATTTCATCCTCGCCGAGATGGCCGGCTTCGGCCGCCTCGCCTCCTGCTCGCTCATCTCGCCGATGGAGGATTTTCCCGACCAGGAATCCGCGCGCGCGGCGGCGCAGGCGGCGCTCGCCGCCCTGTTCGATCCGCATTTACATGCCGAAAAACCCGAGTCGGGGCCGAGAAGAGCACTCGACCGCCGCGCTTTTCTCGGCCGCGGCCGGCTCCAGCCGGGCCCGCCGCCATGAACGCCCCAGTCGACGTGGGCGCCGCCGGGCACGGCGGACTCGCGATCGTCGTGGAAATCGCCGACGACCGCGTTTGCTCGGTGCGCGTCGTCTCCACGCGCCCGACTAATCTTGCGCGCCTCTTTGTCGACCGGCCGGCGGAGGAGGCCCCTTTGCTCGCCGAACGCATCTTTTCGCTCTGCGGCGCCTCGCATCGCGTCGTCGCGGCGCGCGCCGTCGCGAGCGCGCGCAACGGGACGATCTGCGTGAGGCGCAGCCAGGCGCAAACCGTCACGCTCATCGCCGACAGGCTCGGCGGAACCCTTCGCTCCAACATGATCTTGGCGCTCCATGGCGGCGACGCCATGACCGACATCGCCCTTATCCGGCCGCTCGGCGAAATTCTGTCGCTTGCGCGCGAGCTCGGAGTCGAGGCGTTCTCCAGCTCGTTTGCATCGGCCTCGGACCGCAAGACGATGCGGTCGCTGATCCGGCAAATCTGCGCCTTAGGCCGCGATCACGCGCTCTGCCCGCAGCGTGAGGGCGCGCCATTGGCGCCTTCCGGCGACTCTGCGTTCGAACCTCTGGCGAGAGCGCTCGAAGCGGGCTCGCCCTTGCCCTTTTCGGTCCCCGACGCCTTGGGCGACACCGACGATTCGGCCATTCTCGAGCGCGTGCGCGCCGGCGGCGACGCCTTCGCCGCCGCGCCCTCGCTTCCGGGGCGCGCTCCGGAGACCGGCGCATTCGCGCGGTGCTGGCGGGAGACGGATTTTTCGAAAGGCGCGCTTGCCGCGCGCTTCGAGGCGCGTATGATCGACCTCGCGGAATGCTTCCGGCTGCTGGAGCGCGCCGACAAGGACGAGCCGGAGGCGGGCTGCGCGGTCTCGCCGTCGCCGCGCGAAGGGTTTGCGGTCGCGGAAACTTCTCGCGGGCGGCTCTATCACTGGGTGCGGCTCTCGGCGGACGATCGGATTGCGGACTACCAGATCGTCGCGCCGACCGAATGGAATTTTCATCCCGCCGGCCCTTTCGTCGCGGCGCTGCTCGGGGCGGCGGTTCCGCGCGAGGCGGCGGAGCGTCGGATCGTGCAGCTTGCCGGTCTCATCGACCCTTGCGTCCCGTTCCGCGTCGAGGTGAAGGAACACGTCCGTGCATGAAATGGCGCTGACGGAAAGTCTCATCGAGCTGATCGCAGGCGAAGGCCGCAGCCGAGGCTTCGCGCGCGTGCGCGTAGTGCGGCTGGAGCTCGGCGCGCTCGGCGGCGTCGACACCGAAGCGATGCGCTTCTGCTTCGACGCCGTGGCGAAGGGAACGCTCGTCGAAGGCGCGACGCTCGACATCGCGGTGACGCCCGGCGAAGGCTGGTGCCTCGACTGCGCCAAGCCGGTCGCGATCTACGAGCGCTTCGGCGCCTGCCCTGAATGCGGGCGCTTTCATGTGCAGGTTTCGGCAGGCGACGAGCTGCGCCTCAAAGAGCTGGAGGTCGAGTGATGTGCACGGTGTGCGGCTGCGGAACGACGAGCGTCGAAGGCGACAAGACGCATGGGCATGACCACGCCCATGACCATCCTCATGGTCACCACCATCATCATGATCATGACCACCATCATCATGATCACGGCGAGCATGCGCACGAGCATGGACATGATCACGGGCCGGGCGAAGCGGCGATCGATTTCGGCGCCGGCGCGGCGGGCGCGCATGTGGCGGGGCTGTCGCAGGAGCGCATCGTGCGCATCGAGCGCGACATCCTGGACAAGAACAACGATCACGCGGCGCAAAATCGCGCGCGCTTCATGCAGACCGGCACATTCGCGCTCAATTTCGTCTCGAGCCCGGGCTCGGGAAAGACCTCGCTGCTCGTGCGCGCGATCGGCGATCTGCGCGAGCGCTTCCCCGTAGCGGTTATCGAAGGCGACCAGCAGACATCGAACGACGCCGAGCGCATCCGCGCCGCCGGCGCGCCGGCGGTGCAGATCAATACCGGCAAGGGCTGCCATCTCGACGCGCATATGGTGGCGCATGGGCTCGAGAAGCTGAAGCTCGAGCGCGGCGGGCTGCTGTTCATCGAGAACGTCGGCAATCTCGTCTGCCCCGCCGCCTTCGATCTCGGCGAGGCGCATAAGGTGGTCGTGCTTTCGGTGACAGAGGGCCAGGACAAGCCGCTCAAATATCCGGAAATGTTCGCGGCGTCGGATCTCATGCTGCTGAACAAGGCGGATCTGCTGCCGCATGTCGATTTCGACGTGACAGGCTGCGTCGCCAACGCGCTGAAGATAAACCCCGACCTGCAGACGCTGTTGGTCTCGGCGAGGACGGGCGAAGGTCTGCCGGCCTTCTACGCTTGGCTCGAAGGGCGAGCGGCGCGCTGGGCCCGCGCCAATGCGCCGAAGGCGGTCGCTGAGTAGCGGGCATGGCGACGAGCTCTCCTCTCGAAGCGACGGAGCGTTTGCGCGTCAGAGTGCGCGGCGCAGTGCAGGGCGTGGGCTTTCGTCCTTTCGTCTATGGCCTCGCGCATGAGCTGGATCTCGGCGGCTTCGTGCGCAACGATGCGGAAGGCGTGCTGCTCGAGGTCGAAGGCCCGCGCGCAGTGGAATTCGTTGCGGCGTTGCGGCGACGCCCGCCGCCGCTCGCGCGCATCGACGCTATCGAGGCGCAGCGCGTTTCTCCCAAGGCCGAGAAGCAGTTTTCGATCGAGACCAGCGCTCCCGGCGAGGCCAGGACGCGCATCGTCGCGGACGCCGCCGTCTGCGAGGCCTGCCTCGACGATCTCTTCGATCCACAGAGCCGGTTTCATCTCTATCCCTTCGTCAATTGCACCCACTGCGGGCCGCGCTACACGTTGACGCGGCGGCTGCCCTATGATCGTCCGCAGACCGCGATGGCGCCTTTCGCGATGTGCGATGCCTGCGCGCAAGATTACCGCGAGCCGGCGAACCGGCGCTTTCACGCCCAGGCCATCGCCTGCCCGCTATGCGGACCGCGCCTCGACGCGCCGGTCGAAGCGATCGCTGCTTGCATTCGCGCCGGAGGGATCGTCGCCCTCAAAGGCGTCGGCGGCTTCCATCTGATCTGCGACGCGCGCAATGAAGAGGCGGTGGCGGAACTACGGCGCCGCAAGCAGCGCGAAGCCAAGCCGTTTGCGATCATGGTCGCTAACCTCGCCTCCGCCGAGCGCGTCGGCGTCTTCGACGACGCGGCGCGCGACCTGTTGGCCTCGTGCGCGCGGCCGATCGTCGTCGTCGAAAAGCGCCGAGACCTCGCGCCTTCGGTGGCGCCCGGCCTGTCGCGCATCGGTCTGATGCTCGCCTATGCGCCCACGCACCACCTGATTTTCCATGCTGCGGCTGGAAAACCGGATGGCCGCAACTGGCGCCAAGCGCCAATGGATTTCGCGCTTGTCGCGACGAGCGCGAATATGAGCGGCGAGCCCTTGATTGTGGATGACGCCGAGGCGCGCGAGAAGCTTGAAGACGTCGCGGATCTCATCGTCGGCTTCGACCGCGAGATCGTCGCGCGCGCCGACGATAGCGTCATGACTATGATCGCCGGCGCGCCCGCGTTTCTGCGTCGCGCGCGCGGCTTCGTGCCGGAGCCGATCGAGCTTTCGAGCGATGGCCCCGACACGCTCGCGCTTGGCGCCCATCTCAAGACGAGCGTGACGGTGACGCGCGGGCGTGAAGCCTTCGTCTCGACCCACATCGGCAGCCTCGGCGACCGCGCGACCGTGAGCTATCACGCCGAGACCGTCGCGCGTATGCTCGATATTCTCGACGTGCGGCCTGATTGCATCGCCTGCGACCTGCATCCAGATCTCTACACGACGCGCGCAGCCGAGAAGAGCGGACTGCCGGTCTTTCGCGCGCAGCACCACGCCGCGCATGTCGCCGCGGCAGCCGCCGAACATGGCCTTGACGAGCTGACGCTCGGCGTGGCGCTCGACGGCTTCGGCTATGGCGATGACGGCGGCGCCTGGGGCGGCGAGCTGATGCTGATCGACGGCGGCGCGTGGCGGCGCATCGGCCATTTGGCGCCGGTTCCGCTCCCGGGCGGCGATCGCGCGGCCCGATCGCCCTGGCGCATGGGCGTCGCCATGCTCGCGCACTTGGGGCGCGGCGGGGAAGCCGCCGCGCGCTTTCCGCATGCGCCGCTGGCGGCCGAGGTCGCGCGGCTGGCGGCGCCGCGAAGCGCGTTGCGGACGACGAGCCTCGGCCGAATGTTCGATGCGGCGGCGGCGCTCTTGGGCGTATGCCTGGAGCAGCGCTATGAAGGCCAGGCGGCCATGGAGCTCGAGGCGCTGTGCCGCACGCTCCGCCAGCTGCCGGGCGCGTTCTCGCTCAAGGACGGCGTGCTCGACCTCTCGGCGCTGTTTTCACAGCTGCTCGAGGGGAGGCTTTCCGCCGGGGAGGGCGCGGAGCTTTTTCACGGCGTCCTCGTCGAGGCGCTGGCCGCCTGGATTATCGACGCTGCGCGACGCTTGAATCGAAAGCGCGTCGCGCTCGGCGGCGGCTGCCTCATGAACACCGTGCTGGCGCAAGGTCTCTCCGAACGTCTGCGCGCGCACGGCGTCGAGCCGCTTTTCGCGCGCAAGGCGCCTTCGAACGACGGGGGTCTTTCGCTCGGCCAAGCATTCTTGGCGCGGCAAGCCGCGCAGACCGGAGGAAGATGAGATGTGCCTTGCGATACCCGCGCGCGTCATCGAGCTGCTGCCGGACGACATGGCGCGCGTCAGCCTCGACGGCGTGACGAAGACAGTGTCGCTAGCGCTCGTCGAAGGCGTCGAAGTAGGGGACTATATCGTGCTGCATGTCGGCTTCGCTCTCGCCAAGATCGATGAGGAGGAGGCGCAACGCACGCTCGCACTGCTGCAAGAGGCGGCTGATCTCGGAGCCTTCGCATGAAGCATCTCGACGAATATCGCGACGGCGAGGTCGCGCGCGGCGTGGCGGCGCACATCGCGAAAGAAGCGCAGCCGGATCGCGTCTATTCCTTCATGGAGTTCTGCGGCGGCCACACCCACGCCATCTCGCGCTATGGTATCGAGGATCTTCTGCCCGAGAACATCCGCCTCATTCACGGGCCGGGCTGCCCGGTCTGCGTGCTGCCGATCGGACGTATCGACGAAGCGATCGAGCTCGCCAAACGCGCTGACGTGGCGCTCTGCGTTTATGGCGATCTGATGCGCGTCCCAGGCTCGAACGGCGCGAGCCTCACCAAGGCCAAAGCTCAAGGGGCCGACATCCGCATGGTCTATTCGACGCTTGAAGCGATAAACATCGCCGAGAGCGAGCCCGAGCGCGAGATCGTGTTCTTCGCGATCGGCTTCGAGACGACCACGCCGCCGACCGCCATGGCGATTCGGCTGGCGCAGAAGAAGCGCCTCGAAAACTTCTCTGTCTTCTGCAATCACGTGCTCACTCCGGCGGCGATGCGAAAAATCCTCGAAGCGAGCGATCCGCAAGCGGTTCCGCTCGAGGGCTTTATCGGCCCCGCCCATGTCTCGACGGTGATCGGAACCGCGCCCTATGGCGTCTTCGCACGGGAGTTCCATAAGCCGATCGTCATCGCCGGCTTCGAGCCGCTGGACGTCCTCCAAGCGATCCTGATGCTCGTACGGCAGGTCAACGAAGGCCGCGCCGAGGTCGAGAACGAATACATCCGCGCGGTGACCGAAGACGGCAACCGCATCGCGCAAGGCGAGATCATCGACATATTCGAGCTGCGCGAGAGCTTCGAGTGGCGCGGGCTCGGCGAAATTCCACGAAGCGCTTTGCGGTTGCGCGAGGCGTATCGGGATTACGACGCGGAGAAGCGCTTTCCCGTCGAGAAGCGCTTCGCCCGCGACAATCCCGCCTGCGAATGCGGGGCGATCCTGCGCGGCGTCAAGCACCCGCGCGATTGCAAACTGTTCGGCGCAGCCTGCACGCCCGAGACCCCGATGGGCGCCTGCATGGTTTCCTCGGAAGGCTCTTGCGCGGCCTACTGGGCATACGGACGCTTCCGGGCGTTGCGGCAAAGGGCGGCGGAATGAACAGGATCGATTCGCTTGGACGAAAGCTCGATATGCGCTCTGGGCGCGTCGACCTCTCGCACGGCTCGGGAGGCCGCGCCATGGCGCGGCTCATCGCCGATATTTTCCACGCGGCTTTCGACAATGACTGGCTGCGCGCCGGCAACGATCAGTCCGCCTTCGACGTCGCCCAAGGGCGCATGGTCATGACCACGGACGGCTATGTCGTCTCGCCGCTGTCCTTTCCCGGCGGCGACATCGGCCTCCTGGCGGTCAACGGAACGATCAACGACATCGCCATGGCCGGCGCCAGGCCGCTCTATATGTCGACGAGCTTCATCATCGAGGAAGGCTTTTCGCTCGCCGAGCTTCAGCGCATCGCGCAGAGCATGGGCTTCGCCTCTCGCGCGGCCGGCGTGCCGATCATCACCGGCGACACAAAGGTGGTGGAGCGCGGAAAGGCCGACGGCTTGTTCATCTCGACCGCCTGCGTGGGCGTCGCGCCGGAAGGCGTCGAGCTTTCGGGCGACAAGGCGCGCCCGGGCGACGTCGTCCTGCTCTCGGGATCGATTGGCGACCACGGGGTCGCCGTGATGTCGCGGCGCCAAAATCTCTCCTTTGAATCCGACGTGCTCTCCGACACCGCCGCCCTGCATGAGCTCGTCGCAGCGATGATGGCGGCGGGCGGCGCTTCGATCAAGGCGATGCGCGACCCGACGCGCGGCGGCCTCGCCGCGACGCTGAACGAGATCGCCCACCAATCTCGAGTCGGCGCGAGCATCGACGAGGCGGCGATTCCGGTCAAGCCGC
>DASPSI010000141.1:0-5802 GCA_035624015.1 Methylocystis sp.
CGCCGGGCCGAACATCTGCACGGCCTGCTTGGCGCCCTTGATCGTGACCTTGTTGAAGAGAATCGTGTTCGGCTTCGCCAGCAGGTTCGGGGCGACGACCGCGAGCAGGGTCGTGAAGCCGTCCTTGTTGTTGACGAGCGCATTAGCGAAAGCGAGCTCGGCGGCGCTGCCGCGCGGTCCGATGAGGAGGTCGATGTGCGCGACCTCATTGCCTTCGCCGACGAGCGACTCGCCGACAAGCAGTTTGTTGATCAAAGCCATTTGCGTTCCCTTTCGATGACCGACAGCGACTCCCGCGCTTCCTCGCGAAGCCACGGGGCGCGCCCCCTTTATTTTTCTCGGGTCGGCCGAGGCTTCACACAGCCATAAGCCGGTTCGAGTCCCGCGAGACCATCTCGCGCGGGGCGGACTCAACCATTTTTGGAACCGTTTGCCAAGACTGCGCCGACATAATCAGCGAACAAGGTCGCCACAGTCAGATCGGCGCTGGTCCCAGGGTTTAGTCCGCGAGCCTTGAGCGTAGCATCAAATTGCAACGCGTGTCCGAAAGCCTCGTCGCGGCAGGAAAAATCCGCTGCGGCTGCAAAAGCGCGCGCCTCGGCGACGAGCCGCTCAGCCGCCTCGGCGCCAAATTTGCGCACTATATGGCTGTCGGGGAAGGCGGAAAGGAAGCCCAGGTAGAGCCGCAACGTCGCGAGCTCCGGGTCGGGGACGAGCCCGCGCGCCTCGTGAAGCCTGGCAGAGCCGAGCCCAAAAACATCTTCGAAATCCGCCGCGTATTGGCGCGCGATGCGATCACGCGGGGCCGCCTCCCGCATGGCTTCGAGCAGCGTCGCGCGCGCGGGCTGCGTCACGTCATGCCGCGGCGCGGCGCCGAGGCCGCCGGGATTGGCGATCGTTATAGCCTTGAAAGCCATCTCGGCGTCATCGCGATCGAGCCTCCGCAAGACGCGCGCAACGCTCGTGTTCAGGCTTTGCCCTGGATAGGTCAGCGCGGCGTGCGCGAGCGGGGCGCAAAGCAGCACGATTCCAAGATTGGTGTTCTGCTTCACCCGCGCAAAGGTCGCCTCGACGGCGCCGAGGATGCGCGCGCCGACGCTCGCCCCCTGCGCCGTCAGCGGGCCGGCGGCCGCCTCCGCGCTGTCGATGAAATCCTGCGCCTCCATGCGATGGCCGGACGCGAAGACATGCACGTTCCCGGGCTTGGGCGCGGCGAGCTCGTCCTTGCAGGCGGCGACGAAGGCTCTCGCCAGGGCGTTCATGCGCCGCGCTCCTTGACCGAGGCCAAAGCGTCGGCGGCGAGGCGCTCCGCGATGGAAAAGCCGGTCACGCGTTGCAGCCCGCTCCACCCGGCCATGCTGTTGACCTCGAGCACCTGCGGCGCGCCGTCCGGCCCGGCGATGAGATCGACGCCGGCGCAATGGGCGCCGAGCGCCTTGGCGGCGCGCAGCGCTGCGTCGGCCTCCTGCGGCGCGGGCGTGACCGCGACGGGCCTCGCGCCCTGCCGCACATTGGTGATCCATTGCGGCGAGGTCCGGCGCATCGCCCCGACGATCGCGCCTGCGGAGACGAGAATGCGCATATCCGCGTAGCCCCGCGCGCCGGGCGGCGGCGCGACGAAACGTTGCAGATAATAGACGCCGCGCGCCTCCTCGGGCGCTGGCAGCTGGGCTTCGCTGCGGATGAGCCGTAGGCCCCACCCCTGCGCGCCGAAGAGGGGTTTAAGCACCAACGGCCCCGCCGCGCATTCGCGCCGAGCGATATCCTGCGCCTGCGCGAAGTTCTGCGCGACGAAGGTTGCGGGGGTGTTGAGCCCGGCGCGCGCGAGCAGAAAGCTCGCCATGGATTTGTCGGTGCAGCGCTCGATGCATTTCGCATTATTAACGACCGAAACGCCGAGCGCCTCCAGCGCATGCAGCACGCCGAGCCGCATAGTGATCATCTCGAGCGAGCCGTCGCCGATCGCCCGCACGACGACGAGATCGGGAAGCGCGCGGAAGCCCGGAATGGCGAGGCCGCTGTTGCGGGTCGTATCGATCCTGCAGTCGACGAGGCGCGCCGGAATAGCCTTGGCGCCGAGCCGCGTCAGGGCGTGGCAAATCTTCTCGACATGCCAGTCGAGCTTGTCGGTGAAGACGACGACGCGGGGCGGCAAAGTCTTTGCAAACCTTGTGAATATCTTCGTGCTCTTTGTGTCTTTGTGGTGAATTAGCGCCACAAAGACACCAAGAGCACGAAGGAGGCTCATCCCCCGACCCCGAACGCCGCTAGCGCCGCCATGTTGACGATCGCGGTATCCGTCGCGCCGAGTTGCACGATCTGGACCGGCTTGTCGAGTCCGACCAGGAGCGGCCCGAGCACCGTCGCGCCGCCGAGCTCCTGCACCATCTTGGTCGAGATCGCCGCCGAGTGGAACGCCGGCATGACCAGCACATTGGCGGTGTCCTGGAGCCGGCAGAACGGATAGGCCGACATGAGCTGGCGGTTGAGCGCGATGTCGGCGCCCATCTCGCCCTCATACGCGAAGTCGACCTTGCGCTTGTCCAGGATCTTCACGGCCTCGTGCACGCGCGCGGTGCGCTCGCCCGGCGGATAGCCGAAGGTCGAGAAGGCCAGCATGGCGACACGCGGCTCCAGCCCGATGCGCTTCGCCACGCCCGCCGCCTCGATCGCGATCTCGGCCAGATCCTCGGCCTCGGGCATTTCGGTGATCGCCGTGTCGGCGACGACGACGACCCGCCCCGCCGCCAATACCAGCGAGGCGCCGATGAGCCGCCGACCCGGCTTGTGGTCGAGCACATGGCGGATGTCATCGAGCGCGTTCGAGAAATTTCGCGTGACGCCGGTGACCATCGCGTCGGCGTCGCCGAGCGCGACCATGGCCGCGCCGAAATGATTGCGGTCGTTGTTGACGAGGCGCTGGCAGTCTCGCAGCAGAAAGCCCTTGCGCTGCAGGCGTTCATAGAGGAGCTGCGCATAGGCGGCGTTGCGCGAGGAGAGCCGGGCGTTGTGGATTTCAAGCCCGTCCCCGAGCTCAAGGCCGGCGCGCTCCGCCGCCGCCCGCACGCGGTCTTCGCGTCCAACGAGGATCGCGCGGCCAAGCCCCTCGTTGACGAAGGCCCGCGCGGCGCGAACCACCTGCTCTTCCTCGCCCTCCGCGAAAACGACGCGCTTCGGGCTTCTTCGCACGCGCTCGAAGATCGACTGCATGACCGCGGCGACGGGATCGCGTCGCGCGGAGAGCTCGCGGCGGTACAGCTTCATGTCGACGATCGGGCGTCGCGCGACGCCTGAGTCCATCGCCGCTTGCGCCACCGCCGGCGGCACGACGGAGATGAGCCGCGGATCGAAGGGCGCCGGGATCAGATAATCTCTGCCGAAGCGCGGGCGCGCGCCGTTGTAGGCGTTGGCGACCTCGTCCGGGACGTCCTCGCGCGCGAGCCTCGCAAGCGCATGCGCCGCGGCGATCTTCATCTCCATGTTGATCGTCTTGGCGCGCACGTCCAGCGCGCCGCGGAAGATGTAAGGGAAGCCCAGGACGTTGTTGACCTGATTCGGATAGTCCGAGCGCCCCGTGGCGACGATCGCGTCGGGGCGGACGGCGAAGGCGTCCTCGGGCGCGATCTCGGGATTGGGATTGGCCATGGCGAAGACGATCGGGTTCGCCGCCATGCTCTTGAGCATTTCAGGCGTGAGCGCGCCGGCGACCGAAAGCCCGAAGAACACGTCGGCTCCCTCCAGCGCCTCGGCCAGCGTCCGGGCCTTGGTCTCGGCGGCGTGGGCGCTCTTCCATTGGTTCATGCCGGCCGCGCGGCCACGATAGATCACGCCCTTGGTGTCGCAGAGCACGACATTGTCGTGGGAAAAGCCCAGCGCCTTGGCGAGCTCGCAGCAGGCGATGGCGGCGGCGCCCGCGCCATTGCAGACAAGCCTGGTCTTTTTGATGTCGCGGTTTGTGAGCGCCAGCGCGTTCAGGAGACCGGCGGAAGAGATGATCGCCGTGCCGTGTTGGTCGTCGTGAAAGACAGGAATGTCCATCAATTCGCGCAGGCGCTGTTCGATGATGAAGCACTCCGGCGCCTTGATGTCTTCGAGATTTATGCCGCCAAAAGACGGGCCGAGGTAGCGGACTGCGGCCACGAAATCGTCGATCTCGCGAGCGTCGACTTCGAGATCGATGGAGTCGATGTCGGCGAAGCGTTTGAACAGCGCGGCCTTGCCCTCCATGACGGGTTTGGAGGCGAGCGCGCCGAGATCGCCCAGCCCCAGGATCGCCGTGCCGTTGGTGATGACGGCGATCATATTGCCGCGCGTCGTGTAGTCGTAAGCGAGCGAGGGATTCTCGGCGATGGCGAGCACCGGCGCGGCGACGCCCGGCGAATAGGCGAGTGAGAGATCACGTTGCGTCGCCATGGGCTTCGTGGCGACGACGGCGAGCTTGCCGGGCCGCCCGCGGGAGTGGAAGAGCAGCGCGTCCTTGTCGGTGACCTGGGGGCGCTCCTGCGCCGGCTTTGCGTCTGTCATGTTGAGCCTTGGTCTCGCCCGCATGTTGCGGCGCGAAGGTTTATTCACCCGCCGCGCGCCGGGCGCAACCCCTCTTTACCTTGCAAATGCGATGAGCGCCGCCCCCATCAGCATGATGAAAGCGGCGAGGAGGCGGTCGCGGACGTCTTCCTTAAAAATTAGGCTGGAGGCCAGCACGGTGAACAGCCCGCTGAGCCGCTTGATGGCGATGACATAGGGCACGAAGAGCAGCGTCAGCGCATACATCTGCAACGCGTTGCCGATGGCGTTGGCGGCCCCGGAAGCTCCCGCGTAGCGCGTCTCCCACAAGCTGAAAGGCTGGCGCGGCCCGGCGAGATAGAACAGCACGGCGGAAGCCGCGATAAAATCGGAGAGCGCGGCGATCCAGATCAGCGGCGAGGAGGCGCGGACGCCGATCTTGTCCATATTGGCGGTGATGCTCCAAAGCACGGCGGTGACGAACATCGAACGTACGCCCGCGTCCGAGGCCAGCGCGCCGAACGAGGCGGCGAGCGGCGCACCGGCCTCGCGCCGGCCGAGGAGCGCCGCGCCCGCGACCGAGAGCAGCACGCCGACCCCGCCCAGGGGCGACACCTGCTCGCCGAGCATGAGCGGGGAAGTGACGAGCAGCAGCACGGGGGTCAGCAGAATGACCGGCGCGACGAGCGAGGCGTCGGAGAGGCGGAAAGCGCGCACATAGAAATAATGGGCGACGAGATTGAGCAGGCCGCCGGCGACAAGGGTCGGATAGAAATCGGCGCGCAAGAAGTCATCGAGCGGGCGGCGCAGCAGTTCGGGATTTGCGGCGAGGCAGACGAGGGTCAGGAGGAGGCCGCCGGCAAGCCACTGCGTGGCGAGGATCAGCCGCTGCTCGGCCTCCCGCGTCGCGGCCTTGGCGCCGATGTCGCTCGCGGTTTGGCACAGCGCCGTGAGAAAGGCGGCGACGAGGCCGAGAATGGGAAAATGCATCGGGAGCTTTCGGGTTGAGCCGCCCCTTCTCCCACGGAGTGGGAGAAGGTGGCCCGCCGTAGGCGGGTCGGATGAAGGCGCCGCCGCGACAGGAATGCCGAGGCTGAGCCGTTCGCGCTCATCCTGCGCCGTGATGGGAGAAGGAGCGCGCCGCGCGTTCGAAAAACACCCGTCAAAACTGCTCGGGCGCGAGCGCCATTAGCGTGTCGGCGCCCGTCTCTATGCGCGCAAGCCGCAGCGCTGTCTGCGGCAGCATGCGCTCCATATAGAACTTTGCCGTGACGAGCTTCGCCTGCATCGCCGGCACGG
>DASPSI010000158.1:0-25339 GCA_035624015.1 Methylocystis sp.
CTCGGGGCTGACCTATTCGGCGGGAAGCATGACGCTCGCCGCCGGGACGATCACGAGCAGCACGCCTGGCCTCTACGTCACGCAGACCTGGAACAGCTCGTCGACGACCTTCGACGCGCCGTTGAAGATCAACGTCACGAATACGACGAGCGCGAGCGGCTCGCTGCTCGTCGATTATCAGGTCGGCGGCTCGAGCAAGTACAACATCAACGCCTCGGGCCAGGTGAGCTTCAGCCCCGGCTCGTCCGCCGCGCCGACGCTCACGGGCGGAGTTTCGAACAGCGGCCTGTTCTTCGCCGGCAGCCAATACGACATCGAATACACGCGCGCCGGCTCGCCGATGGCCTATATCGGCTATCAAAAGATCGCGCAGACCTCCTCCGGCCTGTTCGGCTGGGCGTCGTCGACCGATCCGAGCGCGACGCCGGACACCGCGCTCAAGCGCGTCTCGTCGGGCGTGGTCCTGGTCTCCAACAATTCGACGGGCGCGGGCGTCGTTCAGCACCAGGCCGTGACCTATTCGACGCTGACCACGCAAGTGACCTCGCCTGCGGCGGGGATGATCGCCGCCATCACGGACGCGACCTCCTGCACCAAGGGCGGGTCGATCACCGGCGGCGGCTCGACCTACTGCGTCATCACCTACAACGGTTCGAGCTGGCAAGGAATCTGACACATGCGCAAGCTTCTGATCGCTCTCTCTCTCGTTTCGACAGCCGCTCAGGCGCAAGAAGCGCCGCAGCAAGCCTCCGACGCCGATGTGGCGACGGAGATCGACCGGCTCACGCATGAGGTCGCGGCGCTGAAGGCGAAGTGACGGCAGTCGGCAGTCGGAAGAAAAATCGACTGCCTACCGCCTAGTGCCGATTGCCGCACCCAAAGGAGCCCCCATGACCTATTTTGTCGTCAACCACATCCTGCATAAGGACGGCAAGCCCGTGGCGCAGAAGCCGTCGCCGAACCGCGGCGACGTCATGACGCCGAGGCTGCTCGTCCTCCACTACACGGCGACCTTCGACGCCAAGAGCGCGATTGCGACGCTCACCGATGGCCGCGCGCAAAATCGCGTCAGCGCGCATCTCGTGCTCGATCGCGACGGCGCCGTCACACAGTTGCTGCCGCTCAACGTCGTCGGCTGGCATGTCGGCGTCTCCGCCTATCGCGGCCGCGGCGGCTGCAACAATTTCTCGGTCGGCATCGAGCAGGTCAACGCCGGCGTGCTCAACAAGGGCGCCGACGGGAATTTCTATACCCAGATCGGCAAGCACGAGATTGCCGCTTCTGAGGTCATCCACGCGCAAGACCTCGTGACCGGCGGCTGGGGCTATTGGCAGGATTACACCGATGCGCAGATCGCGGCGGCGGCGGAAATCGGCGCCGCGATCGCGAAGGCCTATCCCACGATCAAGGATGTCGTGAGCCACGAGCAGGTCGCGCTGCCGAAGGGAAGGAAAACCGACACCGGCCCGGCCTATCCGCTGGTCAGCGTGCGGAGCCGGATTCTCGGCCGAGACGATGGAGCCGCCGATGCCGCTTGACGCTTCTCTCTACAGCGCCGCGCAGCTCGCGGCGGCCAAGGAGATCCTTGACGCCTTCAACGGGCTCGCGACGGCGCACGGTGTTTTCCAGCCCTATCACGCCGCCGCGATCGTCGAGCAGGCCGACGCCGAGTCGAGCTTCGACCCGCGAGCGCTCGGCGACAGCGATACGGCCTATGGCCTCTTTCAATGGCACAGGGCGCGCGCGCATCAAATCCTGGAGGGGACCGGCGTCGATGTGACGACGTTTCCGTCCATCGCGGATCAGATCGAGGCCGCGCAATGGGAGCTGCAGCACAGCTCTTATGCCGTGACGGCGCTGCCGAAGATCCTCGCGGCGACGAACGCCTATGACGCCAGCGCCGCCGCGTGCATCTACTGGGAGCAGGCCGGCGCGCCGGGACAGCCGGCGAAGCGCGGCGCTGGAGCGCGGAATTGGGCGGCGTATTTCGAAGCGCAGGCCCTCGCGCTCTGAAGTCCGCGCGCTTCGACGCAACCAGCTTTCCAACCCTCAAAGCGCGACTGAACGCAACAGTCGCGCCTTCCCAATCGGCGCGGAGCGATGGGTCCACGACGACGCCCGCTCGCATCAAGGCCGTGGCGCGCGCCGGCCTCTTGAACCTCCCCGGAGGCAAACCGCCAGCGGCCGCTATCCACAAGGGAAACGAACAATGTCAATCAATCTTTCCGGCGGCCTTACGGGCCTCGAAGGCTTCCTGAACAATCTGAATTCGACGGGACTGTCGAATCTCCAAGCGCTCGGCGGCAGCATCAACGTCCTCGGGACCGCGAACGCCTCGAACATCGGCTCGCTGCTCGGCGAGGTGGTTGAATTCTATGAGCAGAACGATGCTGCTGCAATTACGAGCGTTCGTATTCAGATCGCGTCGCTGCTGAGCAACCCGAGCTCGGCGGTAAAGAACGCGATCTCGAACGTTTGGGCGCAGGCCAAAATCGCGAACAATGCGGCGAACGTCGCCACTGCGGTCAGTTCGGCGCAGACCGCTCTTGGCGCCTGACCGTTAGGAGATTCGGACATGGGGCAGCTTCTTGGCGTCATTCTGACGGTCTTCGGCGCCCTCGCGTCCGAAGTCCCTCGCGCCGAGCAACGTGAGACGCTTGCGAGGTTCGGCAGGCTTGCGTCCTTGCACAAGGAATTCACGTTGAAGCACGACAAGCGGGCCGCGTTGCAAACGCGGCTCGCAATAACCCAACTCTCCTGGCGAATGCCGGCGCGCGCGCGGCGCATGGCGCCGCCGCTCTTCTCCGCGCGCACGGCTTGGCAGATCGACATGTCCGTCGCGCTCATCCAACGGGAGCTCGAAGAATGAACTTCATCACTTCCGGCACGCTCGCCGGACTTCTCTCGCTCGCTGCGGCCGCCGAGGCCGCGTCGGGCCATCCGCATTTCGCCGCCTGGCTCGGCGATCCCGCCACGGCGACCGCGGCTTGGTCCGTCATCTCCGGCGTCGCCGGCCTTATCGCCGGCGCGCTGAAGGGGCTACGCGACGACGCGGCCTGAACGCGCCACAACAATCCGCAAGGAGAGCCCATGCCGACGCAGGAATGCTACCAGGACATCGGCGCGCTCCAGGCCGAAGTCGAAATCCTGAAGAAGCAGCGCGAGGAGGATCACAAGCGCATCGACGCGCTCGAGAACGATCGCATTCGCCTGACCACGATCGGGGGAGTCGTCGCCTTCATGCTGACGGCGCTCGGCGTGCTCTTCGCCGACCCCATTCGCGCGTTCGGCTCGCGCCTGCTTCACTGACGCCGCAAGCATGCAGCGTCGCGCCCCGCCCGGCTCCCCCCGCCGGGCGGGGCTTTTTTGTTGCGGGAAAATCCGAGCATAAATTAGAGCCGCAGTCGAGGCTTGGCTCGACGACGAGAATTTCGGCGCAAGCGGCGCCGCGCTCGGCTCGCTTACGCAAAAAAAAAAATGTGGGCGCAGCGAAGCTTCAAACTCGCGCGAGCCCGCCGTCTCGCGGCGCTACGCCGGTATCCTCCCCGCCCCGTGCGCGCTATAATGTCGAAAACGAACGTCGAAATCTCGACGCGACGGAGGAAACGATGCTCCAGCAGGAAATCGGCAAGCTCACCGGAAAAATCGCGCTGAAGAAACGCTACGACAATTTCATCGGCGGCGAATGGGTCGCGCCCGCGGCCGGCGAGTATTTTCAAAACATCAGCCCGATCACCGGCCAGCCGATCGCCGAGATCGCGCGCGGACGCGCGGCCGACATCGAGCGCGCGCTCGACGCCGCGCATAAGGCCCGCGCCGCCTGGGGCAAGAGCTCCGCGACCGAACGCGCCAACATCCTGCTCAAGATGGCTGACCGCTTAGAGGCGAGCCTAAGCGCGCTCGCGCTGATCGAGTCGATCGACAACGGCAAGCCGATCCGCGAGACGACCGCCGCCGACCTGCCGCTCGCGGTCGACCATCTGCGCTATTTCGCCGGCGCCCTGCGCGCGCAGGAAGGAACGATCAGCGAGATCGACCACGAGACGATCGCCTATCACTTTCACGAGCCGCTCGGCGTCGTCGGCCAGATCATCCCCTGGAACTTCCCCATTCTGATGGCGGTCTGGAAGCTCGCGCCGGCGCTCGCCGCCGGAAATTGCGTGGTGTTGAAGCCCGCCGAGCAGACGCCGATGAGCGTCATGGCGTTGGCCGAGCTCGTCGGCGACCTCTTGCCCGCGGGCGTGCTCAACATCGTCAACGGCTTCGGAGTCGAAGCCGGCAAGCCGCTCGCGTCGAGCAAGCGAATCGCCAAGGTCGCCTTCACCGGCGAGACGACGACGGGCCGGCTCATCATGCAATACGCCTCGGAGAACATCATCCCCGTGACGCTGGAGCTCGGGGGCAAGTCGCCGAACATCTTCTTCTCCGACGTGATGGCCGAGGATGACGACTATCTCGACAAGGCGCTCGAAGGCTTCACCATGTTCGCGCTCAATCAGGGCGAGGTCTGCACCTGTCCGAGCCGCGCGCTGGTGCAGAAATCGATCTACGACCGCTTCATGGAGAAGGCGCTCAAGCGCGTCGGGAAGATCAAGCAGGGCCATCCGCTCGACCCCGCGACGATGATCGGCGCGCAGGCCTCGAACGACCAGCTCGAGAAGATTCTCTCCTACATCGACATTGGCGCCAAGGAAGGCGCGAAATGTCTTGCCGGCGGCAAGCGCAGCATCCTCGAGGGCGAGCTCAAGGACGGCTACTATGTGCAGCCGACGGTGCTCGAAGGCCACAACAAGATGCGCATCTTCCAGGAGGAAATCTTCGGGCCGGTGGTGTCGGTCACGACCTTCGAGACCGAGGCGGAGGCGCTTGAGATCGCCAACGACACGCTCTACGGCCTCGGCGCGGGCGTCTGGACCCGCGACGGCAGCCGTGCGTACCGCTGCGGGCGGGAGATCCAGGCCGGGCGCGTCTGGGTCAACTGCTATCACGCCTATCCGGCCCATGCGGCTTTTGGCGGCTACAAGCAGTCGGGCATCGGGCGCGAGACGCATAAGATGATGCTCGACCATTATCAGCAGACGAAGAACATGCTGGTGAGCTACAGCCCCAAGCCCCTCGGCTTCTTCTAAATGGTCGAGCGGGTCGTCGCGACGGAAGCCGCGCTGGCGCTGATCGAGAAGCTCACGCGCGAGCACGGAGCGCTGATGTTCCATCAATCGGGCGGCTGCTGCGACGGCTCGGCGCCGATGTGCTATCCGGCTGGCGAGTTCCGCACCGGCGCAAGCGACGTGCGGCTTGGCGAGATCGGCGGCGCGCCGTTTTATATCGGCGCGGCGCAGTTCGAGCATTGGCGCCATACCCAGCTCGTGATCGACGTGACTCCAGGCCGGGGCTCCGGCTTCTCGCTGGAGGCGCCCGAGGGGCTCAGATTCCTCACCCGCGGGAAGCTGTTCACCCCTGCCGAGCTGGCCGAGCTCGCGCCGGCCGAGACGGGCGGTTAGACGCGCCCCGCTCACTGCAGCGCTGGCCTTGCCGCGGACAATGCATTAAACATCCCTCGGACGCTTCGCCGAGGCCGCGCGCGCTCGGCTGCAAAGATGCGAGGGGATTTTGCATGACCAGCCGCCTGAAGCTCAAGATCATCGCTGTCTCGACCCTGGCCGCGCTCGCGTGCACGACCGGCGCAGCCAGCGCCGCCTCCTGCGGGAACGGCGCAGGCGGCTTCGAGCGCTGGAAGCAGGAGTTCATCGCCGAGAACCGCGGCGGCCACGGCGGCGCGGCGATCGCGGCGCTGCAATCGACGCATTACAATTCGCCCACGATTGGCGCCGACCGCGGCCAGCACAGCTTCCACCTGTCGCTCGACGCCTTCATGGCCAAGCGCGGCGCCAACGCCATCATCGCCGGCGGACGCCAGCGGAAGCGCTCCATGGCGGGGCTGTTTCAGTCGATCGAGTCCCGCTACGGCGTGCCGCCGGGACCGCTGCTCGCGATCTGGGGCATGGAGACGGGCTTCGGCGCGGTCTCAGGCAACCAGCACGCGCTCTCGGCCATCGCGACACTGGCCTACGACTGCCGGCGCTCTGAATATTTCACCGAGCAGCTCGACGCGTTCCTGACGCTGATCGACCGCGGCGCCGTCTCGCCGAACGCGCGGGGCTCGATGCATGGCGAGATCGGCCAGACGCAGTTTTTGCCGAAGAACATCCTGAGCTACGGCGCAGGCGGCAATCTCGACAGCGCCGGCCCGGCGCTCGCCGCGACGGCGAATTTCCTGGCCGCCCACGGCTGGCGCGCGGGCGGCGGCTATCAGCCGGGGGAATCAAATTTCGGCGCGATCCAGGCGTGGAACGCCGCGCAGGTCTATGAGCAGGCGATCGCGATCATCGGCAAGAGGATCGATTCGGGGGAATAAGCGCGCGCCAGTGGTCTGCTTCGTCGGATATGCGCACCGCAATGCGAGGCTGGAGGCTCGCGGTCCATCGCGGCGCCATTGGACCGCGGGCCTCCAAGCCCGCAAGCCGCAAGGCTTCGGCTTGATTGAAGCAGATCCTCAATGCTCGCGCCGTCGCCACGCCGATTACCCCGCCTCGGCCTCCTCCTCCACGAGCGGCAGGGAGAAGCAGAATCTGGCGCCGCCGCCGGGACGCGGCTCGGCCCAGATCCTACCGTGATGGGCCTCGACGATCGAGCGCGAGATCGCAAGCCCTACCCCCATTCCCAGCTCCTTCGTCGTCATGAACGGCGAGAACAGCTCCGCGCCGATCGATGGGGAGACGCCCGGACCCGTATCCGAAACTTCGGTCTCGATCTCTCCCTCGCCATTCGTCGCTGTTGAGAGAAAGACCTTGCGCTCGGGGCGCTCGGAGACGGCGTCGAGAGCGTTGCGGATCAGATTTGCGAGCACCTGGTTGAGCTGCACCTGATCGCCGAGCACGAGATCGTGCTCCGCCGCAAGCCGCAAATCGATCGTCGCGCCCGCCTGGCAGGCGGTCGGCCCTGCCTCGCGAGAGGCCTTTTCGATCAGCGGATGCAGGCGCAGGAAGCGCAGGTCGGGCTCGCCCTTCAAGATGAAGTCGCGCAGATGGCTGACGATCTGGCCCGCGCGCGAGACTTCTTGCAGGGCCTTCTCCAAGGTCTCGACGGGCTCGGCGATGCGCCGTTCGGGCGGGGCGCGCAGCAGCGCGAGAGTCGAGTGCAGATAGGCCGTCGCCGCCGTCAGGGGCTGGTTAACCTCATGCACGAGCGTCGAGGCCATGCCGCCGATCGCGTGCAGGCCAGTCGCTTGCAGCTTCCTCACCCGCGCGCGCGCCTTCTCCTCGGTCTCGACCTGCGCCATCACCCGCGCCAGCAGCTGATGAGCGTGGACGAGAGCGCCGCGCAGCAGAACCAGGGTATAAAATATCAGCACCGTGGCCATGAGCAGGTCGTGCTTCTCGCCTGAGCTCACGAGCGTCACAAAGGAAGCTCCGGCGATCGGGCCGGAAAAGAGCAGCGCCGCCAGCGGCAGGGCGGCAAGAACGAAAATCCCGCCGCTCATCATGCCCGCAGAAAGGCAGACGATAAGCAGCTGCTCGCCGTGGGAGGCGTCGCGGAAGAAGAACAACGGCAAAGCCGCCCAGCAACCGCCGAGCAGGATCGCGTTGACGCAAACCCGGCGACCGGCGGTGGACTTTGCCGAGCCTGTCGCCCGCGCGGCTCTGAGCAGGCGCGCGACATAGATATAGGCGGAAAGGACCGCGACCGCCGCCGCCCAGCCGAACGCCCGCCAAAACTGCGGTGTCTCCCAGTAGGCCACGAGCATGGCCAACGCATTGCCGACATTGGCGAGCAGCAGCCAGGGCGTGTAGCGCGCGACAAAAGCGAACCGCTCCGCTCTCAGCCTCGAGGCGAGGATCGGATCCTCCGGCTCACGCCAAACCCATGTCAACGACTTCAAAATGACGAGCGCGCCTCGTTCGGTCCCCAAGCGCCACGCGTTTCCGCGGAAGGCCAAAAGAGAAACGCCGAGGCCTCCGCCCTCTCGCTTGGGAGAAATTTGGCGTCGGCCAAATTGTCAGCCATTCGGCGCCTAATGGCAAGCGTGATCTTGATGCGGACGAAGGACAGCTTGTCCCACACCCGAGCGGCGCCCTAAAAGGCGTCCTGCCCCTCTCCTCGAAGGCTAAGCCAGCAATGCTGTTCTTGCGCTCTCTCGTCTTCCAGATCGTCTACTATCTCAACGTCGTCTTCTGGATGCTGGTCTGGCTGCCGACCATGCCGTTCGGCCGTCACATCGTCCTGGAGCTCGGTCGCCAATGGGGCCGCACGTCGCTCTGGTGGGCGGAAAAAATCTGCGGGCTGAAACATGAAATCCGCGGCCTGGAAAACATCCCCAAGGGCGCGATGATCGTCGCCTGCAAGCATCAGTCGGTGTGGGACACGTTCACGCTGCCGATCTTCTTCCCAGATTTTTCCTATATCCTGAAGAGGGAGCTGATTTGGCTGCCGCTTTTCGGCTGGTATCTGCTCGCCGCAGAGCAGATCGCGATCAACCGCTCGGACCGCGGGAAGCTTCTGCCGCAGCTCGCGCGAAAGGCGAGCGATCTTTTCGCGCAAGGGCGCCAGCTCTTCATCTTCCCGGAAGGCACGCGGCGCAAGGCGGGCGCCAGGCCCGCATACAAATACGGCGTGGCCCACATCTACAGCCAGTGCAGCGTGCCGGTCGTGCCCGCGGCGCTCAACGTCGGGCTGTTCTGGCCGCGCCGCTCCTTTCTGATCCGTCCCGGCACAGCGGTGCTGGAGTTTCTGCCGCCGATCGCGCCCGGCCTTTCGACCCGCGAGTTTTTGGAGCTGCTGCAGGAGCGCATCGAAACCGCCTCGGACCGCCTTCTCGACGAGGCCGCGGCCAAGGACGAGACGCTGGCCAAAATCCTTGCCGCCAATCGCGCGGCGGCGTGTGAGGAGGCGGCCCTAGCCGCGGCCGCTAACGGCGAGTAGCGCCGGCTCCTCGCGCCGCAGCGGATAGTCCGCCTCGACGATATAGGGTCCGCCGCCGACGGAATCGCGGGAAGAGAACAACACGAAGCGCTGGGCCGTGAAGCGCAGCGGCGGAAAATAGCCGCGCGCGCTCAAATAAGCCGCAACGGCCGCGGAGCCGGCGCCGCGCAGCCGCGCGAGCGTCACATGCGGCGCGAACTTGCGCGGCTCCGGCGGCGCGCCGAGCCGGCGCAGCAGCCGCTCGTGCTCCGCCTGCAGCTCGATCAGCGCAGGCTCGGGCCGCGTCTTGACGACGATCGCCCGCGGCTTGTCGCCGCCAAACGAGCCGAGCTCGTCGAGCGTGACCTCGAAGGGCGCGCGTCGCACCGCGCCGAGCGAGAGGGCGAGCTCATGCGCGAAGCGATCGTCCACGTCGCCGACGAAGCGCAAGGTCATGTGATAGTTCTCGACGTCGATCCAGCGCGCGCCGGAGACGCCCCCGCGCAGCCGCGCGAGGCTTTGGCCGATATCGGAGGGAATTTCGAGCGCCGTGAACAGCCTGGGCATGATTTTTCCCTCCTCTTGTCGGCGCGGCGATGAGCGCCGGCGCCGATTCTAACGCCTCAAATCGGACGTGGGCTTGCCGCCGCCGCGCCGCAGACACTCCTCGACGAGCGGCGCGATTCCTGCCACGACGCGCGCGACGCCTTTCGGGTTCGGGTGCAGACCGTCGCTTTGCACGAGAGCCTGGTCGCCCGCAACGCCCTCGAGAAAGAACGGATAGAGCCGCAGGCTGCGCTCTTTCGCGAGCTCGGGAAAGATCGCATCGAACTGCGCCTTGTAGTCCGGGCCGAAATTCGCCTCGGCCTTCATGCCCGCAAGGAGGACCTGCGCGCCGCGCGCCCTTATGGCGTCGACCATCTTTTCGAGGTTCTCGCGCGCCGCCTTTGGCGGCAGCCCGCGCAGCATGTCGTTGGCGCCGAGCTCCAAGATCACGAGATCGGTTCCAGGCTGAAGCGAAAAGTCGAGCCGCGCCAGTCCGTCCGCGCTCGTCTCCCCGGAAACGCCGGCGTTGGTCACGCTCGCATCAAAGCCGTCGGCGCGCAGCCGCCGCTCCAATTGCGCTGGAAAGGCGTCCTGTGCGGCGAGCCCATAGCCCGCGGTCAGGCTGTCGCCGAAGGCGAGCACTTGCAAAGGCCGGGCGCCGGCGCGCGCGGCGCAGGAAAGAATCAGCACGGCGCACAAGACGGCTTGGAAGCTGCATGAGAACGCGCGATAAGGACGCCCGCCTGGCGCGGCCGCAGCAAGGTTTCTCAACGTGAAAACGAAGTTGATCGAGCTCATCGACGTGGACCTGGCCTTGGGCTCTGGAGCCGCGCGCGTGCATGTTCTCAAAAATTTAGGATTTACGATAGGGCGCGGCGAGGCCGTCGGCCTCGTCGGCCCGTCAGGTTCCGGAAAATCCACAGCTTTGATGACGATCGCCGGACTGGAGCGCCCAGACCGCGGCGCGGTGCGCGTTGGCGGGCGCGACCTCTCGGCCATGAAAGAGGACGAGCTCGCGCGCTTTCGCGGCGAGAACATCGGCATCGTGTTTCAGTCATTCCAGCTCATCCCGACCATGACGGCGCTTGAAAACGTCGCCGCGCCGCTGGAGCTTGCAGGGCGGGTCGACGCCTTCGAGCGGGCGCGCGAGGAGCTTGCGCTCGTGGGCTTGAGCGAGCGGCTCGCCCATTATCCGCGCCAGCTCTCGGGCGGCGAGCAGCAGCGGGTGGCGCTGGCGCGGGCGCTCGCGCCCGATCCGCTGATCCTGCTGGCGGACGAGCCGACCGGCAATCTCGATTCGGAGACGGGCGCGGCGATCATTGACCTCATATTCGAGCAAAAGACGCGCCGCAACGCGACTTTGGCGCTCGTCACGCACGACCCGGCGCTCGCCGGGCGCTGCGACCGCACCTTGCGGCTGCGCTCGGGACGGATCGAAGCGGGGGCGTCGGTGTAGCTCCCATTTCTGCTATTGATGTGGTCATCATGGAATCTCTTCCAAGTTGGATTCGCGGGTCAGCTCCCGTCGGTCTGCAACGCTCCTTCAAAATCCTGCCCGCCGTAAAAATTCCGATGATCGTCACGGTGTCGGCTTCGACCGCAAACGCGATCGTGACCCCACGACGAAAGCCAATAGTAGCCCCGGCCGCAAATCGTCGCTTCGTGTCCCGCGCTTGGCGAAGCTTTCAAAATCCTTTCGCTAAAAGCACTATAACACCTTCGACGTGGGGCCCGCGCTTTTCTTTGGGCGCGCACGCTATTCGCCGCGAAAGTCCCGCGCCGACAGCCGCGCGAAGCTCGTCAGTTACGACGCCGCGATATCAGAGTCGTGGCATGATCCTCTTCATAAATCCGTCGAAAAGAGGAACTGTAAAGGCCGTATCTCCGTGGGATGGGCTATAAATCATGCCCTTCGCGATCAAGGCGTTCCTGGTTGGAGCGGCTGTTGTCACCTTCTTTCCAAGCAGCTCGGCGACATCGCCAGAACGATGCGGTCCCGCGCCAAGCTCGGCCATCGCTCGCATATAGCGCTTTTCCGCCGGCGTAAGACGATCAAATCTGACTCGGAAGAAGCTGGCGTCCAGCTCGGCCAGCGCCGCCTTCGTCGCCATGCGCGCATCGCTCGCCACGATCGGGGATTTAGACGCGACATTCCAGCAATGCTTTCCCCACTCTTGCAGGAAATAGGGGTAGCACTGGGTTTGCGCTAGAATCTCTGTAATTGCTCCGTTTTCGAAGCTCACTTTTTCTTTTTGCGCAGGAATGCAGAGAGCCGCTTTCGCCGCGCGGGGATCAAGCGGGCCGATGGCGACGAACTCGAAGAGACGTTCGGCGTATGATTTTGCACGCCCGGCCAGCCCCACCAGCTGAGGCAGCCCGGCCCCCACCATGGTTACAGGCAGTTGAGCTTGACTGGCGCCATGCAGAGCAGTGATTAACGATGCGAGCTGTTCTTCAGGCACGTATTGCAATTCGTCGATAAATAGAACCACTACCGTTTTTCGAGCGGCGGCAGCTTGACCGATCGCAGCAATGAGCTCGGAGAGGTCGTTATCCAAATCGCCGCTGTCTGCAAGCCCCCTTTCCGCATCGATGTCCAAACCGACTTCGATGTCCTCGTACTTGACTTTCAGAGCAGAGGCGAAGCCCGCTAGGGCTCGGAGCGCATTCCTGATGGCCTCCTTCGCGCTCTGCGCCCGATCCATACGGATCAAAGCCGCCCGCAACGCGGGAGCGATGAGGCCGGGCAGCGAACGTTCCTCTGGGGCTTCCATCCGGACGGCGACCATGTCCCTCGCTTCGGCGTCGATCCTAATTCTATTCAGCAAGACGGTCTTGCCGACACCTCGAAGTCCATGGAAGATCAGGCTCCTCGCCGATCTTCCGCCGCGAATGCGGTCCAGTGCGATTTCCGCGCGCTCAATGACCTCGTCGCGGCCGGCCAGTTCGGGCGGCGGCGTGCCGGCTCCAGGCGCATAGGGGTTCGTTCGCGGGTCCATTTATAGCAATCTTAGGCCGGTTTAGCGATTTTCGATAACATGCCCTAAACTCGCTAAAATTCAAGCCGCAAGCGTCTCGCCCGAGGGCCTCATCCCACCTCCCGCACAGCCCCCCTCGCCGCGCTGGTCGCCATCGCGGCGTAGGCGCGCAGCGCCTTCGAGACCTTGCGCTCGCGTTTCTTGGCGGGCGCGAAGCCCAAAGCCGCTTGCGCGGCCCGGCGCGCCGCAAGCTCGGCCTCGTCGACCGCCAGAGCGATGCTGCGGTTTGGGATGTCGATCTCGATGCGGTCGCCGTCGCGCGCCAGCGCGATGGTTCCGCCCTCCGCCGCCTCCGGCGAGACATGCCCGATCGAGAGCCCGGAAGTGCCGCCGGAAAAACGCCCGTCGGTGATCAGCGCGCAGGCCTTGCCGAGGCCTTTCGACTTCAGATAGCTCGTGGGGTAGAGCATCTCCTGCATGCCGGGGCCGCCGCGCGGACCCTCGTAACGGATCACCACCACGTCGCCGGCCTTGACCTCGCCAGTCAATATTCCCGAGACCGCCGCATCCTGGCTTTCGTAGACCCGCGCCGGGCCCGAAAACTTCAGAATGCTCTCGTCGACGCCCGCCGTCTTCACGATGCAGCCGTCGAGCGCCAGATTGCCGGTCAGCACCGCGAGGCCGCCGTCTTTCGAGAAGGCGTGCTCGGCGTCGCGGATGGCCCCCTTGGCGCGATCGGCGTCGAGCGTCTCGTAGCGCCGGCCCTGGCTGAACGCCGTCTGCGTCGGCACGCCGCCGGGCGCCGCGCGGAAGAAGGTCCTCGCCCCCTCCCCTGCCCCGCCGGCGATGTCCCAGCGCGCGACGGCCTCCTTGAGCGTCACGCCTTGCACCGTCGGCAGGTCGCCATGCACGAGACCCGCGCGAAGCAGCTCGCCGAGGATCGCGATCACGCCGCCGGCGCGATGCACGTCCTCAAGATGCACGTCGGGCGCGGACGGCGCGACCTTGCACAACACCGGGGTCTTGCGCGAGAGGCGGTCGATGTCGGCCATGGTGAAGTCGATCTCGCCCTCGTTCGCCGCAGCCAAGAGATGCAGCACGGTGTTGGTCGAGCCGCCCATGGCGATGTCAAGCGTCATCGCGTTCTCGAACGCCTCGAAGCTCGCGATCGAGCGCGGCAGCACGGACTCGTCGCCCTGCTCATAATAGCGGCGGGTCAGCTCGACGATTCTCCGCGCCGCCTCCAGGAACAGCCCTTCCCGGTCCTCGTGGGTCGCGAGCAGCGTGCCGTTGCCCGGCAGCGCTAGCCCTAACGCCTCGACGAGGCAGTTCATCGAGTTCGCCGTGAACATGCCGGAGCAAGAGCCGCAGGTCGGGCAGGCCGAGCGCTCGATCGTCGCCACCTCGGCGTCGGAGACGCGATCGTCGCCGGCCGCGACCATGGCGTCGATGAGGTCGAGCGACAGCTCCCTGCCGTCGTGGATATATTTGCCGGCCTCCATCGGGCCGCCCGAGACGAAGATCGTCGGGATGTTGAGGCGCAGCGAGGCCATGAGCATGCCGGGCGTGATCTTGTCGCAGTTGGAGATGCAGACGAGAGCGTCGGCGCAATGCGCGTTGACCATATATTCCACGCTGTCGGCAATGATCTCGCGCGACGGCAGCGAGTAGAGCATGCCGTCATGGCCCATGGCGATGCCGTCGTCGATGGCGATGGTGTTGAACTCCTTGGCCACGCCGCCGGCCTTCTCGATCTCGCGCGCGACGAGCTGGCCGAGGTTGTGCAGATGCACGTGGCCCGGCACGAACTGGGTGAAGGAGTTGGCCACCGCAATGATCGGCTTGCCGAAATCCTCGTCATGCATGCCGGTCGCGCGCCAAAGCCCCCGCGCCCCCGCCATGTTGCGGCCGTGGGTGGAAGTGCGCGAGCGGAAAGGGGGCATTTCGGCGTTCCTGTCTTGAAGCCTGTGGGCCTCGGGCGTTGTCGGTCGGCGTCGGACTATCGCAAGCCGGCCCGCCCTGCAACCGCCGGCGGAACCGCGCCTCATGGCGGCGGTTCAGCTTGGATTTAGGCTCGCAGCCGCCCCGTCTTTGCAAGCAGCGTCTCGCATCGCGCCCCTGTCGCCGCGCCAGGCGCGCAGGATCTCGATCAACAGCTGCGCCAATTCGCTCGACGTCGACCGGAGTCCGCCCGCGGCAAGCTCCGGAACGGCGCGCCAGCCGCCGAAGCGCCGCGTCGCGCCGGCGCGGCTTCCTCTTGCCTCTCGCTGAAGACGAGCAGCAGCAGCAAGGCGAAATGGTTGAAGATCATGGTCTTTGCCGCAAGGCCGATCGCAGAGCTGATGAGGGCCAGGAAGAACAGAAACAGCTGGAACGCGCCTTCGCGCGAGCGGCGCCAAAACTCCCAAAAGAGCGCGAGCAGCCCCGCGACAAAGAAGAGCGTCATGAGGACGCCATATTGGAAGATCAGCGAAATCCATGTGTTTTCAATGCCAATGCCAATCCCGAGATCGACGAGCCTCGTGTTGACGGCCTCCGGATCGGGTCCAATCAACAGGTCCGGAAGCGCGAATGAATCAAAGAGCCGCCACATGATCACGCGCGCTTCCGCCGACCCGTTGTCCTCAATGAAGCGAGCGGCGGTGTCGTCGAAGGTCCCCGCCAAAGCCACATAAAAGACCGCCGCCAAAACGAGCGGCGCTCCAATCGTCAAGGCCAGGACCCGCCGCATGTCGAAGCGGGCGCCGAGCAGCACGAAGACGAAATCCTTCAAAAGATTGGCGCCGATTATGAGGGCGGACGCGACGATCGCGGTTCTGCCGCCGAAGCAGGCCAATCCGATGATTTGAACCAAAATCAGCGCGAGCCGGGTCATGGGCGCGAGCGCGGCGTCTCCGCCCAAGAACAGGCACAGCAGATAAGCCGCCGAGGTCGCGGCATTTTGCAACGGGTGACCCATGAGCGCGGTCGAGCGATGGTCGCCCGTGACCTCCTCGCCGCCGATCACATAGGGAAAGACCCGCATGTGGGTGAGGTGCTCGCCCAAGCCGACGAGCGCATTGACGGAGAGAAAGACGTGCAGGAAAAGCCGCAGTCCTGATTGAACGCGTTGGGGCAGCTCGTCATACATGACGAGCGCCGTCACGGCGATGAGAAAGGTCTCGAGCAGCGACGTGATTGGAGAATGCCGCACGAGCGCGGCATAGACCGTCAGCAAAATCCATATCGCCACGAAAAACGCGACGCCGGGAAGCTTCGCGAGGACCTTGCGCAAGTAGGCGACGCGATTATCCCTTCCTAACAGGCCAAGGGTGATCGCGAGCGCAATCAGATAAGTCGCGGGGTGCAGCTTTTGCCAAGCGGCGCCGCCCGCGCTGTCGTAAGTTATGCCGAAGAAACCCAACGCCATCGGCGAAACGGCGAAACAAGCGACGACCGCCGACGCGAAACAAACGATCGACCATCTTTTGAGATCGAGCAGCTCGCGCACCTTGAGCGAGTTGACGTTCATGCGGCTCTCCACCGCGGAAAGGGGCGGCAAGGGGCTGACGAGACCGAGCGGGCTTTACAAAAGTTAACCGTTTTTGGTTACCGATTGCTTGCCGGCGTCGCCAGGTCGCCCGCCGACGTCGGCCGCTAACCGAAAAAGGCCGCAAGTCCGTAGCCGCAATCCCATTCGACTTTCTCTCCCGCGCCGAACTGGGCCGGCTGCCGGTCCAATTTCCTATTCGCAAGGCGCATCCCAAAGAGCCGCGTAGGATTTTGTAAGAAATAATATTTTCTCCCTACATATTCGCGCGGACGGAAAAAGAAACTTGAGCTCACATTCGGTCAGCAGGTTGATTTCTTCAATGTATTCACGCACGCTATCGACCGATTCTACGTTCTTATAGCCGGTGCGGGGCAAATATGGCAGCAATATCACTCTCAGCTGGGGCGGCAGCCAGTGGAAGAACGGGATCACGAAATGCTGCTCGACGGGAAACCAGAATGACGGCGTCTGGACATAGCCGCAGCTCGCGACGGAGCGGAGCTGCGCAGCGCAAGTCTTGATGTTCTTCCACGTCCCCAGATGCTCGATCATCGAGTTTGAAACGACCATATCGAACTGGCCATCGGTAAATCGCGACAGGTCCAAGGCGTCGGCGTAAACGCCCTGCATGTTGAACCTTGCCGAGGTCGTAGAAATATCCGCCTCATGAATATTGGCGATGGCGATGGACTCGATCTTGGTTGTTTCGACCGTCTCCCAGAAGCCCGCCCGCCCGCCGACATCGAGTATGCGAACCCTTCGGTTCAGCCGAGCCGCGAGCCGCTCTATCTGGTCGACGAGAACCCTGCTGCGGCTCTTTCGGAAAAGCCGCTGCAGAGCAGATATGCTGGCAAGGGCCATCGCAAGATCCCGGTCGCGGCGTATCAGCCGCCATCGCCTTGGTCGTAGCCGCAATGCATGAACGTTCCGTTGCCCGTCGGCGCTCGACTATAGCTCTGACGCAGCAATGGCGATCTTGATGACGCGACGCGCGCGCTGGTCTTGGGCTCATAGCCCCGCGTCAAGCCCCTGCCCTTGCTGTGGGGGCGTCCCCGGCCTCCTATGCGGGCGCAGGCGTCCATGCGCATACCACAGCGCGACCTTCGCTATTGCATCCACCGCGGCAATGGCGATCGAGAGCCCCACGTCGCGGGTGAAGGCGTAGACCACCGCCAGGGTCACGACGCCGCCGAGCGCGCGCCAGGACAGCGCCTTCCCGAGCGCCTCCTCCGGCGACGGACGCGCGGGGGCGCTCGCCAGCCCTTCCATCGAGGCGTAGCTCGCCTCCAGCAGCGCCGTCGCGCCGCGCTGCGAGGCGGAGGCTTCCGTCACCAGCCCCACCGCGACCGTCTCGTTGGTGATGCGGTCGATGAGAATGAAGCCGCCGGTGTCGCGGTTCTCGATGTAGGGATCGCAGACAACGACCGATTCGAGCGCAAGCTCCGCCTCGCCGATCACATTGAAGTCGAGCGTCTCCTGCGCATTCGACAGCGGCGCGGCGAGTCCGGACTCGATGTTGATGCGCGCCGTCACCTCCTTCACGGTCGCGGCCGCGGTCTTGGCGCCGATCTTCAACAGGTAGCTCTTGCCGATCTCGAGCGGCTCGCGCACGAGCCACAGCACGCGCGCCTTGAGCTTGTCGCCGATCTTCGCCGGCGACACCGGCGAGCACAAAACGTCGCCGCGCGAGATGTCGATCTCCTCGGTGAGCGTGATGGTCACGGACTGGCCGCTCACCGCGCTCGAAAGATCGCCGTCGGCGGTGACGACGCGCGCGACCCTGGTGTCGCGGCCCAAGGGCAGGATGCGGACGATGTCGCCCGGCTGCACGTTGCCGCCGCACACAAAGCCAGAAAAGCCGCGGAAATCGTGGCTCGGGCGATTGACCCATTGCACCGGATACCGGAACGGCGCCGTGATCGATGTGTCCTCCAGCGCCACGTCGTTTAGATAGTCGAGCAGCGGCGGCCCCTTGTGCCACGGCATGTTGGGGGAGCCACGCACGATGTTGTCGCCGTCCTTGGCGACGAGCGGGACGAGATATATCGAAAGAAAGCGCAGATGCCTGGCGAAAGCGGCGAAGTCCGCCTCGATCCTGCGGAACGCGTCCTCGCTGTAGCCTACAAGGTCCATCTTGTTGACCGCGACGACCACGTGGCGCACGCCGAGCATCGAGACGATGACGCTATGGCGCTGCGTCTGCGGCAAGATGCCCTTGCGTGCGTCGACCAGCAGCACCGCGAGATCGGCGGTCGAGGCGCCCGTCGCCATGTTGCGCGTGTACTGCTCATGGCCAGGCGTGTCCGCGACGATAAACTTGCGCTTGCCGGTCGCGAAATAGCGATAGGCCACGTCGATCGTGATGCCCTGCTCGCGCTCGGCGGCGAGGCCGTCGACAAGGAGCGCGAAGTCGAGATCGTCGCCCTGCGTGCCATGCTTCCTGGAGTCCTTTTCGAGCGCGGCGATGAGGTCATCGGGCGCGAGCCCGGCGTCGTAAAGCATGCGGCCGATGAGCGTCGACTTGCCGTCGTCGACCGAGCCGCAGGTGATGAAACGCAGCAGCGGCTTCTCGGCGACCGCATGATCGTGGGCCGGAGCGCTGGTGGAAACGCCGTGCATCAACAGTCCTTCTTGCGTCACGTCGCGGAGCCTCGGCGCAGCACGCCATTTGCGTCGACGTGCAGGCCGCATTCCTTCTTCTGGTCGCTCTCCCACCACCAGCGGCCGGCGCGCTCGCTCTCGCCCGGCTCGACGGCGCGCGTGCAGGGCGCGCAGCCTATCGAGAGAAAACCCTGCCGATGGAGGTCGCTCACCGGCACGTCGAACTCCTGGCAAGCCGAGACGATCCGCTCGCGGCTGTAATCCAAAAGCGGATTGACCTTCAGCAGCTTGTGCGTGGCGTCGAGCTCGACGAGCTCGATGTCGGCGCGCTCTCGCGACTGATCGCGCCGCATTCCGGTGATCCAGGCCGCGGCGCCGGCGAGGAGACGCGAGAGCGGCTCGACCTTGCGCAGGCGGCAGCACTCCAGGCGATTGGCGACCGACTGGTAGAAGCCGTTGACCCCGTGCTCGGCGACGTAAGCCTGCAGCGGCTCGGCTTGCGGATAGACCGCCTTGATGCGCCGAGCGTAGCGCGCCTCAGTTCGCTCCCACAGCGCATATGTTTCCGGAAAAAGTCGGCCCGTGTCGAGCGTCGCGACTTCGATGTCGAGACCGCGCGTGAAGATCGTATGGGTGATCCATTGATCTTCGGCGCCAAAGCTCGTCGTGAACACGATGCGGCCGGGCGTCAGCTCGCGCACGAGCTGAAGGCGATGATCGAGATCGAGCGGCGCGAGGCGCGGCGCGAGAATGTCCTTGAGCGAGGGTTTCACCTTGCCGCCTTCCGCCGCTGCTCGAGAATGTGGGTTCTGCCGCCGTAGCCCTGCTGGTAGAAAGCGCCGAAGGCGGAGAGCGCCTTCGTCCACTGCGCCTGGTCCTGACGCGAGGCGATGTCGCCTGAGACCTCGATCGTGTCAAAGCCGCAGCGCAGAGCGTGCAAAATTTGATCGGCGATGAGCCGGCCGCTGGCCCTGAGCTCGCCTGTAAAGCCCGCGCGGCGCAAGAGGCGCCCGAGCGAGAAGCCGCGTCCGTCGGAGAAGGCCGGAAAGGCGATCGAGATCAGCTCCAGCCGCGCGAAATGCGGGACGAGCCCGGCGGGATCGGCGGTGTTTTCGACGCGCACGCCGAGCCGCGCGCCGGAGGGCAGGACCTTCAGCGCCTCGGCGAGACGCGCCTGCGGCACGATGCACTTGCCGCCCTTTGGCAGATCTTCCTCGTCGGAGAGGCGCCGCCAGCCGTCCTCAACGAAGGCCCCGTTAGATATCAACGCCATCTTCACCTTCCCTGCGCCACGCCTCCTTGAAGCGCGCGTGACCGAGGCGCCGCCACAAGTCGATGAAGCGCTCGCCTTCGCGGCGCTGCGACAGATAGAACTCGATCAGGTTCTCGATCACCCCCGGCACCTCCTGCGCGGTGACGCCGGGACCCAAAAGCTCGCCGATCGAGGCGGAGAACGTCGGATCGCCGCCGAGCGTGATCTGATAGGATTCCTGTCCCTTCTTCTCCAGCCCCAATATGCCGATGGCGCCGATATGGTGATGGCCGCAAGCGTTGATGCAGCCGGAAATCTTGACGCCGAGCTCGCCGATGAGACGCTGGCGCTCGGGGTCCTGGAAACGGCGGGAGATCGCCTGCGCGACCGGAATCGACCGCGCCGTCGCCAGCGCGCAATAGTCGAGGCCCGGGCAGCAGATGATGTCGGTGATGAGCCCCGCGTTGGAGGTCGCGAGATCCGCCGCGGAAAGCTCTCGCCACAGCGCGAAGAGATCGTCCTGCTTCACATGCGGGAGCACGATGTTTTGCGTGTGCGTAACGCGCAGCTCGCCGAAGCCGAATCTTTCGCTCACATCCGCAAGCAGGCGCATCTGCGCCGAGCTGGCGTCGCCCGGTATGCCGCCGATGGGTTTTAGCGAAACCGTCACGATCGCATAGCCGCTGGCCTTATGCGGCGCGACATTAGTCGAGACGAAAACCGCAAAATCCCTGTTCTCGCGCTTTTTCGCCTCGAGCGCCTCGGAGCGCCCAGGAAGCGTCTCATAGGGCGGCGGCGCGAAGAAGGCGGCGATGCGCGCGAACTCGTCGGCGTCGAAAGCGAAGGGCCCACGATCGATCGCCGCAAACTCCTCCTCCACGAGCCGCTTCATCTCGTCGACGCCAATCTCGTGGACGAGTATTTTTATGCGCGCCTTGAATTTGTTGTCGCGGCGGCCGAAGCGGTTGTAAACGCGCAGAATAGCCTCGAGATAGGCGAGCAGGTCCGCGCGCGCCACGAAATCGCGCACGACCTTGCCGACCATCGGCGTGCGCCCGAGGCCGCCGCCGACGTGAACCTCGTAACCGCGCGCGCCGTTAGCGTCCTCGACGATGCGCAGGCCAATGTCGTGGAAGCTGATCGCGGCGCGATCTTCGCGCGCGCCAGTGACAGCAATCTTGAACTTGCGCGGCAGGAAGCTGAACTCCGGGTGCAGGCTCGACCATTGCCGTAAGAACTCGGCGGTCGGGCGCGGGTCTTCGATCTCGTCGACCGCGACGCCGGCGAACTGATCCGAGGTGACGTTGCGGATGCAGTTGCCCGAGGTCTGGATCGCGTGCATCTCGACCTCGGCCAGCGCTTCGAGAATGTCGGGGACGTCCTCGAGCTTCGGCCAGTTGTACTGCAAGTTCTGGCGCGTGGTGAAATGGCCGTAGCCCTTGTCGAAGCGGTCGGCGATCTCGGCCAGGCGCCGCATTTGCTTCGCGGTCAGGCCGCCATAGGGAATGGCGACGCGCAGCATGTAAGCATGGAGCTGCAGATAGAGGCCGTTCATGAGCCGCAACGGGCGAAATTCGTCCTCCGTCAGCGCGCCTTCGAGCCGGCGCCGCACCTGCTCGCGAAATTCGGCGACGCGGGCGCGCACAAAGGCCCGGTCGTGCTCGTCATAACGATAGGAGATGATCGGCTCGTTCGAGCGGGCCGCAAGATTCGGCTCATGCGCGGTCATCGCAAGCGCTCCTCTCGGCGGACCCACAGATCGGGACGCACGCTTGGTCCCGCAAGCCGCCTCTTCTCGCGATAGTGCAGCGGCGCGGGCGCGCCGTCCGCGCCAATCTCCACATCCGCCAGGTAGACGTCCACGACGTTGTTGCGCGCGACCTCCTCCTTGCCGCGGCGTTCTAAAGCAGCGGCGGCTTCGACGTCGTGCGCGACAACGGCCTCGCGTGGGTCGCCGACCCAGCCCGCCTCGCCCAGGAGGACGGTCTGGCCGCCGCGCAGCATCGAGGCGAAGAGTATTTGCGGATGCTTCGTCGCCGCCATCACGTTTCCTTCGCGAGCGTCAGCTTCAAGCCGTCAAATTCGTCCGACCAGATGATCTGACAGGAGAGACGCGAATTCTCATAGATGAGGGGAAGCTCGTCGAGCTTTTCCAACTCTTCCACCCGCGGCGGGGGAACCTTTTCCAGCCACTCCCGGTCAAGCAAGATGTGACAATCGGCGCAAGCCAAAGAGCCGCCACAACTATTCTCCATGCCGAACCCGTATTCGCGCAGGATCTCCATCAGCCGCCACCCTTCGACCGGCTCGACCCGATGCGTCTTGCCGTCGCGATCCTCCACATAGAGCGCACGCGCAGGATGTTCGGAAATGGCGCGGGATTTCGACATCAAGGTAACCTCTCGCCGCCGCTTCGAGAACTTTACGACCGGCAATCCATAGCGATCCGGGAAGATATGTCAAATCACGCTTATGGCATGGTATTTATGCATATTTCACATCTTTTTAGCGTGCATTCTGGCCGTGAATCAACCCCCTTAGGCGGCCTGAAGCGTTTCTGTTGTCAAGATCGACGGGAATTTGTTAAAGCGTGCATGCGCCCCCGCCCCTCGAATGATATAGGATCGCTTCATGACGCGGAAACCCACGAAGGACATGAGTCGCGTCACGTCCCAGAAGAAGCCTGTCATTGTCGAAGAAGATGACGAGGCGGTTGCTGCGCGCGCGCTGAAGGCGCCGATACCAAGAATGGAAAAAAATATGAAACCTTCTGTAATTCTAGTCGGCGCCGACAAGGGCGGCGTGGGGAAAACTACAGTTGCCCGCGCGCTTCTGGACTATCTTGCCACGAACAACATCATTACGCGCGCATTCGACACGGAATATCCCCGCGGCACGTTGCACCGCTTCCATCCGCAAGAAACGACCATCGTCGATCTTCAGTCGACCTCGGATCAGATGCGGATCCTTGACACGCTCAACACGGCGCAGGTCAAGGTCAGCGTCATCGACATCCGCGCCGGCGGCCTTCTGCTCGCCATGCAGGCGCTCGAGGACACGGGATTTCTTGACGCCGTCGCCGCGGGCGACTTCGACTTCCTGATCTATCACGTGCTTGGCCCGTCGATCGCCTCGCTCGAGGAGATCGACGAGATCGCGCCTTATGTCCAGGACGGGCAATATTACCTCGTGAAGAATCACGTCAACGACACGACCTTCTTCGAATGGGATCCCATTACCCACCGCAGATATTTCGAGAAGGTCGAGACCGCGGGAGAGATCACGATCCCCAAGCTCAACGAGATGGCCTATGAGCAGGTCGAGATCGCGGCCACGCCTTTCTCGACCTTCGTCGCCGATCGCACCGCGGAAGGCGAGCCGGCCGGACATTCCTTCGTGCTGCGCGGCTATGTCCGCACTTGGCTCCACAAGATCGCCGATGAATTCGACCGGGTGGGACTTTTGACCCAGCTCGCGCCGCGCAGCGGGACGAGGCAAGCCAAGGCTTTGAAATAAAAGCGATCGCGTCGTCCGCGTTTTCAGAACGGCGCGCCGAGATCTGGGTTTGGCGTCGAAACGGCGACGCCGATCCGTTTGCAAGGCGGATGCAATCTCTAGGCTGCGGCGGCGCAGCGATCGGGCCCGTGACGCATATGACTTCGGGAGGTAGAGTCTACATCTGCTGCTCGCCCGACCGCCGGGTGGGCGTCTCGACCACCGCTCGTTTGCTGACCGACTATCGCCTGCTCAAGGGAGAGCGCGTCGCGGGCTTCGACACCGATCCGCACGAGCCAAGCTACGGCGTGCATTTCCCCGGCCTCGTCAAGGCGGTCAACACCGCCGACATCCGCGATCAGATCTCGCTGTTCGACACCTTGCTGGGGGAGGACAGCGCGCCCAAGATCGTCGACGTCTGGTCGCGGGCTTATGGCCGCTTCTTCGAAACGGTGCGCGAGATCGGCTTTTTCGAAGAGGCGCGCGACCGCAAGGTCATGACGATTCTCTTCTATCACGCGAACAGCACCGAGAGCGCGCTGAACGGCGCGCGCGAGCTGCACCGTTCCTGGCCCGAGATCCGTCTCGTCATCGTGCACAATGAGGGCGCGGCGCAGCTGGGCGCTAAGGCGCGCGACATATTGGCGCATTACCCTGCTGGGGGGAAGCTCGTGATCCCCGAGCTGCATGCGCCCGTGAACAAGACCCTCGAGGACGCCTCGCTCTCGCTCGCAAATTTTCTTCACGCCCCGCCGCCATCGATGTCGATCGTGGTGCGCGCGGCGCTGAAGGCCTGGCTCACGCCGATCGTCACTCAGCTCAACAGCTTCGAGTTGCGGCTTGCGATGGAGTCGGGCCTGTTCTCGAATTGAAGCCGATCTCAAAAGGCGCGCAGCAGTTTTGGGATTGGATCATCCTCGATCAGTTCTCAAGCTGCAATGGAGACTTGGCATGGAATATCGCGCGCTCGGCGGCACGGACGTAAAGGTTTCCGCGATCTGCCTCGGCACGATGACCTTCGGCCAGCAGAACAGCGAGGCCGAGGGCCACGAGCAGCTCGATCACGCGCTGGCGCAGGGGATAAATTTCATCGACACGGCGGAGATCTACTCCATTCCGCCGCGTCGCGAGACGCAGGGCTCGACCGAGCGCATCGTCGGCTCTTGGCTCGCCGCGCGAAAGAACCGCGACAAGGTGATCTTGGCGACGAAGGTCGCAGGACGCGGCGACGCCGACTGGCTGCGCGCGGGCGACCGGCCGACGCGGCTCGACCGCAAGAACATATTCGAGGCGATCGAGGGGTCGCTGAAACGGCTGCAGACCGACTACGTCGATTTGTACCAGCTGCACTGGCCCGACCGCTCCGTGCCTTTGTTCGGCGCCGGCGGCACGACATGGCGCGAGCCGAGCCGGCGCGAGGAAGTTCCGGTCGAGGAGACGCTGGCGGCGCTCTCTGAGCTTGTGAAGGCCGGCAAGGTCCGCCATGTCGGGCTCTCGAACGAGACGCCCTGGGGCCTCGCGCGCTTCCTGCGCGCGGCCGAAACGGGCGTCGGGCCGCGCGTGGTGTCGATCCAGAACGCCTATAGTTTTTTGAACCGCAGCTTCGAGATGGGGCTTGCGGAATTCGCCTGGCGCGAGCGGGTCGGGCTTCTCGCCTATTCGCCGCTGGCGCAAGGCTACCTTACCGGCAAATATCAAAATGGCGCCCGCCCGCCGGACGCGCGCACGACGCTGTTCGAGCGCGGCCAGCGCTACGAGACGCCGGGGGCGGCGGACGCGATCGACAGGTACCTGGCGCTGGCGCAGGAGTTCGGGCTCGATCCGGCGCAGCTCGCCATCGCTTACGCGACCTCGCGCAGCTTCGTGACGTCAACCATCATCGGCGCCACGACCCTGGCGCAGCTGCGAACGGACATCGATTCCGTGAAGGTGAGGATCACGCCGGAGCTCGAGGCGCAGATTGATGCGATCCATCAG
>DASPSI010000163.1:0-24557 GCA_035624015.1 Methylocystis sp.
CCGAACGCGAGTTGCCCTGGCTTTCGGGTTACGAAGGCTCGCGCCCGGTGCGGGTCGGCAATGCCGCGATGGACCAACGCCAGCTCGACGTGTATGGCGAAGTGCTGCGCGCGATGCACGAGGCGCTGCTCCGCGGCATGCCTCCGTCGCAGCATGGCGCGGAGGTCGGCCGAGTCGTCTTGGAGCATCTGGAGACGATTTGGCGTGAACCTGACGAGGGCATTTGGGAGGTGCGCGGAGAACCACGACAATTCACGCATTCCAAGGTGATGGCTTGGGTGGCGTTTGACCGCGCCGCCGAGATGGCGGCGAGCGCTGGCCGCGCGGAGGACGCCAGGCGCTGGCGTCGCAACGCCGACGAGGTGCGCGCCGAGGTTTGCGCCCGCGGCTTCGACGAGGAGCTCGGCAGCTTCGTTCAATTTTACGGCGCGCGGCGGCTCGACGCGAGCCTGCTGCAAATTCCGCTCGTCGGCTTCCTGCCGCCCGACCACCCGCATGTGCGCGGCACGCTGGCGGCGATCGAGCGCCGGCTCGTGCACGAGAGCGGGCTTGTGATGCGCTATGAAAGCGAGAGCGGCGTCGACGGCCTGCCCCCCGGAGAAGGCGCATTTCTCGCCTGCAGCTTTTGGCTCGTCGACAACTATATCCAGCAAGGGCGGCTCGGCGACGCGGGCGCGCTGTTCGAAAACCTGCTCTCGATGCGCAACGACCTCGGCCTGCTCTCGGAAGAGTATGATCCGCGCGGGCAGAGGATGCTCGGCAATTTCCCGCAGGCCTTCAGCCATATTGGCCTCATCAACACCGCGGTCCGCTTCGCGCGGTCGAAGCATAAGCAGCAGCTACCCTAGGACCGTTCCCGCCGCCTCGACGTCCGCGAAGATGCGCAACGCGCCTTGCACGCGCAACCGACCCGCGGGAATGCTTTCGTCGTCGGCGCGCAGCCGCGTCAGCGCCTGCTTCTTTTCAGAGCCCTCGATCAGAAAGGCGGCCTCGCGGCAGCTTTCGAGCGCCGGGTAGGTCAAAGTGATGCGCGCCTCGGGCGCCGCGCCCACGATCTCGACCACCCAACGCCAGCGCTCGCTCCGGGCGCTCGAGGCCGGCATCAGCGACGCCGTATGGCCGTTGCTTCCCAGTCCGAGAACGACAGCGTCGAAGAGCGGGCGCGACGGGTCGAGTTCGTCAGCCCCGTAAAAGGATTTCAGCTGCGTCTCATAGGCGTCCGCCGCCGCCGCCGGCGACAGACCGACCGTCGGAATGGGATGGATGTTGGCCCGCGGGATCGGCGCGCGCGACAGCAGCGCCTTTTCCGCCATCAGAAAATTGCTGCGGGGATCGTCGTGGGCCACGTACCGTTCGTCGCCCCAGAACCAATGCGCCCGCGACCAGGGAAAGTCTTCGCGATAAGGCGGCCCGGGGAGCAGCTCATAGAAACGCTTTGGGGTCGAGCCGCCCGAAAGCGCGATCGCCACGGGTCCGTCCCTCGATCTCGCGATTTCGACGAGCCATGCCGCCGCGGCTCGCGCGAGCGCCTCGGCGTCGAGCAGAATATGGAGTTCCGCCTGCGACGGCTTCATCATCTCGACGCCCTCCTATTTCTGGGGCATCACAAGTTCAGCCCGCTAGAAACGCCCGTCATTGCGAGTGAAGCGAAGCAATCCAGGGCAACGCCAGCGGACTCCGCAACATATGCCCGCGTCGGAAGAGGAATACTTTCCTTTGCGCCATTGACCCCTGGATTGCTTCGCTTCGCTCGCAATGACGCATCCCGGCCTCCGCCTTTAGATCCTGGGCTATGAAGCGTAAATGTCCATGACGTTCTGCAGCATGCGCAGCGCGTCGCCCCTTTGGCGCTGGAACGAGTTGCGGCCGATGATCGAACCGAAACCGCCGCCTTCCCTGATGGCGCGGATTTCGTCGAGCAGCTTGTCATCGTCGAAATTCGCTGCGCCACCTGAGAAGATCACGATGCGCCGCCCCGCAAAGGCGCATTGCACGATGTGGCGAACGCGCTCGGCGAGCGTTGCAATCGGAACGCCCCGCTTCTCATAGACTTTGCGCGCGGCCTCCTGCTCGATGTGGGCCGTGGGCAGCTTGACCTTGATGATGTGCGCGCCGAGCTGCGCCGCGATCTGCGCCGCATAGCCTATGACGTCGATCGCCGTTTCGCCGCTCTTGCCCAAAGAAGAGCCGCGCGGATAGGACCAGACGACAACCGCCAGCCCATGCCTTTTCGCCTCCTGCGCATAGGCGCGAAGCTGCTCATACATCGCGCGCTCATGCGCGGAGCCAGGATAGATCGTGAATCCGACGGCCGCGCAGCCGAGGCGCAACGCATCCTCTACGCCGGCGGTCAAGGCCTGGCTCGGATCGCTGTCCTCGCGCAGCGAGTCGTTGTCGTTGACCTTGAGGATGAGCGGAATTTCGCCCGCATAGTCGCGCGCCCCGGCTTCCATGAAGCCAAGCGGCGCCGCATAGGCGTTGCAGCCGGCTTCGATCGCGAGCTCGAAATGATAGCGCGGATCATAGGCCGGCGGATTTACCGCGAAGGAGCGCGCCGGACCGTGCTCGAAGCCTTGATCCACCGGAAGGATCACGAGCCGCCCCGTGCCGGCGAGGCGTCCATGGTTGAGAAGACGAGAGAGATTGGTCAAGACGCCGGCGTTGTCGGCGCCATACCAGCCCAGGATTTCCTTCACCCGCGCGCTCGTCGCGGTGACAGCGCCTTGCGTCTGTCGAATGGTCTCGTTCACGATCTCCTCCGGTCTACGGTTCACGTCGACGACGACAGCCTTCGTCATCCGGCTATGCCGCTGCGGCGCTCAAGAAATATTTGCGCATCGCCTTGGCGAAGCCCTCGCTCTCGTTGCTGTCCGTGACGGCGTCGGCCTGCGCCTTGACCTCGCTGCTGGCGTTGCCCATGGCGATGGAAAAACCGCTCTTCCTGAACATCGTCACGTCGTTTGGGCTGTCGCCGATCGTGGCGGTGTCTTTCGGGGAGATGCGCGCGAGCCTCGCCAGCGTCTCGACGACCACGCCCTTGTTCGCGAGCGGATGGGTCACGTCGAGATAATAGGCTTGCGACCGCGTGGCGCTCGCCTTGCCGTCGAACGCCTCTTGCGCCGTTTTCTCGCATGCCGCGACGCGCGCGAAATCGTCGGATACGCCGACGATCTTGACTGTTTCCGTCAGATGCGCGTCGGTGAAGCGCGCGACGATTGCCGGATCGAACTTGACCGTCCATCGCTCGCGCGCGACATGCGGCGCGTCGAGGTCGCGAATGAGCCATCGGCTTTTGGTATAGACCCAGGCGTCGAGTCCGTGGTCGAGGATGAGCTTCAGGGCCTCGTCCGCAACAGCGGGCGCAAGCGCGTGATGCTCGATTATTGATAAGTCCGCATGGACCACGACGCCGCCATTGAAGCCGGCGATGGCGCCTGTGAGCCGCAGCGGCTCGATGAGCATTCTCATGCCGCGCGGCGGTCGCCCACTTGTGATCGCGAGCTCAACGCCGGCCTCCTGCAGCTCTCTCGCCGCGGCCTTGGCCTCTTTCGTCAGAACCTTCTCATTCGTGACGAGCGTGCCGTCGACATCGGCGAGGAGGAGGCGAGGTTTTCGATAGGCGCTCATCTGGCGGCCTCCGCTCGCGCCGCTACCGGCCGCCAGCTGCGTCCATCCCGCTTCAACAGCTCGTCGGCGCCGGCGGGGCCGTCGCCGCCGGAAGGATAATCGGGAAAGTCCGCTCCGCTCCTAGCCCAAGCGTCGAGCACCGGCTGCACGACGCGCCACGCCTCTTCCACCATGTCGGCGCGCATGAACAGCGTCTGATCGCCGATCATCACGTCGTAGATCAGCGTCTCATATCCGACGTTCGGCTCCTTGGGGAACCAGTCTTCGTAATTGAAGTCCATTCTGACGGCGCAAAGATTGACGACCGCGCCGGGCCGCTTGACCTCGAACTGCAGCGAGATCGCCTCCTTTGGCGCGATGCCGAGCACGAGCCAGTTGGGCTTGAGACATTCGACGGGCGTGCGCTGGAAAGTCGTGGCGGGCGCCTGCTTGAAGCAGATCGCCACTTCGGTCGAGCGCTGCGACATGTGCTTGCCGGTGCGAATGTAGAACGGGACGCCGGCCCAGCGCCAATTGTCGATCTCGAGCCGCATGGCCGCATAGGTTTCCACGTTGGATGTGGCCGAAACTTTCGGTTCTTCGCGATAGGCGCTTTTCGGCTGATTCAAGACCACGCCGGCGCCATACTGTCCCCGCACGGCGCGCTGCGGGTCCATGGGCGGCATGGCCATGAACACTTCGGCTTTCTTGGCCCGGATCGCCGCCGCGTCGAAGCCGATCGGCGGCTCCATGGCGATCATCGACACCAGCGAGAACACATGATTGGGAACCATGTCCCGCAGCGCGCCGGTCGCCTCATAAAAATTGCCTCGTCCTTCGACGCCGACCGTTTCGGCGACGGTGATCTGCACATGATCGATACGGTCCCGGTTCCAGATCGGCTCGAAGAATCCATTGGCGAAGCGCAGCGCCATGATGCTCTGCACCGTGTCCTTGCCAAGATAATGATCGATGCGGAAGATCTGGTCCTCGCGCAAGACTTGCAGGATGCGAGCGTTGAGCTGCTTCGCCGACTCCAAGTCGTGGCCGAAAGGTTTCTCGATCACGACGCGGCGCCAGAACGGCGCCGCGCCATCGCCGTGCGGATGTTCTCTGGTCAGGCCCGCTGCGCCGAGCTCCTCGACGATGGTCTCGAAGAAGCGATCGGCGACGGCGAGATAGAAGATGACGTTGCGCTCTCTTTGCTTTTCGAGCTCCGTCGTCAACCGCTCATAGGTGTCCGGCATGGTGACGTCGCCCCGCAGATAGGTCATCTTCTCGGAGAGTCGCGCCCAGGCCTGCTCGTCGATCGCGCGCGCGCTGAACTCGGCGCGCGCGGCGACGAAGCTTTCGAGCGTCGCATGAAGCTTGTCGCGCCACGCTTGCGACGTTTGCTCGCCTCGGCTCACGCCGATCAGCCCGAAGTCTTCCGGCAAGGCGTTCGTCCGCGCGAGATTATAGAGCGCCGGCGTTAGCAGCCGCTTCGTGAGGTCGCCCTCGGCGCCGAAGATCACCATGACGCAAGGTTCAGGCTGTATGCGCGACTGCTGTTGCGGGCAAGGCTGGCAGTCGGCTTCAAGAATTTTGGCCATGGCGCTACTCCGCTGCGTTTCGCGGCGCGGATCTCGTCTCTTGCGCGGGCTCGCTCTTCTCGACGTGTCCGCCAAATCCGAAACGCATGGCGGAGAGCAGCCTGTCGCCGAAGCCGCGCTCGCGCCGCGAGCGGAAGCGCGCGAAGAGCGCCGCGGCGAGAACGTCCACGGGCGTCGCCTGCTCGATCGCGGCTTCGACGGTCCAGCGGCCCTCGCCTGAGTCTTCGACAACTCCCGTGAAGCCTTCGAGCTGCGGATCCTTCGTGAGCGCCGCGGCGGAGAGGTCGAGCAGCCAGGAGGAAATCACGCTGCCGCGCCGCCATACTTCCGCAATGTCAGGTATGTTCAGCTCGAAGCGCTCGTCCTCGGGCAGCTCGGCCGAATCCTTGGTGCGCAGGATGTCGAAGCCTTCGGCGTAGGCCTGCATGAGACCGTATTCGATTCCATTGTGCACCATCTTGATGAAATGCCCGGCGCCGCTGGGACCAGCATGGATGTAGCCGCGCTCGGCGCGCGTATCGGCCGAGGCGCGGCCGGGCGTGCGCGGAATATCGCTGAAGCCGGGCGCGAGCCCCGAAAAGATCGGATCGAGACGATCGACCGCAGTCTTCGGGCCGCCGATCATCATGCAGTAGCCGCGCTCCAGACCCCAGACGCCGCCAGAGGTGCCGCAATCGACATGGTGCACGCCCTTCGCCGCGAGCGCTTTCGCGCGGCGGATGTCGTCCTTGTAGAAAGTGTTGCCGCCATCGATGATGACGTCATTGGCTTCGAGCAGCGCGCCAAGCTGGACTATGGTCTCTTCCGTAATTTGTCCCGCCGGCAGCATGACCCAGACGGCGCGGGGCTTGGCCAGCGTCCGCACAACCTCGGCGAGCGACGCAGCGGCGGTCGCGCCCTCTCGCGCCAGCACCTCGCGCGCCTTGGCGTTGGAGTCGAAGACGACGATTCGATGTCCGGCGCGCATGAGGCGGCGGCCGATGTTGCCGCCCATGCGGCCCAGTCCGACGATGCCGATCTGCATGGAGCTTTCTCCGTGAAGCTAGTGCAGCGCCGCCTCCATCGCGTCGCGAAGATCGGCGAGGCCGCTCTGCACGTCCTTGAGATGAATGCGTAGCGCGCGCCGTCCCTTCTCGACCATGGCGTCGAAATCGCCTCGCGCTTGCGCCGCTTTCACGACGCCGAAGGAGTAGGCGTGGCCGGGAACGGCGATGTCCTGCGCGTCGTCGCAGGTGATCTGCAGGAAGACCCCGGAGTTCGGGCCGCCCTTGTAAGCCTGCCCCGTCGAGTGCTGGAAGCGGGGGCCGAATCCCAAGCAAGACGCCGCGAGCGTGCGACCATGGATCAAGGCGCGAAGCTCGTTGAGCAATTTCGTATGCGCCTCGTTCCTCTCCACATAGGCGAGGAGCGCGACGTAATCGCCCTTCTTCGCGTCGGCCGCAGCGATATGGCTGCGCAGATAGCCCGGCAGCGTGTTGCGCCGGCCGAGCTCTGTCTCGTATTTCCTGTCGGCATAGAGCGCAAGACCGTTTTCCCGGAACAGCGCCTCTTGCTCCGGAAGCCGATGGGACTTTTCATATTCCGCGGTCAGCGCGCGCGTCTTCGCCTTGCTCGCCTCGACATCGGGCTGATCGAAGGCGTTCACGCCGATGACGGCGCCGGCGACGGCGGTCGCCATCTCGAAGCGGAAGAACTCCTGGCCTAGATTCCAAATGTCCTTGACGACGACGCACGCGACGGGATGACCTGCCTGCGTCAGCGCCTCAATAAGCTGTCGCTGGAACATATCCTCCTGCTGCTTCAGCTCGATGTAAACGAAGAAGCGGTCCCGGCCGTAGCGCTCCGCCGCGGCGATCGGCTCGCCGGCGATCGGGATCAGGCCTTTTCCATGCTTGCCTGTGCTTTCGGCGAAGAGCTGCTCGAGCCAGGCGCCGATCGCTGCGAGCGCCGGCGACGCGATGATGGTCGCCTTGTCGCACTTGAACCAGCGCGCCGCCACGCCCATGGCGACGCCGAGCTGCACGCCCGGATTTTGCGCCGGCGGCGCATCCGGCCCGCATGTGCGCATCATGGTCTTCGCGCGTTCGAGCAGGCGCCTCACGTCGAGGCCTGTCGCCGCGGCCGGAACGAGGCCGAATCTCGACAGCGCCGAATAACGGCCGCCGATCGATTTGGCGCCGAAGAAGACGCGCGCGAAGCCGGCCTTCTTCGCGCGCTTCTCGAGCGAGGAGTTCTCGTCCGTGATAGCGACGAAATGCTCGCCGGCGCGGTCGCGCCCCCGCACGGCGCCGACCCGCTCGAAGAAGTAATCCATCAGAATGTTCGGCTCGAGCGTGCCGCCGGATTTCGACGACACGATCACCAGGGTCTTGCCGATGTCGAGCGCCTCTTCAGTCGTTCTGATCTGCGCAGGATCGGTGCTGTCGAGCACATGGAGCCTCGGCCAGTCAGGCTCGCGTTCGAAGGTCTCGGCGATGACCTCGGCTGCGAGGCTCGAGCCGCCCATGCCGAGGAGCAGCACGTCGGAAAAGCCCTTGCGCTTCACATGGTCGGCGAACTCTTCGAGCTCGGCGACGCCGGCAAGCTCCTCGTCGACGATGCGCAGCCAGCCGAGCCATTCGGCTTCGTCGGCGCCGGTCCACAGCGACGCGTCGCCGGCCCAAAGGCGGCGGATGCAGCCGTTCTTGCGCCAGTTCTCCAGTTCTTCCTCATAGCGCTTCTGCGCTTCGGCCGAACCCATAGCGATGGCGAGGCCGGCATGCGCGCCGTCAATCGACGCGAGCCGCCGCCGCGCGACGGCGGCGAGCAGCTCGTCGAAGGCGTCGGCGAAGAGCCGCACGCCGTCCTCCGCAAGCTCTCTCGTGACGTCGTCGAGGCTCACGCCGTAATCGGCGAGCGCAGCGAGATCGGCATGCGCTTGCGGTACGTCGCGCTCGATCGCATCCGGCGTCACGCCGCCGTGATCGCGGAAGGCGTCGAGCGTCGCGGGCGGCATGGTGTTGACGGTATCGCGTCCGATCAGCTCCTCGACATAGACCGTGTCCTTGTAGGCGGGGTTCTTCGTGCTTGTCGAAGCCCAGAGCAGGCGCTGGACCTTGGCCCCTGCGCCCGCAAGCCGGCGCCAGCGCGGGCTGTCGACAAGCGACTTGAACCGCACATAGGCGAGCTTGGCGTTGGCGATCGCCGCCTTGCCCTTGAGTCGCGCCGCGCCTTCGTCCTGTGCGCGCTCCAGCAGCCTGTCCACCGCCGTGTCGATGCGGCTCACGAAGAAGCTTGCGACGCTCGCGACCTTCGACACATCTCCGCCCGCTTGCAGCAGATCTTCGAGGCCCGACATGTAGGCGTCGGCCACTTGCTCATAGACCTCGACCGAAAACAGCAGCGTGATGTTGACGTTCAGTCCCCGCGCGATGAGCGCTCGGATCGCCGGCAAGCCCGCTTGCGTCGCGGGGACCTTCACCATCAGATTCGGCCGGGCGACTTCTCGCCAAAGTTGAAGCGCTTCCGCGATCGTGGCCTCCGTGTCGTTTGCGAGATAGGGCGAGCACTCCAGGCTGATGAACCCGTCGGCGCCTTGCGTGCGATCATAGATGGGGCGGAGCGCGTCGGCCGCGTCGCGGATGTCGTCGAACGCCAGCGTCTCGTAACATTCCGAAACGCTGTGATCGCCTTGCGCCTCGAGCTTTTTCAGCGCCGCGTCATATTCGTCGCTCTCGCCGATCGCTTTCTCGAAGATCGACGGATTGGACGTCGCGCCCTTCAACCCGTCGCGTTCGATCAGCCTGCGCAGCCCGCCGCCTTCGACGAAGCTGCGCTTGAGGAAATCGACCCAGACGGACTGGCCGCAAGCGCCAAGCTCGTTCAGTCTACCCATAGCGCGGCCCTCGAAGATCTATGTGTGGGGGCTCATATGGCGCTGATGGCGACCGCGGCCAGCTGCGAACTCAAAGCAAGGCCTCGACGCGCTCGCAGACGTTCTCCACCGTGAAGCCGAACTCTCGCAGCGCGACCTCGCCCGGCGCCGACGCGCCGAAATGGTCTAAGCCCAGCACCTCGCCATGATCGCCGACATAGCGGCTCCAGCCTTGCGGTGAACCAGCTTCGACCGCAAGCCGCGCCCGCGTCTCGCGCGGGAGAACTTCGTCGCGATAGGCTTTCGGTTGCGCTTCGAACAGCTCCCAGCTCGGCATGGACACCACGCGCGCGCGGACGCCTCGTTCGTGGAGCTTCTTCTGCGCTTCGAGGATCAGACCGACCTCGCTCCCCGAAGCAATCAGCACCGCATCAATCCCGCGGCTCGGCGCATCGGCGAGAACATAGGCGCCGCGGCGCAGTCCGTCGGCGGGCGCATATCGGCTGCGGTCGAGCGTCGGAACTTTTTGGCGCGAGAGCGCCAGCGCCACGGGCCGATTTTCAGAGGCGACGGCGACGCGCCAAGCCTCCGCCGCTTCATTGGCGTCGGCTGGCCTGATGACAGTGAGGCCGGGAATGGCGCGCAGGCTCGCGAGCTGCTCGATCGGCTGATGCGTGGGCCCGTCTTCGCCGAGCGCCACGCTGTCATGCGTGAAGACATAGACGATACGCAGCCGCATCAGCGAGGCGAGCCGGATCGGCGGGCGCATATAGTCGGAGAAGACCAGAAACGTCGCGCCGAAGGGCAGCGCGCCGCCATGCGCCGCGAGGCCGTTAAGCACAGCGCCCATCGCGTGCTCGCGCACGCCGAACCACATGTTGCGTCCGGCGTAGCTCCAAACGCCGTCGCCGCCGCGCGCCGGCGGCTCGGCCTGCGGCGGCTCGAAGTCGCCCACCCCCTTGAGGGCGGTGAAGGTCGAGGGATTGAGATCCGCCGAGCCGCCGATCAGCGACGGCAGCCTCGGGGCGATCGCGTTCATGACCTTGCCGGCGGCGACGCGCGTCGCTTCGCCTTTGGCGTCGGGTGGAAATGCGGGAATGTCGCTGTCCCAGCCCTCGGGGAGCTCGCCGCGCAAGGCCAGCCGCAAAGACTTTTCGAGGTCGACATACCGCTTTTCGTAGGCTTCCCGCTTTTGTGTCCACTCGGCTTCGAGAGTTTTTCCGCGCTCGATCGCTTGGCGCATGTGGCTTGCAACGTCGTCCGGAACGAGGAAAGTCGGCTCGATCGGCCAGCCGAGATTCTGCTTCGTCAGCCGGACCTCTTCCTCGCCCAAGGGGGAGCCATGCGCCTCGAAAGTGTCCTGCTTGTGCGGCGAGCCGTAGCCGAGATGCGTGCGCACGAGGATCAAGGACGGGCGCCCGGTCTCGCCCAGCGCGGCGCGCAGCGCGGCGTCGAGCGCGGCGAGATCGTTGCCGTCGTCGACCCTCTGCACATGCCAGCCGTAGGCGCCGAAGCGCGCGCCGCAATTTTCTGTGAAAGCCACCTCGGTTCCGGCGGAAAGCGTGACGTGGTTGTCGTCATAAAGACAGATCAGCTTGCCGAGGCGGAGGTGCCCGGCCAGCGAGGCGGCCTCCGAGGCGACGCCCTCCATCATGTCACCATCGCTCATGATCGCATAGGTGCGATGATTTATGACGTCGAAACCGGGACGGTTGAACGTCGCCGCCAGATGGCTCTCCGCAATGGCGAAGCCGACTGCGTTGGCGAAGCCTTGGCCGAGAGGCCCGGTCGTGATTTCGACGCCGGGCGTCAGGCCGCGTTCGGGATGCCCGGGCGTTCTGCTCTCCCATTGCCGGAACCGCTTGATCTCGTCGAGCGGCAGGTCGTAGCCGGAAAGATGCAGCAACGCATAAAGCAAGGCGGAGCCGTGTCCCGCGGACAGCACGAAGCGATCGCGGTCGTCCCATTTCGGGTTTTTGGGGTTGTGCTTGAGAAAGCGGGACCAGAGCACATAGGCCAGGGGCGCCGCGCCGAGCGGCAGTCCTGGATGCCCGCTTTCGGCTTTCTGCACCATGTCCACAGCAAGAAAGCGAAGAGCGTTGATGCAGCGCTCGTCGAGCGCAACGTCCGAGGTGGGAAGGGTCATGCCATCGCTCCGCGCCGGGCCGGGACATCATTTGCGAGCTAGGGTGGCGAGAGACGTCATCAAGCTCGGCGCCAGAATGCGAGTCTTCAAGTCCGATCACGCTGCGCAGCGTTCGTTCGGCCCAAGCCAAAACCGTCACAACTCGGAGCGCCGCAAGACGTCGAACGCGACGGCGCGTCCGATGACGTCCGCGCTCAAGGAGCGAATGAGATCGTCGGCGCCGGAGACGGCCTTGTCGTCGATGCGCAAAATGAGCTCTCTCGCGACCAGTCTCCGAAGATGTGACGCTGCGGCGCGGGAGGGCTCTTCGGGCCCTTCCGCGCCTCAACGCGCGGCCCGCTCTATCGCGGCGAGCGTTTCCTCGCGGTTTCTCCAGCGGATGACCGAGCGGCCGAACATCGCTTCGAGCCCCGTCAAGAGCGCAACGGAGCCGAATTGCCAAACGAGAACCGTCACGCTCGAGTCTTGGTCATGAAATAGTCGAAGCGCCGCAGCCGATAACGCCGCCGCCGCCAGAGCAGCACAGCCCGTGATGGCGAAAGGCGCCAGCGGAGCGCCGCGCCGGATGAGAACAAAGATCGCAACAGCCGGAACGACGCTCGTCATCGCGATCACCGGCAGGCACATCGCGTCCTGTCTTATGGCCAGCCCCCGTGCGCCTGCTGCGAGATAATCGCGCCAGCAACCTTCGCCGAGAAGGCCCAGCCAGAACGCCAGAAAGGGCAGCGGCGCGAGGCGTTCCCACCAAGGCCGTCCGGGGCATCCGGCGCATAAGGCCGCCGCCGCGGCCATCATGCTCGTGAGCAAAGCCGCCGCCAGCTCAAGGACGAAACGCCAGTCGCGAAGCCTGGCGGCGATGTCGGGCCGCAAGCCCATGGCGAGCACCACCATGGCCACGTAAACGAGCGACAGCATGAACCAGAGGCTCGCGCGCCAGACGGGATGCGTGAACGGCCGCACGGGAGCGCAATCTTCACTCAGTCTGCGGATGAGTTCGTCCGTTTCCATCGGCCTTAATTCTCTCGCCCCAAGCTTTGCCGCATCGACCTAAGCGCTCTGTGAACGCTCACTTTCAGCGATCCTACGCTCTTTCCTGTCGCGTAAGCCGCTTCTTCTAACGAAAGACCTTCGATTTTGAGAAGCTCCACGGCTTGGCGCTGGCCTGCGGGCAGCGCATTCAAAGCCTTGCGAAGAGCTTCCTGATCGTCGCTCGCGTCTTGTTCTGTCTTCGTTTGGACGGGGGAAAAGGTTTCAGGCGGCTCCTGCACAGTGATTTCATTGGCGCTTCGAGCATATCGTCGACGGGCGGCGTCCGCCATCCGTCTTTTAGCAATCGTCAGCATCCAGGGCGTAAAGGGGCGTTCGCGATCATAAGTGTGCCGGACGGTGTGAAGCGACACCAAAATCTCCTGCACGATGTCTTCGTCCTCTTGCGTGTTCGGCCATTTGAGATTGACCAATCGCCGCAGCATCGGGACGAGCTCGGACAAAAGCTGCGCATAAGCGACGCGATCGCCATCCTGCGCGGAGCGCATGAACGCGCGCCATCGCTCCTCTCGTTCGGCTTTCATCTGAGCGCGGCTCTCATCGGCTGACGGGACCAGGGACACGACCAGGTTCTGATGGTCAGCCACGACTAGCGTGTTCCCCAAGGCCAAGTCAAAGGTCCGGTCGCGCCGCGGGCCGATAGCCGCCTAACGTCGCGCCTGGCCCTTGCCGTCGCGGCGACCTACGGCGTGATCCAGTCGCTCGCAGCCGTTATCCCGTCCGGCGCCGTTTCGTCCACGCGAACGACGAAAAGTCCTTTTGACGCGAAACGCTGGCCGGGTCCTAGGACCAGCGACGGATAGACGCCCGGGTTGAGATCGCCCTCCGCTTCGCTTTCGACCGCCTCGACGAGATAGTCGCGATAAAAGTCAGCGATGAGGCGCGAAAGGGCCGCATCGAGGAGACTGGCCGCATAATAGGTTTGGAATTGCAGTCGAGGCTCGTTGATGTCGAGCCCGCGAGAGCGCATCCACGCGCGCACGCGGAAAGCGAGGGGATGCACGGCGCCGGGAAGCTCATAAGGATCCGCAAGAAGCACGCGCGAAGCGCTTTCCCTTGAAAGGCGATGCATGGCCATCGGGGTGCGGTCCGAGGGCAACAGGACCGGGACTTTTTCTGGGAGGCCCTCGATCAGGGAGGACAGCGCCTCGTCTTCCGCCTCGCCCGGCCAGATCACGATCGCGTCGAGCGTCCCGCCTGCTGCGGAAATGTCGACCTCGCCACGCCGCCAGGGCGCGTCAATGAGCGTGACGCCCGGCGCCTTTGCGCGCAGGGCGCGTCCAAAGTCGTCCGCGGCCTTCGCTGCTTCGCCGCTCTCGCCGACGATCTGCAGCGCCAATCGAACCGGCGGCGATTGAGAGGCGAGAAAGGCCGCGAGCCCCTCCGCCTCCAGCCGCGCGCCTTTCGAGAAATAGAAGGTGTATCCTGAGCCCGCTCTCTCGATCGCCGGTTGATCGGTGATCGGAAAGAGCGACGGCAATCGATTGACGTCGCAGAAGTCCGCGATCGGTCGCCACGATCCCTTAGCCAATCCCGAAACGAGCGCGAAGACGGGCTCCCGCCTGTAATAATCCTCCAGTTGCGCGGACCAGCCTTCCGGCGAACCATGCAACTCCCACAGGTGCAAACGCCAGCGGCGCTCGGCGCCGGCGACGTCGTTGCGATGATAGGGAGAGAAGCCCGGGCGGCTCGCCTCGCCAGCGACGCCCTTGTTGATCCAGTCGACATAGGCTTGCAGCGTCGCCAGCATGGCGGCGCGCTGCGAGGCGGGAACCTCGGGACCGATCACGGTCGCGAGATGAATTTCCTGCGCCGAGACGCCAGGGTCGGGCGTCGCCGAGAGGGAATGCAGATAAGAGGTCAGATCGGCGACATCCGCGTCCGTCAGGTCGTAGCGCGGCATCGCCGCATCGAGCGTTTGCCCACCGGCGTCCACGCCTTCGCGCAGCGCGCGCGCCAGCGTTTCGGTCGTGTAGGCCGGACGCATGTGCGGCTGAACCAGCCGGGCGTGAAGCCGGCTCGATTGCGCCTGCCCGAAGCGGTTCATCATGAAGCGGGCGCGATCGAGCCGGCGCTCGCTGAACAGGATCGGGCCGGTGATCGGCGGCGTGAAGTAGCCGCCTTCGCTCGAGCCGAAGCCACTCGGGCGATGGCAAGCGGCGCAGGCGACGCGAGGCCCGCCTAGGGGAACGTCGCCCTCGGCCTTGGCGGCGGCCATGGCCCCGTCCGCGCGCGTGCCCGTCAAGTAGAGGCGCTTGCCGAGCTCGGCGTCGGGCGCGCTCTGCGACGGGGCGGGCGCTACGCCGAGCGCCACAAGCGCAAGCAATCCGCGCAACGCCGCGGCGGCTCTAATCCACATGCGAGGCGTCACTCAAAAGTCCCTTGTACTGCGCCACGAGCTCCTTGCAGCCGATAAGGCCCTCGAGCCGCAGCCAGGGCCGTCCCGGCGCTGCGCGCAAGAACGTGTATGCCTGATGGCTCATCTTCGTGCCGTCGGAAAATTGCGCGTCGAAGGCTTTCAACACGCGGGCGATGTCGTCACGACGTCCTGTCAGCAGCCGCCAGTGCGAGTCCGGGGGAAAATATTCGGCGTATTCGCGCAGCCGCTCGGGCGTGTCGTATTCGGGGTCGATCGAGATCGACAGCACGGCGTAGTCGCCGCGTAGCGCGGTCAATTCAGGTTGCGCCGCCAGAACGGTCGAGGTCAGAACGCCGCAGATCGTCGTGCAGCTCGTGAAGATGAACTGGAGGATGACCGGACGATCCTCGGCCAGCAGCGCGTCCAGCCGCACCCGTCCGTTGGCGCTATCGGTCAGCGTCACTGGCGGCGCTTCATAATTCGCCAGCCGGCGGAGGGCGCCAGATTGCTGCGCCGCGCCCGGCGCCGCGCTAGCGACCGCGAGCGCCAGAAGCAGACAGAGTCGCGTGACGCGGCATGGAGGGAAACGCACCTCTGTGGGCTCCTCTCAAAAAGGCAAGGCCGCCGTCGAGCGAGGCCGGCGGCGGCTTTGCGGCCGATCTAGTGCACCGACCAGATGGCTTGCTCATGGTGCAGCGGATCGAACTGATAGAGCCGCAGCCGCAACGAAGGCTCGTAGTTCAGATTGAGCACGAGAGTGTGCACGCCGAGCGTTTCCGACGGCGTCGGCAGCGTCGGCGCGGGATAATGCTGCGGCAACGATTTTCCGGTGGGATCGAGCTCGTCCTGCCAGAAGATCTGGTGCTTGTAGATTTCGGGACTGACCGGCGGCGGCGTCATGGTTGGCGGCGTCGAGCTCGTCGTCGAGGCCGGCGTCGCCGGCGGCACGATGATCGGCGTCGGCGTGTTCATCTCCCAATAGGCGCGGCCGAAGGTGAAGAAGGCGCCGTCGCCGCCGACCGGCAGCGTGTTCTGGAAGGTGTTCTCCCAGCCACGCAGGCCGCCGAAGTCGACGCTGACAAAGCCGTGCTCGAAATAGTCGCCGTTGAGCAGCTTGATCGTCACCGTCGTCCCCCGCGTGTGCCATTTGTCGAGCACCGCCTGCGCATTCGGACTGACGACATAGCCGTTCATGTGGCCGTAGATCGTGTTGTCGGCATAGAACAGCGTGATGTCGGCGGTGGGATCGGCCGTCACGCCGTCCGGCAGCTCGTTGCGCTGGCCCCATTGCTGGAACGCGCGCTCGGCCTGCGCGATCACCGCCGGATTGAAGCCGTTTTGCTGAAGGCTGCGGAACGCCACCCACATGCGCTTGGAGGGCGCGAGATCGCTGATCTTGGCGATCGCGGCCTCCGTAGCGGCCTGGCTCGCGCGCGGATTCGCCCCGAAGGTGTTGATCTCCCACTGCCAAGTGGTTTGGCCCATCACGGCTTTGACAGCGTTCTCCGTCACCGCCACGCGGGGGGGATGGCGGCGCCAACCCCAATGGTAGGTCAGATTGTAGTTTTGGCCCGGCGCGAGCGCGATCTGATAGGTCGTGCGCGTTCCCTCCTCCATCGGGAAGAAGGTCATGTCCATCGTCACGAGCGGGATCGACTTGCCGGCGACCGCGGTCGGATCGAGGTACATCTGCATCGGCGCGAAGTCGTCCTTGCCCTTGTTCAGCACGTCTATGACATAGGTGATCGTGAAGGGTGCGTTGAGAACCGGCGTCGGATCGATGAAGGCGGTGTCGGATTCGATATGCGTATCGAACCACACCTGATGGATCGTGACGTTGCCTCCGGTGACATTGCCGTTCCCGTCGTAAGTGGGCGTAACCGCCTTCTCCTTGTTGGGGCCGTTGTAATGGATCATCGGGATGCCGCTGTAGACGCGGTTCGGCACCGGATTGCCCTCGAGAATGTCGAGCGCGCGCTGCACGTCGGCCGGATTGAATTTGGCGGGTGAATAGGAAAAGCCCGAGCCATCGCCGTTTGGCGCGCGCCAGGAGGCGAAGATCGCCGCAAGGTCGTCCGTCGGCGAGGTTTTGTCGATTGTCGCGATGACCGGATCTGGATGCAAATTATAGGGTTGCTGCGGCGTCGACGACAGGGAGTTCAGCAACGGCTGGCCATTGGCCAGCTTCACGTTGTCATAGACCGTCGGCAGCAGGTTGGTCGGATTGACCCAGGGATCGGACGAGGGAAAGTTTCCTTGCGGCGTCGTGACCGTCGTCGTCAGCCCGTCAGGCGACGTCACATAGGTATAGCCCGCCGTGCCCGGCCACGGCTGCGGGGTGCGAGTGGCCGGCGGCGGCGGCACTTGCGCGAAAGCCGCGCCAATGGCCGAGGTGAGGACGATCGCCGTCGAGGCCATCGTCAGCGTGCGTAAAGACATGCGCTTCATGACGTTGCTCCGATGGGTTCAGAGGGCGCGGTTGTTGAACGAAGGACCAGCGGCGCCGAGGATGCGCGGCCCGGCCTGAACGAGCTCGCCAGTGGGCTGCTTGCCGTTCATGACGCTCTTGACGCGAGAGGCTGCGTCTTCAGCGGTCACACTCGAAGGGAAGGCGCCCCAGAGTCCTACGGCGTCATTGCCATATTGCACAATGTCGAGCGTCGCGGCGCGGCGCGTGTCGCGGCCGTGACGATAGAAGCGCGCGGCGAGCTGCGCGTTGTCTTCAGGCGTCGCGCGCAGGAAATACCAACCCTCGGGCGCCTCGAACTTCTGCGCGAACGCGCGCAGCCGCTCCGCGGTGTCGTTTTCCGGGTCGCCCGTGACCGAAAGAATGCGCGCCTCCTTCTCCATGCGGTCGCCGAGGAGCTTCGCGACCTCGGCGAGCTTGGCGGTAAGCGGAAGCTGCGCTTCGTTGGCGATGGTCATGAAGTTGAACACCACGACCTTGCCGCGCACGAGGTCGGCATAAAGCTTCAGCTTCGCGCCCTCGTGAGTCTCGACCTCGGCTTCAGGGAACTGACTCTTGCCCATAAGCCGGGACCGATCGACCATCTGGTGGCCTTCGCCGTGGCCCTTCGAAATTTCGCCCTTCGCTTCATGCGCGCCGACGGCGATCGCCGGCAGCGCAACAGAAAGCCCGGCGAGAAACTTCCGTCTCTCGTTCATTGTCTATCTCCCACTCGAATTAAGTCCCCACGCGGTCGCGTCTCTCGCTTCCGGCGAGCAGCGCGTCCGCTTGTTTTCTTCGTCTCCCGCGCGAATGAGCATTCGCGCGGGCCGTCCCTTTAAACTTCTTCGCCTCGGAGGCGTCCGCCGTCAGAAGCCCTGGCCCGGCGGCACGATGTCCCAGCGCAACATCATCGCGTGGTCCTCGTGGACGACGTTGTGGCAGTGCAGAACGTATTTGCCGAGGAAGTCGCGCCAGTGCCCATAGATTTTGATTTCGTCGCCCGGTCCGAGCTGCACGACGTCTTTGCGCGATTTCAGCAGCGTGCCGGGCTTCACCGGCTTGCCGTTAATCTCGATGATCTGGAACTCTTCGAAGTGAGAATGGATGGGGTGCGCCCAGTTGTTGCCGTCGTTGCGGAACGTCCAGATTTCGGCGCTGCCCTGCTCGATGCCCACGTCGATGCGGTTCGGGTCCATCAGCTGGCCGTTGATGGTCCAAAGACCGTTGTCATAGTCGAACACGAAGGTGCGGCGCCGCTTGACCTGCGAGAAGTCGATCGGCGGCAGCTCGCGCAATTGATCGGGAATCTGGCTCGGATCCTGAACCGGACCTCCGACCACGTCGAAGCGCATGATCTGATCGCCCGTGGCGAGCAGCTTGCCGGAGAAACCCGCGCCGTCCGGACGGGGCTCCAGCCAGTTGGTTAGGTAGATGTAATCGCCGTTGTTGAACTGGGAGAAGTCGACGATAATGTCATACCGGTTGGCCGGCCAGGCGTCGACCGTATCGACGACGAGCGGCTCCGGCAGCATGTCGCCGTCGTTGGAAATCACCACGAAGGGCACGGCGTCGCTGCTCGCCGTTGCGAGAGTCAATCGAAGGAGTCGCGACGGTCCGCCATTGAGCAGGCGGAAGCGGTATTTGCGCCGCTGCACCTGCAAATAGGGCAGGATGGTGCGATTGACGGTGAAGCGATCGCCCAACATGCCATGGTTGGTGTAGGGCGCTCCGCTGAGGAAGCCGCCCACCTCCGTTGACGACGGCTGCGGGAGCGCTCCAGTGAAGTCCCAAGCAGGGACCCCGTTCTGATCGAACCGGACGTCATGAATCAGGAGCGGAATATCGAACTGTCCGCTCGGCAGCCGGAAAGCGTTGGGGTTCGGGTCGTTCTCATTGTTGCTGTCGAGATCGTCGAACAGCAGGTAGAAGCCCGCCAAGCCGGCGTAAACGTTGGTCGCCGTGAAGTCCAGGCGGTGATCGTGGTACCAAAGCGTGCTGAGCTTCTCGCGAGGATCGAAGCCTGCTGGGAAATTGGGATAATGATGATCCCAGAACTCGCCCGGGAAGGTGAAGTCGACGGGATTGCCGTCGCTCTCCGAGGCCTGATGGCCGTTGTGCACGTGGATCGTGCTGGAGGGTAGCGCCCAGGAGACTTTGGCCACGCCCACGGGCGGCAGATTATTGATGCGTCGGACCAAGATCGGCTCGCCATATTTCGCATGGAAGGTCGGGCCGGGCGTTTGGCCGTCGAAGCCCCAAGACCAGGAACCGTTTCCATAGGGCGGATCCGGATGATAGACCCATTTGAATTCGTTGAGAGTTTGTATGTAGAATTTCTGCGGCGGAAATTCATTGTAGCGCTGATGCCGCGCGGGATCTGGCGGCGGATTTAAGGCGCTCGCCGGCACAGGATTGATCGCCGGCGGAATATAGAGCGGCGCGACGAAAGGCCTGGCGAGCGGGCTCGGCAGAGCGGCGTAGCCCGGCGCCTGATAGCCGTCCGGAAACAACAGACCACTCTGCGGAACCTGGGCGGTGGCGACGCGCGCGGCCAAGCCGCTCCCAGCCGTCGCCAACCCGAATTTGAGAACATCTCTTCTATCCATACTCTCCCCCTATTCAAGCAAAGCCCGGCGTTGCATAGCGCACCACACCCACATTGTCAATAACAATCTACAATAAAATAGCAACTCTAGGTAATTACGGTCTCGTATATACACTATTAATTAGCAATTATATCATAATTAAGGTAGTTATTATTCATAATAATGCAATTGCGTAACTACTATACGCTACTTTGCTCGAACACAAATACCAATCGTCCCCGGAACATGGCTGCTCCTGGCGAAAGGCGTATTTTTATTCTAAGACATGGCGGCCTCAGCCTGTCCTCAGCTTTTGCTCTTGGCGGATGAACCGCAATTCGGAGCTGCTTATGCTCTCGCCCGACAAACGGTAACAAAGAATGTTCCGTTCATCGCCATCGCCGCCCGAGGCGTGATCCCGCCTCTTCCAGAGCGCCGCTCTCTGGTTGGGCGCAGTCTAACCCTCGCCGCGCGCCGACTGAGGTCGCGGGCGTGAAAGCTTCTCGGCATGCAATCGATTTCGCGGTTCAGCTCCCCCAGCCTGTCTCGCTCGAACTTCGTTCGGGCCCTTCGACGCCGCACACGTCCAATTCCTCCCCCAGGCGGAAAAGGTTACACCTAAGTTTACGGCTGAAAAAATTCTTCTCGCTGAGCCGCCGCGGTCTGACGCCGCCAATGCTCAGCAATTTGGCGGCGTCCAGGCGCTCGTGAGCGCCGCGTGTAGGGCCGCGGCGTAGCGGGATGCGACGCTCCGCCGCAGCTCGCGAATGGCGAAGGGCTGCCCCGCGCTCCCACCCTCCAAGCCCGCGCTGCGGAGATCGAGCACCGCTTCCAGAACGCTTGTCTGGCCGCTCGAAAGGCGCGCCTCGGCATGGACGAGCAGCGCGCCGCCATCGCCCGGCTGCTTGAACGCGCTCGGAAATTTAGGATCGGCGCGATCGATCGCATTCGGATATGGCGCCTGCTCCAGCGCGCGAACCTGCTCCGCCGGCAGGCCGACGAGGGCCGCGAACAGCGCCGGCGGCGCACTCTCCGGATCGAGGCCAGGATGGCGCGAATGGACTGTCACATAAGGCAGGAGCTCGCGAAAGAGCGCCGCTTCCACTCCCGCCACCTGATCGAGCTCGAAGACGGTTTGAAAAAGCGCAGGCTTCTCCGGAGGCGAAGCGCCCGCGCCGGCCTGGCCGGGCTCAGAACGCGTCGATCGGAAGTCGACGATCGCTCTCGCGAGAAAATCGGCTTCCTTCTTCGCGACGCCGAAGCCTTTGAGCATCGCCGTCAGCAGTTCCTGCGACGCGCGGTTCAGGTCGACCTTCCCCCCCTCGTCCTCGACCGCGATCGCGACGGCTACGCCGTCTATCACGCAAAGCCGCGGCTGGCCGGCGTGCGCGGTCCTCGGGAGGCGCCCGACACCAGCGGCGCGCGCAACGATGGATTGCGCTTGAACGCTTTGAGCGGAGCGCGGACCTTCACCTTGCGTCGCCAAGAGCGACAAGGCCTCATTGTCGATCGCCGCCTTTGCGATGAATTCCGCCTTTGCGGCGCCAGCCATGTTGTACGCCGCTTGGAGTCGCAGCCTCGCTCCCGACATGAAGGAGACGATGAGGATCGCGATGAGGCTCACACCCCAGATCACCGTGACGAGCGCGAAGCCCCCACGGCGTCGCCCGCGCGGTCGAGTCTCCGCGTTCGCTGCTCGGGCTTGTCGCGGCCCCGTCAGAGCGCCGCCGCCGTTTTGCGCAGGGTCGGCGGCGCATTGCCCAAGGAGCCTTGCTTCGCGGCGTCTTCCGCAAAACAGAACATTACTCCCGCGCTCAACGGGGCGAGGCGCATGGCGACGACGCTGCAAGAAATTGCCTCGATCCTTGCACGAAAACGACGGCTTTTATTCGCGCGGAAGCCGGAAAAGGTTACGCCGCCGCCCGTTCGGCCCGCTCATTCGAGCAAATTCGGCAAAAGTTGACAGGCTTTTGCGATCATAATTTGCTCCAGCTTTTTGAGCTTACGTGATTTCTTATCGCTCGCACGATTTCGTAGCGAGCGGAAGGCGCGCTAAGGCGGCCAACGGGATAGAGCATAATGACGCAAGAGCGCCAGCGCTTGATCGTCAGTCCAATCCATCTCGCCGGCGACATAGCCCGCCGCCCGGCCGCCGCGATCGAGAATGTAGGAAATCGGCATCCCGTAAAGCACGAAGGGCGTCGAAGCGTCGTCATCGATGCGCTTCGCGACGCGGCCGTCGGGATCCAAGAACGGGCGCAGCCGACGGACGCCGAATTTCTTCATGAGGGATTCGACGGCTGCTTTTCCGTCGCGATCGACCGACACGGCGGCAATCTCTAAATCGCTTGGCTTGAGCATGCCTGCGAGGCGCTCCGACATGGGAAGCTCCCGCTGGCAGGGCAGGCGCCAGCTCGCCCAAAGGCTCATTAGCACGACCCTTCCTAGCAGCTCGCTCAGCGAAACCGACTCGCCGTCGATGCGTTCGAGCTTGATCGGCGGGGCCGCCGCCAGAGGCCGAAGCTCAACGAATTAGGAAGAGTTGGTGCGCAGAGCAGGCGGCGCGTCGAACGTCGAAGCGGATGGCGAGCGCTAGAGAGCGGAAAAGCCGGCGCCGAGCGCGACAGCCCCCAAAGCTCGACGCGAGAGATTGCGGCGTCTCCCTTCCATCTTGGTCCCTTCACTTCAGAGCTCGGTCCCGGATTGACTTTGTCCAATAAGAAAGCGGAGTCGAGGCCGACGGCGGCGCTTCACGCCTTTATACATCCAAATATGAGAAGTCGCCGCCTGGCGGTTCGTACAGATTGTCGTCAAGCCCTAACGATGATCACATAATATGACAATTCTGCAGCTCTCTCAGGCTGTGCGCCGCCGCACAGATCTTGGCCGCATTCCGCGGTCTTCTCGGGGTTAGGCCCCGGCGCGCCCGTCCTTGAAGGAGCCCCATCATGGCGAGGCTCTTGAGCTTCCGCAAAAGCGGCCGGCGCTAACGACTCGCCATGGATTGGCGGCGCCACGACGCGCGATGAAGGATAAGAGTCACGCTCACATGAGAGTCGAGCAAGACGAACGTTGGCGCGCCTTCATGCGGTCCGCCCAGGACGGCGACCGCTTGGCTTATGCGACGCTGCTTTCCGAGCTCGTTCCGATGCTGCGCCGCCTCGTCAATCTCAAGTGGCCGAACATCGCAGACGACGAAGACATCGTTCAGGAGATTTTGGTGTCGCTTCATAAGTTTCGACACACCTACGATCGAAACCGGCCCTTCACGCCATGGCTGCTGACGATCGCCAAAAGGCGCATGGCGGACGCGGCGCGGAGCCGCTACGCGCGAAACGCGAGGGAGATCGTCGTCGACAGAATGCCTGAAACCTTTTCGTCGGCTCATGCGAAAACGAAGCATGAGACGAGCGACGAGCTCGAGGCGCTCCGCAAGGCTTTGGCGACGCTGCCGCCCGGGCAAAGGCAGGCCGTCGAGCTCCTCAAGATTGAAGGTCTTTCCTTGGAGGAAGCGGCCTATGCGACGGGAAAAAGCGTCGCGTCCCTCAAGGTCAGCGTCCACAGGGCGCTCAGGTCGATGCGGCAAATCATGGAACGAGATCATGGGCGGCGATGACGACGGGCTCATCCGAAAGTCGAGCGGAAATCGCCTCCTTGCACCAGTGACCCGCGTGCGCCGTAGGCCCGGGCGCGACCTTATCCGCCGCAGATGTCATGAAAGCATGGAGACCTCCGCGCTCGTCGGACGCCGTCAGAATCGACTTCGGTCCACGACAGCGATTGGTCGAGCGAGCGACGGCGCCGAAGGACGCCAAGCCGTCCAAAATTTTTCGGCCTCGCGAATCCTTTTGCCGGTTTCGCTCCTCTCGTTCAGCGGGGGATGGAGCCCTCGATACGAGATCAGGAGAAAAAGATGCTTTACGTCAAGAATGTCCCGAGCTGGGAGCGCGCGATCAGAGGGGCGATGGGCGTGGGCCTCATCGCCGCCGCGGTCGTCCACTTCGGAGCCACGCCCATGGGCTGGGCCGTCGGCGCGATGGGCGCGATGGCGGCAATGTCCGGCGTGCTCGGCTTCTGCCCCGCCTGCGCCATGGTCGGGCGCAAGCTGGAGCACTGAGGCGATGGCGGCGATGGCGGCGGGCAGACACGACCTCGTTCTCCGCGCGAAGGGCGGCGACGCCGCGGCGCTGGATCGGCTGCTGGCCGAGTGTCGATCCGACGCTCGCCGCTACGCGTTGCGTCATTGCGTGACGAGCGAGATCGACGACGCCGTGCAGGAGGCGCTGTTCATCGTCGCCCGCCGCCTTGGCTCGCTGAAGACTGCGGCCTCCTTTGCGGGCTGGCTGTTCGCCATCGTGCGGCGCGAGTGCCGGCGTTTGTCGCGCAAGATGTTCGCGCAGGCGGAACTGATCGAAGACCAGATCGAATCGCGGCTCCCCGCGAGGGCGTCAGAGGAGCTGCGGACGGAGCTGGTCTTCGCGCTGGAGTCTTTGCCGGCGCACTATCTGGAAATGATCCTGCTGCGCGACTTCGAGGAGCTGACCATCGGCGAGATTTGCGAAAGGCTCGACATTACTGTCGCTTCAGCCAAGGCGCGCCTGCGGCGGGCGCGGATGCTCGTTCGGGAATATCTTGTCGGCGCGGATGAGGGCGCCGCTGGCGCGACGCGGCTGCCGCCGTGAGCGCCCTCAACCGGCAATTTGTGGGCTGGATCGTGAATCGGCCAATCGGCGTTCAAATTCGCCTTCGAATGCTCGGCACTGTCAATATGCTGATTTCAAATGATTTTTGTGGACGCCTCTGAATGGGTCGCCGTGGCGAGCCCGACGAGAGCGTTTACCTTGGCCCGCGTTCGCAACGCCTCTCACGGGGCCGAAGCGGAACGATTAGCTCGGCCAAGCGTTAGCTTGGGTCCGGCCT
>DASPSI010000010.1:0-23654 GCA_035624015.1 Methylocystis sp.
CTCACCGAGCTCGCGGCTCCGAACGGCTTCAAACTCCTCCTCGCTGACTCGGCTCATCTGGATCACGTCCTCGTTGCGGACCGTCAGCGGCTCGCCGCCGTCCGCGACCGCGCCCATCGCGAGCTCCGGTTGGAAGGGGACGCCGATCTTGCGGACGAGAACCAAGTCGAGCGGCGCAGCGAGCGCCATCGCGATTGGCGCCGCTACAGGCGCGCCGCCGCGCGGCAGAGCGAACACCACAACTTCTTCCCCTTTGTATTTAAGAAGCCGCGCCGCCAGCTTCCTTCCGGCTTCAGCCCTGTCGTGAAAGGACATGGACCCTCCAAACCTTCAGCCCAGCTCTCCCTCATCCCTGCGGTTTTCGCTTCTGCGGAACATGACCGACGAACCAATCGGAAGCGTGAGCGACCACCTGGTCCAGAGTCCCGGGTTCCTCGAAAAGATGGGTAGCGCCCGGAACCACGTCGAGGCGAGCCTCGCAGCAAAGCTGGCGCAGCGCCTCCCGGTTGAGCTCAAGCACCTCGTAATCGGCGCCGCCTACGATAAGCAGCGTCGGCGCTCGCACAAGACGCAGCGCGGCGCCCGCAAGATCGGGTCGTCCTCCGCGCGAGACGACGGCCGCGACCCGCTCGGGCGCTTGCGCCGCCGCAACCAGCGCGGCTGCAGCCCCCGTGCTCGCGCCGAAGAGGCCGATCGGCAGATCTCGAAAATCCGACGCCTGCGCGGCCCAGGCCATGGCGTCGTCGACGCGGGCGCCGAGCAGCTCGATGTCAAAGACGTTGCGCCGATCCCTGGCCTCTTCGTCGGTGAGCAGGTCGAGCAGAAGGGTCGCAAAGCCGCAACCCACGAGCCTCTCCGCGACAAAGTTATTGCGCGGACTAAAGCGCGACGAGCCGCTTCCATGCGCAAAGACTATGAGCCCCATCGGCGCTTGCGGGAGATTTAAGATTCCCTCGAGCTCCCGCGCTCCAATCGCGACCTCGACGCTCTTGAAATTTCCCGCCATCGCCCGAATCTCACCCTTGTCGCGTTCTTCGCCGCATGCCTTTCTTGTGAGGCTGATAAAGATAATGTCGTGCTCTCTCCTTCAAAGCGCAATTCCCGAGGTTTGAAATTCATCGAGCTTGCCGAGCGGCCCACAACGTCTGGGAGGGAACGAAACCATGGAAACGGTCCCGCACATAGACTTCCACGGAATCGAGGCTTCGCCGGAGATTCACGACAAGGTTGCGCATCATCTCGCGCGGCTCGAGGAGCGCTATGGGCGCGTCACCGGGTGCCGCGTCACGATCAAAGGACCGAGCGGTCATCGCCACACTGGCGATCCATACGAGGTCAAGATACATTTGAGCCTTCCAGACGAGCGGGAAGTCGCGGTCGAGCACACGCCTCATCAAGATGAACGCTTTCAGGATTTTGACTTTGCCCTCAACGACGCGTTCAACCGCGCCGGCCGGCAGCTGCAAGACCAGGTGCGGCGCATGCGCGGCAAGGTGAAGCACCATGCGGAAGCGGCGGAGGGGGTGATCAGAAAGTTGATGCTCGAAGACGGTTACGGCTTCCTCGAGAGCACCGACGGGCGGGAAATTTTTTTCCATCGCAACAGCGTCGCCGAGCCTGGCTTCGATGGCTTGAAGATTGGCGAACGCGTCACTTTCACGGAAGAAGAAGGCGAAAAAGGCCCCCAGGCGAGCCGGGTCGCCCGGCTCGCCGAAAACGCGCCGCACTGACGCTTGTCGTCCCGATCATGCTGGGGCGCTATGCCGCCAGTGGAAGCTGATGCACGTGCACGTCGCGCCCCGAGTGCCTGGTTAAGATTTCGATCGCGCGCTTTTCTAGCTGTGGATCGGAGCAGCGCACCCACAGTAGCAGCCCGCCATGCGCCAGCTGTTCCTGGATGTAATCCGCATGCTCGCCGCCGACGAGCTTCGCGAGCACCTCGCCGAAGACTCCCCATGTTCCCGCGCCCAGCGCGGCCCCCGTGACCGCCGCCGCCAATGTGCCGCCCGAAGCGACGATGGCGCCGATCGCGCCGACAGCGCCCAAAAAGACGAGACCGCCGACGAGAGCCGCTTTGACCCCCTCGATGGCCTCCTGCGACACGTAATAGGTGCGGGGAGCGGCGGGGTCGTCTTCGACCTCTTCGACCTTCTTGTATTTATGGCCAAGCTTCCCTTCGACAGTCTCCGCCGCCGCGAGGAGGCTCAGGTCGCTGTGATCGAAGCCAGAAATGAGCAACTCGTCGATCGCGCCGTCCATGGCGGCGGAATCGCCAAACACGCCGACCGCCTCGCGCGCCACGGAGACATTTTCCGGTGTCGTCATAACCGCTTCTCCTACAAGCCTGCCATCATCCCGGACGCCCGCTCCATCAGCGCGCCGACTTCGAAGGGAATACCCTTCATACGACTGCCGGATGACATCGCGCCTGACTTCCTCGGTCGCAGCTCGGATGCCCGCGCTCTCCCGCGCCTGGGCGTTCAAAGCGCAATTATTGACGATCGAGAAAAAAGCAATCGGCATGCGTCAATTTAGCGCTGAGTTGAGGCTGCCCGGTCTCTTGAGATCATGAGCGGTCCCTCCCTTTCGCAGCGGCGAGCGCGATCAATCGCCCAGCACGCGAAGCGCCCGCGCGCGCGTCGCAACCGCGGTGACGAAGCAGGCGTAGCTCCAGGCGAGATTTTTGGCTGAGGTCTGCGACCCGTCGTTTTGGTCGAATTGTTCTGACATTTCACGCGAATCCGGCGTGTGCCGGCGGACCATCGCCAAAAACATATCCCCGCGAGCGAACGCCGCTCTCGCCAATCTCTTCCGGTCCAGCGCCGCGAGCGCGCCCTGCGCCGGCGCTTCGCCAAGAAGGGCGGCCAGAGCGTCCCGGTTTTCCAAAGCCGCCGAAATTTCGCGCCCCTGCGCGGCGGCCTCCGCCAACAGGAAATAAAATTGAGCGGCCCCGAGCGTCGAAAAATAGTAGGCGCCGCCGCTGTAGTAGACGTCGCCGGCATAGCGACCAAGCGCGGGGGCGCAGAAAGAGGGGCGCTCGCGGTTGATGCGATAGTCCTTTGCGAACAGCTGTTCGATGCGCGCCATCGTCGCCAGCATTTTCGGATCGACGACGCTGTGGGGGCCGCTGGTCCTGTTCGTATGGATCACGGCGAGCGCCGTCGCGATATCCAGTCGCCTCGCGGGCGCGGCGCTAGGCGGCTCCGGCGCTTCCGGCAGGCGGCTGAGATAGACGCCGTCGCCAGGATCGAAATGGTCGTCGAGACAGGGAAAGAGTTCCTCCGCCGCGCGCCGACACGCCTCCACGCGAGCGACGTCGCCGCGCGCAGCCATGAATGGCGCCCCCTCGGCGAGCGCCGCATATTGAACGAGCCGCGTATAATAATGCCGTCCCGAGACCTCTTCCCAAAGATCGTAGCAGGGCTCCCGCCAATGCGAGCAGGTGTAATCGAGGTCACGCTCCAGCAGCTTCGCCGCCCGCTCTCCGCCGCGTCGGCGAAAAGCTTCGATCCTGAAGAAGCGCAGCACGGAAAGCGCCCGTAGCGCAGGACCGTCGTTTTGCGGGCGCGACCATTTGAGCAGATCGAAGCCTCCGTCCGCATTATAGCGGACCTCGCCGAGCGCTCGATCGCCGGTGATCGCCGCGATCTCTTCATCGGAGCGCACGTTCTTGAGAAAGGCCGGATCGATCGCGCCGCGAAAATCGCCGCGCCGCAGGAAGGCGGGACCGTCGAGCCGGCACAGCTCCAGGCTGAAATCGACAAAGTCGACGAGATGATCGACCGCAGACGCGGGAAGAGCTTGATCCTCGATGAACTCGCGCAGGGCGTCGGCGACGATGGCCGAGTCGCGCAGCCAATGGAAAAAATAGTCGGGATTCGGGTCGTAGGAGGCGATCTCGGGCGAGGCCAGGATCGAACCGCGCGCCGGCCGAATGGTCTGGCCAAGCTGCGGCCGATGTTTGACGATGCCGGTCGCGGAAACGGCGCGCAGCATCGCCTCGGCGGAAAACCGATATTGCTCTGCGCACCAGTCCAGGAGTCCATTAGGATCGGTCATCGCTTTCTCCTCGCCGCGCCGGCTCATCGCAAGTGTGGGCTGGTGAAGCCCAAACGACGAAGCCCCGCCTTGACGTCGGCATCCTTCATGAACAGGCTCCACAATAAACCGGTTCGGTAATTTTCAATCATCGCGACAATCGGACCCTGGTCGATTCCGATATAGAGCTTCGAGACCCAGCCCGAGCTTTCCTGGAACGCATCCGCAAAGCCATATCGACCCCAAAGCTCGCCGCCGAGCCTTTCATAGAAAGTGCGCAGCGCGGCGAGCGCAGCCTTAGGCTTATAAGGGAGACTGGAGAGGGCGGCGGTCGGCGCGATCACGCCGTTGTCCTCGACGGGCGAATGCTCCCGATAGCCTCCCGGATCGTCGCTCGAGGTGAGGCCCCAGCACGCCTCGCCGAATCCGCGATGGCCGCCCCGATTGCGTCGGCAGTGCTCGATGTTGATCTCGACATGCGCGACATTTTGATTCCAATAGTCGGCGAATTCATCGACGAGCCCGCGCGGGTCCAGACCGCAAAAGGAGTAATGGGCGAAAAACAAGGGTCCGCCGAAGGCCGGACCCAGCGGCAGCTCGATGTCATAGTAGCGACGGCCGTTGTTGAAGCTTCGGCTTTCGACCCAGCCGCGCCGATAGATCGAAGGGTCGATTGCGTAGCGGGGCGACGCGGCGGCGAGCACATAAGTCAGCAAGCATTCGTTCCAACCACGGATTTCGTGAGCGAGGCTGAAGCCGTTGTTGGGGCTCCAGTGCCAGGTCAGCACGCCAGCGCCCTCGCGCAAATGCCAGCTCCACTCCACTTCGACCCAAAGATTCGAGAGACGCTCGCGCAAGCGCCTCTCCTGGGCGCCGTCACGATCGAAATACTGGCGGGCGCACAGAAGGCCCTGACATAGCCAAGCGGTTTCAACTAGGTCGCCGCCGTCATCCTTGCGCGAGAAGGGGACGGTCGCACCCGTGCGCCCATTCAAGAAATGTGGAAAGACGCCGTGGTAACACGTGGCGCGCTCGAGCAGATCGAGCATCAGCGCGATACGGGCCAAGGCTTCCTCGCGCGCGATCCAGCCCCTCGAAGTAGCGACAACGATGGCCATTAGGCCGAATCCCGAGGCGCCGACGGCTACGACGTCGCTCTCCAGATCCGCGTTCACGCCGCAACTGTCGCGCGCCAGACCGCTCGCCGGGTGCGCGCCGTCCCAAAAGTAGCGAAACGTTTGGCGCTGGACGAGTTCCACCAACGCCTCGTCCGAGAGTGCCGGCCCCGGCTTTGCTCGCGATCTGCTTTCGCGGACAGGGGACACCTCAGCCTCCCCCCGCTGCAACGCCCAGGCGCGCGAGGCGGCGCTCGCCGGGATCGAGGACGAGGCGCAGGACGCGCGTGTAGCGCGCTGGCATAGAATGGGGGCCACCTATGTAGAGCAGCGAAGCGCTGGCAAGCTCCTTGGCGAAAATGTCGAACACCGCATCCCGGGCCGCCGGGATGAGCGCCTCGATCGCCTCGTCGACGACGACGCAGTCCGGCTGATGGAGAAGCAGACGCGCGAAGGCGAGACCTTGCTGTTCCGGATCGCTCAGCTCCTGGTCCCAACGCGCGTCGCGATCCAGCGCCGGCGATAGATGCGCCAGCCCCATACGTGTCAAAGCTGCGTCGAACTGCTGCTCAGTGAAAGCTTCGGGCGGCGAGGGATAGGCGAGAACATCGCGAAGGGTTCCATCGGGAATGAAAGGGCGCTTGGGCATGAACAACACGCTTTCCTCGCGCGGAAGGGTCAGGCGACCCGCCCCCCAGGGCCAGAGCCCCGCCATCGCGCGAAAGAGGCATGTCTTGCCCGAGCCCGATTCGCCGACGATCAGCACGCGCTCTCCCCGCGCGATCTCAACCTTGGGCTCGTTCAAGCGGATACAGCCGGAAGGCAGAAACACGCGCAAATCGTCGATGACCAGCCGGTCGATCGCGCTCGCGCCGACGTCGATCCGACTGGCTTCCCGCCCCATGCGATCGATTTCGAGCAAAGCAAGACGCAAGGCGCCGACACGATGGAGGGTCGCGCGCCAATCCGCGATCGCGCCGGCATTGTCGACGAACCAGCGCAGAGATTGCTGCACCTGCGTGAAGGCCCCGACGCTCATGAACAGGCCGCCGATGGTGAGATCGCCCGCAAAGAAGGCCGGCGCCGCGACCAGGACCGGCGCGACAATCGTGAACCAGCCATAGCCCGCCGTGACCCAGGTCAGATTGGTCGTCGCGAGGACCAGCCGCCGCAACAGGGAGAGCAGGCTGTCGAAATTCGCGTTCAGCCGCAGCTCTTCCTCCGCCTCGCCGCGATAGACCGCGATTCCCTCCCTCTGCTCGTTGACATGGACAAGGGCGAATCGCAGCTCGGACTCGCGCGCGTAATGTTCGGCGTTGAGCTCGACAAGCGGTCGGCCCACGATCCAGCTCGCCAACGACGCCGCCCCGGCATAAAGCAGCGCGCTCCAAACCATATATCCGGGCAGGACGAAGCTTTTTCCCGCAAAGTGAAAGGTCACGCCGCCGGACAGGCTCCAGAGCACGCCGATGAAGCAGGCGAGCAGCAGCGCCGCCTGCAGCAGACCTATGCCAAGGTCCGTGGTGAGATCGGCCAGATGCCGCGCGTCCTCGTGGATGCGCTGGTCCGGATTGACGCCGATCTCTCCTGCCCCGGCGAGCATGAAGGCGCGTTTAGGGGCGAGCCATTGGGCGAGCAAGTCGCGCGTCAGCCCCTCGCGCAGCTTCATACGCGTCATTTGATTGAGCCAGGTCTGAGCCACGTTGAGAACGAGCAGGGCGCTGGCGATGACGCCGAAAACGCCGAGCTGAACCAGAAACTCGTCGACGTCTCTGCGCGAGAGCGCATCGTAGAACGGCTTGTTCCAGGCGTTGAGCTCGATCTGCCCATAGGCGGTGACGCCGATCACGATGACGAGAGCCAAGCCCAACCAAATTAATGGACCGCGCGCGCTGGAGGCGAGTAGGGCCTGCAGCATGCCGATTGTTTCCGCGCTCAGCCTAGGCCTGACCCGACCGCGGAAGGAAATGTTTTGCAGGATCGAGGGCGCGTCTTCCGCCATTTTCCGTGCTCTCCAGCTCACCATCGTCCCAGGGCCCCCATAATGCCTTCTTGGGCCTATATTGAAAACTGACCTTTCCTTGGAATCGGGTTTGCATTCCGCGCGGGCTCGAAAGGAACACGATGGAGCTGATAAACCGTATCCTCTCGGAAATGACGCTGGAAGAAAAAGTCGGCCAGCTCAATCTCGTGACCGCCGGCCAAGCCGTCACCGGCCCCGTCGCCAATGGCGACATGACCGAAAACATCCGCGCCGGCTTCGTCGGTGGCGTCTTCAATCTCTGGGGCCGAGACGCCGTTCGCGCCGCGCAGAAGCTCGCCGTCGAGGAAAGCCGGCTTAGCGTCCCCCTGTTCTTCGGGCTGGACGTGCTGCACGGGCACCGCACCATATTTCCCGTCCCGTTGGCGGAAGCCGGGGCCTTCGACGTGGAGCTCTGGGGGCGCACGGCGCGCGCCGCGGCGGTCGAGGCGGCGGCTGACGGCATTGATCTGACCTTCGCGCCCATGCTCGACGTGGCCCGCGATCCGCGTTGGGGACGGATCGTGGAAGCCCCCGGTGAAGATCCGCTGGTCGCCGCCGAATTCGCCGCCGCAAAGGTGAAGGGCTTCCAGGGCGAGGGCCTTTCGGCTCAAGGCTCGATCGCGGCGACCGCCAAGCATTTTGTGGGCGGCGGCGCCGCGCTCGCCGGGCGCGAATATGCCGCAGCGGACATCTCGGAACGAACGCTTCACGAAGTCTATCTCCCGCCCTTCGCCGCGGCCGTCGCTGCCGGCTGCGCCGCGATCATGCCCGCCTTCAATAGCGTCGCGGGCGTTCCGATGACCGCGCACGCCGAGCTTCTTCGCGGATATCTGAGGACCCGCCTCGCGTTTGAAGGCGTGATCATCAGTGATTACACGGCCGTTCCGGAGCTCGTGCAGCACGGCGTCGCCGCCGATCTCGTCGAAGCGGCGGCGCTCGCCCTCAAGGCGGGGATCGACGTCGACATGGTCAGCGGCGCCTATCTCCATGGCCTGCCCCAGGCGCTGGAACGCGGGCTCATCGAAGAAACGGACATCGACGCTGCCGTTCGCCGCGTGCTGACGCTCAAACGCAACTTGGGACTTTTCGAAAATCCGTATCGGCGGCTCGATGCGAGCGAGGCGGCGACCTGCGATCATGGGGCGCTGGCGCTCGAGGCGGCGCGGCGCTCGATCACGCTGCTCACGAACCGCGACATCTTGCCGCTTCCGGCGGACGTTCGCCGGATCGCCGTCGTCGGCCCGCTCGCCGACGCGCGCGCCGAGATGCTCGGTCCCTGGTGCGCAGCCGGCCGTGCGGAAAGTTGCGTCACCATCCTCGAAGGCTTGCGAGCCGCGCTGCCCGCCCGCGAGATCCGCCACCACCCCGGTGTCGCGATCGAAGGTGACGACTGCAGCGGCGTCGACGCCGCCTGCGCGCTTTGCGCCACCGTTGACGCCGTCGTGCTCTGCGTTGGCGAGTCGGCGGGCATGAGCGGCGAAGCGGCGAGCCGAGCTTCGCCTGGGCTTCCGGGGCGTCAGCGCGAATTCGCCGAAGCGATCCTCGCGACGGGCGCACCAGTCATTGCGGTGCTCAGCTCCGGCCGGCCGCTGATTGCGAGCTGGCTCATCGAGCGCGCGCGGGCGACGCTGGCGACTTGGCTCCTGGGCGACATGGCTGGAAAAGCCGTCGCCGACGTGCTGACCGGACGCTTCAACCCCACAGCCCGCCTGGCCGCAACCTGGCCGCGCGAAGTTGGCCAGATCCCGATTTTCTATGCGACGCGCTCTTCCGGACGTCCGCCGGATGCCGGAAACCCTTTCACGAGCCGATACCTCGATATCCCGACGGAGCCGCTGTTTCCCTTCGGCCACGGCCTCTCTTACGCGCAAGTTCAGCTCTACAATCTGCGCACGAACGTCGAGCGGTTCGAAATCCGCGACGATGCGGAATTGGAAGTGCGAGTCGATGTCGCCAATCGGGGCACGATCGCAACCGAGGAGACGGTGTTTCTTTTCGTGCGCGACCCTGTGGCGAGCGTGGCGCGGCCTGCCATGGAGCTCAAAGCCTGGGCCAAGTCGTTTCTCGACGCCGGCGCCGCAAAGACGACCGTTTTTACGCTTTCGATTGAAAGCTTCTCCTTTCCAGGCAAGAATATGCAGCGCCGATGCGAGCCTGGAGCGTTCGAAATTCTGGTGGGGCTGAACGCGGATCCAAAAACCCTGCGTTCAATTCGCGTGGAGGCTGTGCCAACGCCGAACCCGCAAGCTTGAAGATCGCCACGTGCGCAGCGTGGGCGCGCCGGCTAGCCTTTGTCGATCGTAACGCTATGCTGCTCACATCCCGGATGAAAAGAGAGGCGCGGCGCGATTGCGCCCCTTGAGAGGGAGGCGACCCATGAAACCGATCCTGGTTGTATATGGCACGACCGAAGGCCACACGCGCAAAATCGCCGACTACATCGCCGAGCGAATACGCCAGGCCGGCAAGAACGCAGACCTTGTAGACAGCGCGTCTCCCGAGGCCAAGCAAGTCACGCCATTTTACGCCGGCGCGTTCATTCTCGGCTCCGTGCATTACGACAGGCATCAGACCGCGCTTACGCATTTCGTCAAAGAAAATCTGGGCTGGCTGAACGCGATTCCGACCGCCGTGCTCTCGGTCAATCTCGCCATGCTGCATCATGATCCCTTGTCGCGGGCTGAGGCGCAAAAATGCCTCGACGCCTTCCTCAGTGAGACGGGATTGAAGCCGCATATGACCCGACTGGTCGCGGGCGCGCTAAAGTATGCGCAATATGATTTTTTCAAGCGCGCTCTATTGCGTTACCTGGTGAGACCGGGCGGCATCAAGGCCGATGCGTCGCCTGACGTCGAATACACCGACTGGGGAGAGCTTGGCAGCTTCATCGACGAATATCTTGCGGCGACGCAAAGCCAAGGCAGATAGATCGCGCCCCCCGCCGCGAGGAATTCAGGGCTTTTCTGATTTGAACTTTAAAATCTCTCCGTCGACGACAAATTCGCCGAAGCCGCGGTGATGGATCGTTCTCGGATCCTTGTAGGCGGGATTGATCCAGGCTTTGACGACCTCCAAGACAAACAGATCGAATTTGTTGACGAGACGCGTATCGACGAGCTCGCACTCGAGATTGGCGTAGCATTCGGCGATCAGCGGCGGCGTCACGCGCGCAGCCGGCAGCGGCGTCAGCTTGAACGCCGCAAATTTGTCAATGTCTCTCCCCGAGCAGTTGCCGACGTCGACGACCTGCGGCGCTAACTCTCTGGTTGGAATCGCGATCACGCACTGCTTCGTCTTTCGCAGAGCAGTCTGGCTGAAGTTGGCGCAACTCACGACGCAGGCGACGAGCGGCGGCGTGAAGTCAACCATCATATGCCAGGACAGAGTCATGACGTTGGCGCGACCACGGTCGGCGGTCGTTAAGAAGACGACCGGACCGGGCTCCATGAGGCCATGAACTTTGGATAGTGGCAGATCCAGCGTTCTCGGGCCGGCTACCGGTCGCGTCTTACCCATCCGGCCTCCGTCTTGACGTAGCCGCGCTTGACCGCGGCCCAGGCGATGCGACGCGCCGCCTCCTCGCGGCGAGGGTCGTCGGCATGGGCCGCAAAACCGTGGTTGAAGGCCTCGCGGAAAATATCCTGCGCGTGCTCGGGAAGCAGCCGCTGCAAGTTCTCCGGAAGCTGATCGTTGCTGGCGTAGGGCATGGGCGAAAGAAATGCATTCAGCGGTTCAAGCGGAGCCCGCAAGCTTCGGGCCGAGATTTTCTCAGGACAATACGCCTATTCGAATTTATGGGCACCAATTTTTGGCGCGGAGAGGCATAGGCTCGACGCGAGCTGCATCTTGCATAGGATGCCAAGGCGGAGTTCAGTGGTGAAGTCCTGAAAGCTCAGCTGCCGGCGCATCGCAATGACCAAGAACAACGCCGTGGTGAAGCCACAGAGCAAGGCGCTGAAGACGAAGCATGGCGGCAACTGTGTTGCGCGCGCGCCCCGACAATCGCCGCACCTGCAAAGTCGAGGCCGACGATGCTGTGAACAGAGATGGCGAGCGGCGCCATGATGGCCGCGAGCACGCTGCAGGTCGCGTGATCACGACGCCATTGATCGTGTGAGCCGAGAACGCCAAAGGCGAGCACACCACAGAACCTTTGCGCGCAGCGCGTCTTGGCTAGGGATGACGTTTACGGCGGGGAGATCACTCGCTATTTAGCGGCAAATGAAGATTCTCGCCGGGCTTGCGTCCGTTGGCCTCAGGCTAGGATCAAGGGGCAGTTAGCGAGATCAGGCGCCAGAACGCTGAACGTGGAGCGCCGGACCAGCAGCCGCATGAGGCAAATTCAAATCAAGCGCGTGTACGAGCCGCCCGTTCCAGAAGATGGAAGGCGGATCTTGGTTGATCGAATATGGCCGCGCGGCTTGAGCCGGGTTGCGGCGAGGGTCGATTATTGGCTCAAGGAAGTTGCGCCGAGCGACGAGCTGCGCCGCTGGTTTAATCACGATCCTGCAAGGTGGCGTGAATTCCGGGGGCGTTACCGGGTTGAGCTCGCCAATTGCGCGGCGCTTGCCGAGCTGCAGCGAATGCTGGAGCCCATTCCACAGGCGACCCTGCTTTTCGCGGCGAAGGATGTCGCTCACAACAACGCCGTTGTTCTGCGGGAGGAGCTGACCCGGCGACGCGCAGCGCTCGAGCGTCCGGATGAACCGCGAGCCGCGCCGAAGAAAGCCGCGGCGACGAAAGGCGTTACGGGGCTCGCCACACCGGGGAGGCCCAGAGCACGCGAAATTTAGCCGCCAAGCAGATTGGCGCGCCGGCGAAAAGCCATACCTAAGGAGTGCGCCCGCGCGCCAGGGGCGGCGGCGGTCGTGGGGGCGGCTTAATGCAACGAAAGGGCATGCGGAAAATCTTGGTAACCGGCGCGCTCGGTCAAATCGGCGCCGAGCTGGTCCCCGCCCTGCGGGAACGCTATGGCGAAGAGCGCGTCGTCGCTTCCGATCTGCGGCCGTCCTCCGAAGCGGCGGGGAGCTATGAACGTCTCGACTGCACCCAGCTGCAGATGATCGCGGAGGCGATACGGCGACACGACATCGGGGCGATCTATCATCTCGCCGCGCTCCTCTCGGCCCTCGCCGAGCAGAGACCTCAGTCGGCCTGGAGCGTGAACATGGGCGGCGCCTATAATCTGCTCGAAGCCGCGCGCGAGTTCGACTGTCAGCTTTTCCTCCCGAGCTCGATCGCCGTCTTCGGGCCTTCGGCCCCACGCGTGGGCACGCCGCAAGTAACGGTCCAGCGGCCGACGAGCATCTATGGCGTCGCCAAGGCGGCCGCCGAGCTGCTCGGCGACTATTACGCGGCCCGCTTTCGCGTCGACGTACGAGGTCTTCGCTTGCCAGGCCTCGTCTCCCATGGCGCCTCGCCCGGCGGGGGCACGACCGACTATGCCGTCGAGATGTTTCACGCGGCCGTTTCCGGCGAGCGCTACACCTGTTTCCTCGCTGCGAGCACACGCCTGGACCTGATGTACATGCCAGACGCCATTCGCGCGATGATCGAGCTCATGGACGCGGATGCGACGCGCTTGAGGTTTCGCAACGCATACAATGTGACCGCGATGAGCGCGACGCCCGCAGAGCTCGCCGCGGAAATTCGCAAGCACGCGCCGGCCTTCCTCGTGGATTATCGCAGCGATCCCCTTCGCCAATCCATCGCCGATTCCTGGCCGCAGTCGCTCGACGCCGGCGCGGCGAAAGAAGACTGGGGGTTTGCTCCGCGTTTCGATCTCGCAGCGATGACGAAGGACATGCTGCGTCGGCTGCGGGCGGAGTCGTCCGGGCCGGGCGACGCCAAGTTGAGAAGCGAGGGGCTCCATGTCGACGCTCGGACTCACTGAAGCTCTCGCCGCACGGCTGGACGAATTCGCGAAGGCGGGACGGCTCAAGGGAGCGGAGACCGTGATTTGCGGATTCATTCCCCCGCGCGGCGGCGATGGTCCGCGCTATCTCATCGAAGGCGAAGGCGACGCGCCATTCCTGCGCATGAACGCCAACAACTATCTAGGGATGTCATGGCGCGCGGAAGTCGTCGCCGCCGAGGCGGCGGCGGCGGAAAGATATGGGGCCGGCCCAGGGGCGGTTCGCTTCATCGGCGGAACGTGGTCGCCGCATGTTGCTCTCGAGCGGCGGCTCGCCGCTTTCCACGGTCGCCCCGCCGCCATGCTGTTCTCTTCAGCCTATGCCGCGGTCATGGGGCTGATCCTGCCGCTTGCCGGCGAGAAGACGGCGGTTATCAGCGACGAGCTTAACCATAATTGCATCATCAATGCGATCGCCTTGGCCCGGCCCGCCGAAAAGCACGTCTATCGCCACCTGGACATGAGCGAGCTGGAGCGCTCTCTGGAGGCCGCCTCGAAGAGCTGCAGTCGCGCAATCATCGTGACCGATGGCGTCTTCAGCATGCGCGGCGATCACGCGCCCCTGGATCGCATCACGTCGTTGGCGCGCGATTACGACGGCGCCTTCGCCGAAAACGCGATTGTAGTGGCGGACGACTCGCATGGGGTCGGAGCGTTCGGCGCCCGCGGTCGCGGGACCGAAGAATATACGAATTCCGCGCCGGTTGACGTTCTCGTCGCGACGCTCGGGAAGGCGTTCGGCGTGAACGGGGGATATGTCGCCGCTGAGGATATCGTCATCCGCTACCTGCGCGAGACGTCGCCCTTCTATATTTATTCGAATCCGATCACGCCGGCGGAAGCCGCCGCCGCCCATGAAGCCATCGCGATGCTGGACAGCCCAAGAGGCGTTGCACTGCTTGCCCATTTGCGCGCCATGACCGCGCGTTTCAAGGCCGGGCTGGTCAAGCTTGGCTTTGAGACCCTGCCCGGAGAGCATCCGGTCGTGCCGCTGCTGACGCACGACGGCGCACGCACCCTGGCCTTGGTCGCCCATCTTCGCCGCCAGCGCGTGCTGGTGACCGGCCTGACATATCCGGTGGTGCCGAAGGGCGATGAGGAGATTCGTTTTCAGATCGGCGCCGACCATACCCCGGCCGACATCGACGCCGCGCTCGCGGCGCTCGAGTGCGCCCCCTCGTGAGGCGCTTCACTCGGACTTAAGACCGCTTGAATCCGTGAAGCAGGGCCTAAATCTCGCTTATCGGCGCCCCCATGAAAGGCGGCGTCGAGGCGCCGGCGCCACTCGTCACGGAAGCCGCCGAGCTCACGGAAAAACAATGGCCGACGCCGACAGCGAATTGACGAAGCCAGTCTATGCGGCGCGAGGCTTTCTTCCCGAACGGGATCCTCTCACGGCCTTTCCGCCGGGCTCGCCATACGCCGCGCTGGACGAAATCGGTTGCGATCTGCCGAGTCTGCTTCACGATGCCGCTTTTCGAGACTATGCGCGCAAACTGAGCATTCCGAATTGGCAAGGGTCTGCGAACGAGATGAATTTGCCAGCGCTTCGTCTTTACTATTTGCGGCTTGGGTTTCTCGCCTCCGCATACGTGAACCAAGTCGGAGAGAAGCCGGCGACGATGCTGCCGCGCAACATCGCCACGCCACTGGTGAAGGCGGCGATGCTGCTCGATCGCCCGGCTATCTTGAGCTACGACGGCTACGCGCTTTACAACTGGAAGCGGTTTCGCAAGGACAAACCGATCGAGCTCGGCAACATCGACACGATCCAGAATTTCGTCCACATGTACGACGAGCATTGGTTTATCCTCGTGCACGTCGAAATCGAGGCCATCGCGGCCCATATCTTGAGGGCGATCGCCGCCGCGAAGCGAAAGCTGGCAGGGGATACGAACGCAAACCTCACAGCCGAATTGAACGCCATCGAAGCCGCGGTGAGGCGCCAAGCGGCCGTGCTGCGGCGCATCCCGGAGCACATGAACGCTAGCCTATATTACAAAACGTTTCGGCCTTACATCCGCTACTTCGAAAATGTGACCTATGAAGGCGCTGAAAGCGCCATGCCCATAACCTTTCGTGGCGAGACCGGCGCGCAGAGCAGCGTGATGCCGACGTTGATCGCCTTCATGAAGATCCCGCATCGAAGATCCGAGCTGACCGATCATCTTGACGACATGCGCAACTACATGCCCGCTCAGCATCGCGCGCTGATCAAGGAGGTCGAGGCGATGCCGGACGTTCGCCGCGCGGCGCACAAGGAAGCCTATAACGGCGTGCTCGACGCCATTGCGGATTTCCGCCGGATTCACTTTGGCTGGGCGGAAGATTATATCAATCGCTGGACCGACGATCCGCGCGGCACGGGCGGCACGCCGTACATGCAGTGGTTGAAAGAGATGCTGTTGGAGACGGAGGCTCGCCGCCTATGAATAGCGGGCCGGTCATCGAAGCGCTATCCCTGAGGGTCGCGCTCCCGACCAGCGCGGATTGGAGCGCAGGCGATGGAGCTTTTTGCCGATGCGATCACGGCCGCTTTGTCTCAGGCGCGACGTTGAGACGAGGGTCATCCTTCGGATTGACGTATTCGACGCCCCACGGACCGATGGCGTTGATCTGAATGACAGAGTCCTCGGTCACGAAGACATAGTGAACGACGCCCTTCGGCATCGAGGAAAAACTGCCCGCAGGCAGCGTCTCGACGGTGGCGTGGTCTGCAGCCTGCCCCAGCCCCAGGCTCAGCGAGCCGGAAATGACGGTGATGATTTCGGGCTGGGCGTGCATGTGCGGAGGAATTCGATAGCCCTTGGGCATTTTGAGGCGCATCGCGAACATCGCCGGTTTCTGCGGATCGCCATAAAGCACGACTGTTTCGGCGCCCGCGGGCAAGGCGGCCGGCGCAGAGGCCCATTTGAGGTCTTTCGGCAGGAACACTTTGTGGGTATCGATTTCTTCCGCCGCTGCAGCGTGGCTCAAGGAAATCGCGAAAGCGCTCATGAGCGCGAGAAAGGTTCGTTTCATTGGCGCCTCCCGTTTATTTTACGCTCGACAAAGCGGCCGCGTTCGCATGCGAACCGCTCGCCTCACGGCCTCGATGCGCCTTGACGCGCCGAGCGACCCCTATGTAGAGCGCGCAGCTATGGGCGACACAATTTCACGTCATTCTTCATCTCGAATGAGTCTTGGACTTGGTTGGAACGAGCTCAGGCCGCCTGCCGGCGGCGGTGATTCACGACGCCGCCATCGAGAATGACTTCGATCTGATCTGCCGTGAGATCATGTCGGGTATCCATGGCCCGGCCGGCGCAGCTGATCGTGATGGAGCCGCCTTCCTCGAGGCAGCGCCGCAAGCGGCAGAGCTGCAAGATATCGCCGGCCTGGAGCCCTTCATAGTCCGTCGGGTCGACGAACCGAAGCGGAAGCACGCCATAGTTGATCAGGTTCTGCCGATGAATGCGGGCGAAGGACTTCGCGAGCACGATCCTGAGCCCAAGAACGCGCGGGGCGGCGGCTGCGTGCTCTCGCGACGAGCCCTGGCCGTAGTTCCGGCCGCCGACGACGGCGTGTCCTCGCGCTCTCTCGGCGCCGGCGCGGCGCGCGTAGCTCGGATCGACGCGGGCAAACGAGAACGTCGCGATTTTTTCAAGGTTCGAGCGATAGGGCAGCACCTTCGCTCCAGCCGGCAGGATCTCGTCGGTCGAGACGTTGTCGCCCATCTTCAAGAGAATCGGCAGGCTCAGCTCGTCCGGAAGAGGATCGAACTCCGGCAGGGAATGAATGTTCGATCCTTTCACGAGCGCCACCCTGCGCGCCTCGACGAGGGCTGGCGGCGCCTCGAACAACATGAGTGACGAAGATCGCGCCGCGGGCTGAACAAGTCGCGGGTAAGGCGTCGAGAGCGTTCTCGGATCAACGATCCTTCCGGCAAGCGCTGAAGATGCGGCGGTTTCCGGAGAGCAAAGGAAGACCGAGTCCTCTTCCGTTCCTGAGCGCCCGGGGAAATTGCGCGGCGTGGTGCGCAGCGAATTGCGGCCGATCGCCGGGGCTTGCCCCATGCCGATGCAACCGTTGCATCCCGCTTGATGAATGCGCGCCCCCGCCGCGACGAGCGCTCCGAGCCGCCCGTCGCTGATGAGCAGTTGGAGCACCTGCCGGGAGGTTGGATTCACGTCGAACGAAACATGCGGCGGAATCCTCTTGCCGCGAACGATCTCCGCGGCGATGGCGAAGTCGCGCCACCCCGGATTGGCGGAAGAGCCGATATAGGATTGCGCGACTTCCAGGCCTTCGATTTCGCGGACGGGGACGACGTTTCCCGGGCTCGACGGCTTTGCGATAAGCGGCTCGAGCTTGGAGAGATCGATTTGCTCATGCAGATCGTACTCGCAGCCGGGATCGGCGGCGATCTCGCTCCAGTCCGCCTCACGGCCTTGCAGTTCGAGATAGCGCCGCGTCAGCTCGTCTGACGGAAATACAGTGGTCGTCGCGCCGAGCTCGGCGCCCATGTTGGCGACGACATGCCGATCCATCGCCTCGAGGGCGCGCAGGCCGGGTCCGTGATATTCGATGATCTTGCCGACGCCGCCGGCAACGCCGTGCCGACGCAGCATTTCCAAGATCAAGTCTTTTGCGCTCACCCACTGGGGAAGCTCGCCAATCAGCTCGACGCCAAAAATCGCCGGCATGGCGAGCGTATAGGGTTCTCCCGCCATCGCCAGCGCGACGTCAAGGCCGCCGGCGCCGATCGCGAGCATGCACAGCGCGCCCGCGGCCGGCGTGTGACTATCGGAGCCGAGCAGGGTTTTGCCCGGGCGCCCGAAACGCTCCATATGCACGACGTGACTGATGCCGTTGCCCGGCGGGGAGTACCACAGGCCGAATTTGCGACAGGCGCTTTCAAGGAAGAGGTGGTCTTCCGCGTTGAGATTGTCGACCTGCAGGAGGTTGTGATCGACATACTGGATGCTGACCTCGGTCTTCACGCGATCGAGCCCCATCGCTTCGAGCGACAACATCGCGAGCGTCCCCGTGGCGTCCTGCGTGAGCGTTTGATCGATTCGCAAGCTGATAGGCGCGCTCGGGACGAGACTGCCGCTCACGAGGTGAGCTTTGATGAGCTTTTGCGCGATGTTCGAGGGCATCTTGAACGCCTAGCGTCGTTTTGGGAGGACCTTTCGTGGCGTAAAAGATAGAAGGAACTCCCCCGTCTGACAGAGCGTCGCGAGAGTTTAGGCTTCAAGAAGCGCCCAGCTCCGCGCGGACTCCGTTAGGGCGACGCAACGGCTTCGATGCTTGTGCTCACGCCGTCAGACCTTTCGGTTTGAGCAGCTCATTCCGTAGCGGCGAGGACTGAACGGCTGCTACGAAGCGGGCGCAAAGACGTCGGAGCGCAACTGTTTCAGCGGCGCGCCCTTCAGGTAAAGCTCGCGCTTCAGACGCGTCACTAGGCGCTCTCCGCCGCACAGAAAGAACGCAGTGTCCGCGACCGCGGTCTCGCGTTCCAGAACCGCCGCCGCGACATCGCCGCCTTCGGGCGGAGGGACGCTCAGCGCGCGCGCGACATAGCTGAAGTTCTCCCGCTCGCAGGCAAGCGTTTCGAGCTGATCGTGAAGATAGAGACCGTGGGGCTCGCGAACCCCGTGATAGAGACGAATCGGCGCCCGGTGGCCGCGTCTGCACGCATCCCGCAGGATGCCCACGAGCGGCGCGAGACCGGTCCCCGAGCCGACCAGGCACATTGGCTGATCGGGGTCTATCCCTTCATAGATGCAGCTTCCCAAGGGACCCGCGATACACATTCGGCGACCGGGCGTCAGACGCTCGGCGATGAAACCGCTCATTCTGCCGCCCGGATGAAGCCGGACATGAAGCTCGACGAAACTGTCCTCCTCCGGATGGCTCGCGAGCGAGTAGTGTCGGCCCAGGCCGTCCTCCGCGATCAGCTCGACGAATTGTCCGGGCCGATAGACGAAATCCGGGCCGTGCTCCAGCCTCAGCCGCACCACGTCGCCACCGAGCCGATCGATCGCTTGGACGTTGACCTCAAAGCGATCGCCAGCCTCTTGCGCAGGCACGATGGCCAGAGGCGTTTCAGGACGGCAGAGACAGGCGAGAAAGTAGCCCAGCGCCTTTTGAGCGTCGCTGAGCCCCTCCTGCGCGGCGGGCGGCGGCTTTCCCTCCACCGCCCGGTGCAAGCAGGACTGACACACGCCGGCGCGACAGGAATGGCGAGCGTCGATTTCCGCCCGCAGAAGGGCGGAAAGCACGTCCTCGCCAGCTTCGATGTCGATGACGGCCTCTCGATAGGTCAGCAGGGCCACCCGTCGCGCCTCACCGTCCGAGAACGTCGTTGCGCACCGAATTGGCGAGCGCAGCCACCTCTTTGACTTCGTTCTCGCCGACGCCGAGCTGGCGCAGCGTGCTCGACAAATCCTCGATCACCGCATCGACGTGCATGTCGTTCAGGCCCTTCGCGACAAGCCTCTTATGGGCTTCGCGCATGTCCTTGCCCGTGTAGTTGTTCGGGCCGCCGAACGCCATGGTGAGGAAGGCTCTTTGCTTCGCGATCTGCTCTTCCATGTTCACGCCCTCGAAAAAGCGCGCGATGCGGCCGTCCGCGAGGACCTTGCGATAAAAGAGATCGACGGCGGCGTCGACAGCTTTGGCCCCGCCCAGACGGTCATAGAGACTTGACATGCTGCTACCCCTCGGCTCGCCGGTCGCGACAGGCCGCGATCGGACTGACGGCCTTTAGAGACGCAGCCGCAGCCTTTCTTACTTCGACGGGGCGGACTTTTCTTCGCTCGCGAGGACCTCGAGAAGTCCGAGGTAGACCTCCTCGCATTCGGGGCATTGGTGCATGTGGTGGCGCACCTCGGGAAGCCGCGCGGACGCGTCCTCGCCCGAGGTCTCGAGCTCCGCATAGCAGGCCAGCCGATCGAAATATTCGGAGCACGACATCTCCTCGCCGGCCTTGGCGGCGAACACGGTGTCGATGAGTCGTCCAAAGTCTTTCCGCTTCATGGCGGCGCCATCCACTATCGATTATGAGACGTCGCGAGGAGGTCGCTTCTTACCTTCCTCAAGATAAGGACGCTCGGGCGGAAGCGCCTCGAAGATCGCGATGAGATCGCGATGCGAGACGCCATGCGAGAGCAGCGCTGCCTTAAGGCGTTTCCGCGCGTCGTGGATGAGCTTGTAAAGGCTGTTCCGATTGGTTCCGAGCCATTCGGCCACGAGATCGAGCGGCATGCCTTGAAAGGCGTGAGCGATGAGAGCCTTGTGCTGAAGAGGCGTGAGCGACGTCTCGATGAGGCCGCCGAGCAACGCCCAGGCTTGCCGTTGCGCCAGGCTTCGCTCGGGTCCGGGATCGTCGATGGGCCAGCTGGGCAAGACTTGGCCGAGGAGCGCTTCGTCGAGCGCCGCCTTTCGCCACCGCCGCCGCCTCAGCTCGCCGAGAGCGACGCGGATCGCGATGGCGTAGGCCCAGGTCGTGAACTGGCTGTCACCGCGAAATCCGTCGAGATTGGCCTGAACGAGCAAAACCGACTCTTGAGCGCAATCCTCCGCGATTTGAGGAAGCGCGCCATCGGCCACCTGCGCGGCCGGGGTCTTTCGCGCCAGAAAGCCTTTGATCGCCCTCAGCATCAACAGCCGCAGCTCTGCGAAGGCCTCTTCCTGAACCCTGCCTCCGGCGCGTAGCGCCGATAGCCACTCGGAATTGGATCTCGTCGTCGTCGGGGGTTCCCCTTCGGCCATTCGCTGCAACATGGTCGTTCGATTTCTGCCGCGAGGCCGACTCCAAGCTCGATTTGCGCTTGACCAATCCTAATCCGTGCTCGGCAAAGCGCAAGGCGCGTGAGCACCACGCTCGTCAGCGGACCTTTCCCGGCGTCAGCCATGCGCCGCTCGATTCGAAGGCGGATCCGCGCTTGCACGCAGAGACTGTCGGCAGCCTAGCCCGAAAGACCTCCCGGCTCAGGGTCCTTGGACGCAACTCACGGCGCCATCAGCCTGCCAGGCCCAGGACTGCAGCCACGATCCGAGAGCAAAAGGCGAGCTGAAAGCAGCAACTTAATCTTGGTGGAGCCAGACGGAATCGAACCGACGACCTCTTCAATGCCATTGAAGCGCTCTCCCAACTGAGCTATGGCCCCATTTTCTTGCCGGACGTTTGGGATAAGTCCGCCGTCCGCGACGGCGCGACGCTGCCGGGATGGCGCTGTATAATGGACCGGCGTCGACGCCGCAAGCGCTCGGCGACAATTTTTGCCCGCAGCGGATAATTCGACCGCGCCGAAGCCAAGGCGAGAAAGGTCGGGATCGAGAACGCCCGGCGGCGCGGAGAACGCGAGCCCTCGGGCGGCGCGTTTACGTCATGACGACGTTGACGGCGCTCTCTGGCAACTCCTTGCCAAAGCAGCGCTGATAGAACTCCGCGACCAAAGGCCGCTCCAGCTCGTCGCATTTGTTGAGGAAGGTCAGACGGAAGGCGAAGCCGATGTCGCCGAAGATTTCGGCGTTCTCCGCCCAAGTGATCACTGTGCGCGGGCTCATGACTGTCGCGAGATCTCCCGCCATGAAGGCGTTGCGCGTCAAGTCTGCGACGCGCACCATCTTGTTCGCCGCATCCTTGCCCTCCTTGGTCTTTTGCATGTTCTTGACCTTGGCGAGCACGATGTTGGTCTCCGCGTCGTGCGGCAGATAATTGAGCGTGGCCACGATCGACCAGCGGTCCATCTGGCCCTGATTAATCTGCTGCGTGCCGTGATAGAGCCCCGAGGTGTCGCCGAGCCCGACGGTGTTCGCCGTCGCGAACAGCCGGAAAGCAGGATGCGGACGGATCACGCGGTTCTGGTCGAGCAGCGTCAGCCGCCCTGAAACCTCCAACACACGCTGAATCACGAACATCACGTCGGGCCGGCCCGCGTCATATTCGTCGAAGCACAGCGCGACGTTGTTCTGCAGCGCCCAAGGCAGGATGCCGTCGCGAAACTCGGTGACCTGCTTGCCCTCCTTGAGCACGATCGCATCCTTGCCGACGAGATCGATGCGCGACACGTGGCTGTCGAGATTGACGCGCACGCAGGGCCAGTTGAGCCGCGCCGCCACCTGCTCGATATGCGTGGACTTGCCGGTGCCGTGGTAGCCGGTGATCATTACCCGGCGGTTGTGGGCGAAGCCGGCAAGGATCGCCAGCGTCGTCTCGCGGTCGAACAGATAGTCCGGATCCTCGTCCGGCACGTGCTCGCCCTTGGCGGAAAAAGCCGGAACCATCAAATCCGTGTCGATACCGAACAGTTTTCGCGCGGAAACCTTGATGTCCGGCGTTCGATCTGGCGCGACCAATCTATTTCTCCGTTTCGGGGGCGGTTTTCCTGTAAGCCTTCGGGAGCCGCAAAGCGTCCCCTAGACGACGCGGGCGGCCCTCAGCGTCTTATAGGCATGGAGGATTTCCCGCAATTTCTCTTCCCGGGAGCGGTCGCCGCCGTTGGCGTCGGGATGGTGACGCTTGACGAGCTCCTTGTAGCGGGCGGTGATCGTCTCCGCGCTCGCAGTCTCCTCGAGCCCCAAGACCTCGAGCGCACGCATCGACACGGGCGAAAGATGCGGCGCCGAGCGAGGGCCGTTTGCGCGGCGGGGTCGAGCATAAGCGGCGCCGCAAGTCTCGGGTCGGCGCGCGGCGGCCGTCTCGGCCCCGCGCTTGGCGCCCATGGCCCAGGTCGGCCGGTGGCCGACAGTCGCATCCTTGATGTAGCGCGCCACGGCCTCGTCGCTCATGCCGTTGAAATAATTGTAGGAGGCGTTGTATTCGCGCACATGGTTGAGACAGAAGCAGAAATATTGTCCTTCCCGCAGACGGCCCATCGGCGCGCGGAACCCGCCCTCGCCGTCGCAGCCGGGGGAATCGCATCGCAATCGCGGCGCGTGCGGCTCCTCCCGGGGTCCGCGTTGCGCCCTGATGCGATCAAAAAGAGGTGAGTTCAGGTCCATGCGCCGCCATTATGGCAAAGGAGAGTGAAGCTGCAAAGCGCGACGATGCGCCAATTATTGCATCTTTTCGCGTGAGCTTCGGGTCGACGAGGGTCAATTGATGACGAGCGAGGGTAAAGGCGCCGTCAAGGCGCGGATAGAGACCAAAATCGCAGCGGCTTTCGCGCCGCGCCATGTGTCGGTCGTGGACGAATCGCGCCAGCATGCGGGGCATGGGCGCCATCATCATCATCCAGGAGGCGAGACCCATTTCCGGGTCGAGATCGTCAGCGACGCCTTCAGCGGCAAGAGCCAGCTCGAACGGCACCGGATGGTCTATGCGGTTCTCGCCGAGGAGCTCAAGGAGCGGGTGCATGCTCTCGCCGTCACCGCCAAGGCGCCTGGCGAGGCGCCTTAAGCCGAGCGGGTCGTGCCCTCTCTTTAAAACGAAAGCGCCGGCCGGACTTTTGGTCCGGCCGGCGCCTTTTCGATCAGGCTTGGTTTCGATTAGGGCATGTCGCCCGCGACGAACTTCGGAATGACCGGGCCGCCGATCTCAGCCGCGAAGCGGCGCTTCGACGGGGTGAAGAAG
>DASPSI010000011.1:0-7241 GCA_035624015.1 Methylocystis sp.
CGCGCGCGGAGACCAGGCCGTCCATGCACGCGACGGGGATCGCGAGCGCGCAAAACAAAGCGCCTTGCATGCTGTCGAAGCTCATCCACCCGCTCGCGAGCAGCGACAGCGAGGCGAGCCCGGCGGCGCCGCGCTTCCTAAGCTCCGGGACCACAAAGCAGAGTGCAATCGTGGAAAAGAGTTGCAGCAGCCATGTCATGCGCCAGAGCTGAGCCTGCTCGACGAGCTGCGACGGATAAAGGTCGCCGAACACCGTCGCGACGGCTAGGCCGGCGAGACTAGCGAAGAGCGTCGTCGCAAATAGGCGACGGACCGCGCCCGAGGCGAGCGCCGCGCCCCAGGCGAGCGTCAGGCTGCCGACGACGACAGGCGCAAAGCTTCGCTCCGGCCAGCTCAGCGGAAAGAGATAGGTCGTGTGCAGGCGCAGCACGGTGAGCCATTGCCGGTCGAACGGTTGCAAGATCCTCCTAAGCGTCGGCACGCCCAAAGACGCTGCGGCAAGGACAGCGAGGGCGCCCACGGCGCCCGCGAAAATCCAGCGGCGGTCCTTGAGGCAAAGATGCAAGTAGAGGACGGCCGCGCCCGCCAGGGCCATGATCGGATGAAGAAGCGCCGCGAGACAGACGAATAGGAGCGCGCGCCCGACCAGGCCCGCCAGCAGCGCCGCAAGCGCCGCAACGACCCCCGCCTCGGCGAACGGGCGCGGCGTCGCGAAGGATTCCGCGTATGAAAAAACCCCGAGCGCGCCATAGCCCGCTTGAGCCGCGGCGACGGAAAGGAGGATCGCCCATTTCTGCCGCCCTGACGCCAGCTGCGACGCCAGCGCCCAAAACGCGGCGAGCCAGAGCGCCAGCGCCGAAAAGCTTAAGAAGAACGACGCTCCGGAAAGACCCAAAACCGGGATCAGCGCTTCGACGACGATTCTATAGAGGCTGAAGGCCGACTGGCCATCGTAGCGAAAGGAGAGGTCCTGGCCGACGCCGTTTTGATCGAGGTCGGCGAGCCCACGGCCCAGATAGATGACAGCGTCGTGCCAGACGCCCTTGTACGGTCGAACGGCGAACCAAAGACCGGCAAGACCGATCGCGCCGAGCGCGGCGTCAAGGACCTGCGCGTTCGCAGCTGAACGGCGGCGGGGCGCGGCGGCGCCCCCCAAATTGATCCCCAAGCTCATCGGCTGTTCCCAGGCGTCGAGTCGAACGCGATGCGAGTATCGCGTCGCCCGGATTAACGCGCCGTTACGCTGGGGGATTGCGCCTACGACTCAGTTCAGGCTAGCGCAGAACCGTTGGATTTTCGCGCAGGCGTCCTCGAGCGTCGCATTGGACGCGGCGTAGGAGACGCGGAAGTTCGGGCCCGTGCCGAAGGCCGAGCCTTGCACGACCGCGACTCCCTCCGCCTCGAGGAGCTCGGTCGCGAAATCCTCGTCGCTCGCGATGATCTTGCCGCCCTTTGTCTTGCGTCCGATGGCCTCGGCGCAGGACGGAAACACATAGAACGCGCCCTCTGGCGTCGGGCAGCTCAGGAACTGGGCCTGGTTGAGCATCGAGACCACGAGGTCGCGCCGGTCTTCGAACGCCTTGCGGAAGACTTTCAGATGATCCTGCGGACCCTCGAGCGCCTCGACCGCCGCCCATTGCGCGATCGAGCAGGCGCCCGAGGTCTGCTGTCCCTGCAGCAGATCCATGGCCTTGATCAGCGCCGACGGGCCGGCCGCATAGCCGATGCGCCAGCCGGTCATGGCGTAAGCCTTGGAGACGCCGTTCATGGTCAAGGTGCGCTCGAACAGCGCCGGCTCCACCTGCGCCGGCGTCACAAACTTGAAGTCGCCGTAAACGAGATGCTCGTAAATGTCGTCGGTCAGCACGTGCACCTGCGGGTGGCGCAGCAGCACGTCGGTGACTTTCTTCATCTCGTCGTGGCTATAGGCCGCGCCGGAGGGGTTCGAGGGCGAGTTCAGCACGAGCCATTTGGTTTTCGACGTGATCGCGCGCTCCAGCACGTCGGGCTGCAGCTTGAAGCCGAGCTCCATGGGCGTCTCGACCGTGACCGCGACGCCTCCGCAGATCGCGACCATTTCGGGATAGCTGACCCAGTAGGGGGCGGGCACGATCACCTCGTCGCCGGGGTTTAACGTCGCGAGAAAGGCGTTGAAGAGGATGTGCTTGCCGCCGGTGGCGACAATCGTGTCGCTTTCCTTGTAGTTGAGGCCATTCTCTCGCTTGAATTTCTTGGCGACCGCCGCACGCAGCGGCGGAATGCCGAGCACTGGGGTGTAGCGCGTCTCGCCCCGGTCGATCGCCGACTTGGCTGCCTCGCAAATGTGCTTGGGCGTGTCGAAATCCGGCTCGCCGACCGACAGGCTGATCACCTCGCGTCCCTGCGCCTTCAAATCGCGCGCCTTCTGCGTCACGGCGATCGTGGCGGAGGGCTTCACGCGCGAGAGGGCGGCGGCGAGGAAGGTCATGCCGAGGTTCCTTGAGCTTCACGGCGGAGTTTGTGCGGCGCAAAAGATGCGACGGGCAAATATAGGCGAACCATAGGATGCAGCGCACGCGTGAGCAACGGAAAATCGCGCTCGGCGGCGAGAATGCCTCAAAAATAGGCCGAACGAATCAAATTTTCCCGGATAATGAGCAAGAAAATTAACGAAAGGCTAAAATTCCGCGCCGGCGATGCAACTATTTTCGTGCCGGCGCGTTTATGTTGCGAGGAAGCCGAGGCAAGAAAATGCAGTCGCGCCGACTGGGGAGTTGGGGCGAAGGTGGCGTTTGGTCTCATAGCAGGGGGTAGGGATGTCACTCGCGGACAAGTTTGAGAATAACAACGAGCCAGGCTTCACGCGCAGCTTCGATCCTGAGAGCGCGCGGAGGCAGTTTCATATGTCGATCGTTCTGGTCGCGGCCATGGGGCTTGCAGCTTTCGTTTTGGGGTTCCTCTCGCCGACGACGAGTTCGTCGCTGAAGTCCCCGCCAGTGGCGACCGATACGCCCTTCACGGGTAGGCTGGTTTCGATCGACCGATAGGAGCGAGAGGCTGAACGCCGGCCCTGCTTGAGGCGCGCCCGCTGCGATAGCGGGCGCGATTTTTTATTTGTTCGCCGGCGCGCCGTGGTCATGATCATGGTGGTCATGTCCGCCGCCCGCGGGGCCGGCCGTATCCTGCTTGCCTTGCGCCTTCTCCCAGCGCGCCGCCGCCTCGGCGTCATGGGCGTGGGCGGCGTCGGGCGCCTCGATCGCCGCGTCGATGACCACGTCGCCTGCCTTCTCGAAGGTCAGCGTCATCTCCAGACCCCAGCCGACCTCGAGATGCTTCTTGATGTCGAGCAGCAGCACATAGGCGCCGCCGGGAGCGAGCGTCGTCGTCTGGTTCGGCGTGATGACGACTCCCGGCGCGGGCTGATCGCCGCGCGCGTCCGGATGGATCTCGACCTTGCCAAACTTTTCGGACTTTGCGCCGATGAGCTTGTCGGGCGTCGCGCCGAGATTATGGATGAAGGCGTAGAAGTAAGCCTTGGTTTCGCCTTCTTTCGGCGCGCGCAGCCAGGGGTGCTCCACCACCAGCTTTCCGATCTCATATTCGTGCGCGCTCGCCTCGCCAAGCAGCATCGCCGCGCCCGCGACCGCGCCGCCCGCCAGCAAAAGATCCCGCCGCGTGATCATCATTGGCATTCTCCCTTTTTGTTGCCGGTCAACACGCCGGCTTCTCGCCCATCATGTCTTAACGCGCTGTTGAGCGCCAGCCTCACCGCCGTCTCATCGTCAGCTGCGACAATTTGGCGCGCGCGGAGTTAGTGCGAGTGCAGGCTCACGACCACGAAGGGCTCCTTGGCGAGCTGCGCGATCACGCTTGCCAGCAGCGCCTGGCCGTCGCCCGGCTCGAAATGCCGATAGCGCGCGCGCACGTAGCCGGAGCGGTCGATGAGGTAATGCGCCTCGGCAATCTCCGTGCTCGGATTCTCGTTCGGATAGCGGTTGATGACCGAGTAGGCGCTCTCGACCGCGCGGGGGTGCGTCGGAAGACGCCCCTGTACGGCGGCGGGGCAGCCGCCCTGATAGACCGTGACGTGATTGGCGCCGGCGGATTTCGCAGTTTGCGCCGCGACAGCCAGCGAAGCCTCGAGCGCCGGCTCGTCGACGCCCGGCGCGTTGCAGCGCGCGAAGGATAGAAGCGTCGGCACGCCGCGCAGCCCATAGAAGGTCGTGATTTTGTCCTCGGGATCGACGAGCTGGAAGTCCGGCGCGATCAGCCATTGCACCATCGGCTGCTTGGTGATGAAGCGGGCCCGGTTTGAGTAGGACATCTCCAGCAGGAAATTGATGACGTCCCAACGGTCGTCGGAGTCGAGCACGTCCTTGAAGGCGGGCATGACGCCGCTCGTGCCGCCGAAGGTCAGCCAGTGGAAGATGTCGCCGATCGTGTGGTTGCCGACATGCGGCGCCGTGAGGTCAGCCGGCTGAACCTTAAGGCCTTTCGCCATCTCGCCGTTGCCTTCGCCGGTCACGCCATGACAGGCGGTGCAATTGTCCATGAAGTCCTTCTGCCCGCGCACCACCGACTCGGCCGTGTAGTCGACGGCGGGATCGGCGTAGGTGTCGGGATAGGCCAGGGTCGTGAAGGAGGAGAACACGCCGAGCGCCGCCAGGAGCAAGGCCGCGGGCGTCCCGACGCGTCGAAAGGCGCGCGCGCGCGGAATGAACCAGATCGCGGCGGCTGCGACTCCGAAAGCGAGCGCGACGAGCCCGGACCAAGCCGGGGCCAAATACCAGCCCTGGACGTCGATCCAGGGAAGCTTCATGCCGACGTAGCCCCAGGTCGCCGCCCAAGACAGGCGGAAAGGCAGCGGCCACCAGAGGTCGGTTTCGTGCGAGGCCGGCGTGATGACAGCGATCCAGCCGGCGATGAACAGAAGTCCGACCGCCGCAACGGCCTCGCCGCCCCCGATCTTGGCGTACCAGTCGAAGGCGAACTCGCCGGCGCAACGGCGGTTGAGGTAGGTCGCGAGCGCGAGGGCCGCAAGCATCGCCGCCGAGAGCAGCAGCAGCTTCAGCGTGAGCAGCCGGCCATAGGGCGTCGCCAGGAGATTGGCGAATCCGCCCACATTCTCCCAGGACATGACGAGGCCGGTGGCGAAGACCAGCCCGACCGCGACCTTGGCGATCGTCGACCAGCGGTCGGCGAGCTTGGCCGCGACTTCCGGCGGCTTGCTGCGGCCCGTGAACATCCACCAGACGAGCGCGATGAGGCCGCCGATCCAGGTGAGGCCGGCCAGCGTGTGAACGAGAAAGCTCGCCTGCACCCACCAAGCGAAGCTGTCGTCAATCGCGTGGCCGGTGACGGAAGTGACGGCGAGCGCCAGCGCGCCGGCCCCGAGCGCTGCTTTGTCCAGCGCGTCCGACCTCAGTCCCAGGCGCAGAACCGCGACAGCCGCGAACAGCAGCGCGATAAGCTGCGTCGCGATCCAGGCCCTGCCGACCGTCGTGGTCGTGGAGAAAACGACGAGCGCGTCGAGATCGATCGGGCGCTCGGCAGGGATGATGGCGCGCGCCGTGACGGCGATCAGCAGGAAGCCCAAGAAAAAGCGAAAGGACGCGAGCAGCGCGACGACGCCCTTGAAGCGACCGCCGTTCTCCTCGACCAGACGGGGCAGCAGCAGCAGCCCGACCGCGAGAGCCAGGGGCAAGCTCTCGAAGAAGCGAATGAACGCCAACTGCATGTGCTTTGGATTTCCGATCTGGTCCCTGACGATTCTATCCCAGAGACGGCCGCGCTGCGGCGGCGGGCGCAGATCGCGCGCGGGGCGCCCGTCCTCTTCGCGCGGCGGCCGTTTTGGTCATTTGCCGTCGATGGTGAACTCGTAATTGCCTTCCACGATGTGACCATCGGTTGAAAGCACGCGGTAGCGGACGATGTAGCGGGCCGGCGGCATGTCGGCGGGGGCGTCGAGCGTGAGCTCGCGCGGCGTCTCGGGCTTGCCAACCGCGCCGCTGGCCAGAACCTTGCCGTCCCCAGTCTCGATCGTCAGCTTCGAATAGTTGGGCTCTACGCCGGCGCCGAATTTCAGCTTGATCGTCTTCGGCGCGGTTGCGATATGATCCTTCGCGGAAGGATTGGCGTCGATGAGGAACGAATGCGCCGTCGCGGGGGCCGCCGCGCCGAAGAGAAGCGCGAGGCCGACTATCGCGCTTGCGAAGCCGCTGTGTTTCGTTGTGAGAGCTTTTTGCATTTTTTAAGCTTCCTCCCTTGCGTCGAACCGAGCCGTTAAGGGTTTTGCTTCAGGCCGGGCTTTTGACCGCCTCGACCTTGGGTTTCGACGGATGACTGTGCTTCCAGTAGGCGGCGAGCACGAGAGCGATCAGGATGGCGCCGAGGATATACGGCAGCCAGCCCCAGAGCGTCTCCCCGACCGAGAATTTGAAAATTTGCGTGTCCTTCTCGCCATTGTCCTTCGTCAGCGTGACCATGCCGATGTAATGGCCCCTCTGCTGGTAATCATGCTCGAAGGTGAAGGTGCCTTTCTTGTACATGGTCGCTGGGAAGTGAACTTCGGTCAGCGCCTCGATGTCTGTCTTCTCGGTGATCGGCGTCAGCGGATCCCGGATGATGCGGATATCGATCGGCAGGTCGCGGAACTTGGGATTTTCGATGTCGAACACCATGATCACGCGGCCGACCTGGGGAATCTCCTCGCAATATTCGCTGCGCGATTGGCCAGGCAGGTAAGAGGTGATGTGGATCATGTCGTAGCCGAACATCACCATGCACATATTGCCCATGCTCATGGCTTCTGGACCGTCGCCGCCGGCCGCCCTGGCGGCGGAGCCGGCTGCAAGGACGAGAAAGGCGCCGACGATCGACGATAAAATCTTGGACCATTTCATCTTACGCGGTTCTCCTCCGGGCCGGTTCGCGCCGCGACCGAGTTTGAGCTTGGGCTTTGTGTCGCCGGCGCCGCTTTCCGCGGCGCTCCGAAGTCTCAAACAATTTTATGCCATAGCGCAAGAGCGCGGCGGAAAATCAAGAAAATTAATTTGCGACTAATCGCCGCGCGACACGATTTCCTCGATCTCGAGGCCGCGCCCAAAAAAAGAGGAAAAAGGAGCGCCGGCCGGACTTTTGGTCCGGCCGGCGCCTTTTCGATCAGGCTTGGTTTCGATTAGGGCATGTCGCCCGCGACGAACTTCGGAATGACCGGGCCGCCGATCTCAGCCGCGAAGCGGCGCTTCGACGGGGTGAAGAAG
>DASPSI010000030.1:0-13368 GCA_035624015.1 Methylocystis sp.
GACGACCCCGGGCTTCAGCGTGGTCATGACCGGCGCGTGATGGGCGAGCACGGTGAATTGCCCGTCCACGCCTGGAGCGACGACGGAGTCGACCTCGCCCGAGAACAGGAGCTTTTCGGGGGAGACGAGTTCGAAGTGGAATGCAGACATATTCTCGCGCCCTTGGAAAGGTTTCCCCTTCTCCCGCTTGCGGGAGAAGGTGGCCGAAGGCCGGATAAGGGGCTTACGCCGCTTCCTTGGCGAGCTTGGCCGCCTTCTCGATGGCTTCCTCGATCGTGCCGACCATGTAGAAGGCCGCCTCCGGCAGGTGGTCGTAGTCGCCGTTCACAAGGCCCTTGAACCCCTTGATCGTGTCGGCGAGGGCGACGAGCTTGCCCGGCGAGCCGGTGAACACCTCGGCGACGTGGAAGGGCTGCGACAGGAAGCGCTCGATCTTGCGGGCGCGCGCCACGGTGAGCTTGTCCTCTTCCGAAAGCTCGTCCATGCCGAGGATCGCGATGATGTCCTGCAGTGACTTATAGCGTTGCAGCGTCGACTGCACCTTGCGCGCGACGTCGTAGTGCTCGTCGCCGACGACGGCGGGCGACAGCATGCGCGAGGTCGAGTCGAGCGGGTCGACCGCCGGATAGATGCCCTTCTCGGCGATCGAGCGCGAGAGCACGGTCGTCGCGTCAAGGTGGGCGAAGGAGGTCGCCGGGGCCGGGTCGGTCAGGTCGTCGGCGGGCACGTAGATGGCCTGCACCGAGGTGATCGAGCCCTTGGTCGTCGTGGTGATGCGCTCCTGCAGCGCGCCCATGTCGGTGGCGAGCGTCGGCTGATAGCCCACCGCCGAGGGGATGCGGCCCAAGAGCGCCGACACTTCCGAGCCCGCTTGCGTGAAGCGGAAGATGTTGTCGACGAAGAACAGCACGTCCTGGCCCTGGTCGCGGAAATGCTCGGCGACGGTCAGGCCCGTCAGCCCCACGCGCGCGCGCGCCCCCGGCGGCTCGTTCATCTGCCCATAGACCAGCGCGCATTTCGAGCCCGTGGTGGAGCCGCCGTGCTCCTTGGGGTCCTTGTTGACCTTGGACTCGATCATCTCGTGATAAAGGTCGTTGCCTTCGCGCGTGCGCTCGCCGACGCCGGCAAAGACGGAGTAGCCGCCGTGCGCCTTGGCGACATTGTTGATGAGCTCCATGATCAGCACGGTCTTGCCGACGCCCGCGCCGCCGAAAAGGCCGATCTTGCCCCCCTTGGCGTAGGGCGCGAGCAGGTCCACGACCTTGATGCCGGTGACGAGAATCTGCGCTTCCGTCGCCTGCTCGGCGTAAGAAGGCGCGGGCTGGTGGATCGCGCGGCGCGCAGAGGTGTTGACGGGGCCCGCTTCGTCCACAGGCTCGCCGATGACGTTGATGATGCGGCCCAAGGTCTCCTCGCCGACCGGCACAGAGATCGGCGCGCCGGTGTCTGTGACCTCCTGCCCGCGGGTCAGACCTTCGGAGGAGTCCATGGCGATCGCGCGCACGGTGTTCTCGCCCAGGTGCTGCGCGACCTCGAGCACGAGGCGCTGGCCCTGGTTCGTCGTCTCCAGCGCGTTAAGGATCTCCGGCAGTTGTCCGTCGAAAGCCACGTCGACGACCGCGCCGATGACCTGCGTGATACGCCCCGTAGCCTGATTTCCCGTCGCCATTTTACGTCCTCTTTCTTGCTCAGAGCGCCTCGGCGCCCGAAATGATCTCGATGAGCTCCTTGGTGATCATCGCCTGGCGCGAACGATTGTACTGCATCGTCTGCTTCTTGATCATATCGCCGGCGTTGCGCGTGGCGTTGTCCATGGCGCTCATGCGCGCGCCCTGCTCGGACGCCGCGTTCTCCAGCAGCGCGCGGAAGATCTGGACGCTGATGTTACGCGGCAGCAGCTCGAAGAGAATCTCGTCCTGGCCCGGCTCATATTCGTAGGCCGGCTGCGGGCCAGGCGCCGCTTCCAGGTTCTCGTTGACCGGAATTTGCGCCGGGATCAGCTGCAGCGCGGTTGGGATCTGCGCGATCACCGACTTGAAGCGCGAGAAGAATAGGGTCGCGACGTCGAAGTGGCCGTCCTCGAACAGCTTGATGACCGTCTTGCCAATCGGGTCGGCGTTGTCGAAGCCGATCTGGCGCAGGCCGCGCAGCTCGATGAGCTCGATGATGTCCTTGTCGTACTGACGGCGCAGCTGGTCGTAGCCCTTCTTGCCGACGCAAAGAATCTTGACCGTCTTGCCCTGCCCTTGCAGGTGCTGGATGTGCTCGCGGGCCAGGCGCACGATAGATGAGTTGAACGCGCCGCAGAGACCGCGCTCGGCGGTGGCGACGACGAGCAGATGAGTCTGGTCGTTCCCGTTGCCGGTCAAGAGCGCGGGGCCGCCGACCACGCCGCCGGCGAGATTGGCGAGCACGCTCTCCATGCGCTCGGCATAGGGACGCGCCTGCTCGGCGGCTGTCTGCGCGCGGCGCAGCTTCGCGGCGGCGACCATCTGCATGGCCTTGGTGATCTTCTGCGTCGCCTTGACGGAAGAAATGCGGTTCCGAAGATCCTTCAGCGAGGGCATGGGCGTTCTTCTTGCCTAAAGTTCCTGCGGCGCTATGAGGCCGTCATTGCGAGCGAAGCGAAGCAATCCAGGGCCGCGCTAGTGTTCTTGTGGGACTATTGTGCGTCAAAGGACGAAGCGATTTCCATTGCGTCTGTGACCCTGGATTGCTTCGCTCCGCTCGCAATGACGGCCCCCTCACCCTGACCCTCTCCCCGCAAGCAGGGAGAGGGAAAATCACCTCACGCGAAAGTCTTCGCGAAGCCTTCGACGACGCTCTTCAGCTTCGCCGCTGAGTCGTCGGAAAGGTCTTTCGAGGCGCGGATCGCTTCGAGCAGATCGCCGTGCGCGCTGCGCAGCAACGCAAGCAAACCTTCCTCGAACGCCTTCACACGGTTGACTGGCAGCGGATCGAGATAGCCGTTGACGCCGGCGTAGATCACGCAGCACTGCTCTTCCATCTTCAACGGCGAGAACTGCGGCTGCTTCAGGAGCTCAGTCAGGCGCGCGCCGCGGTTTAAGAGGCGCTGCGTCACCGCGTCGAGGTCGGAGCCGAACTGCGCAAAGGCCGCCATCTCGCGATACTGCGCGAGCTCGCCCTTGATCTTGCCGGCGACCTTCTTCGTCGCCTTCGTCTGCGCGGAGGAGCCCACGCGCGACACCGACAGGCCGACGTTCACCGCCGGACGGATGCCCTGGTAAAACAGGTCGGTCTCCAAGAAGATCTGGCCGTCGGTGATCGAGATGACGTTCGTCGGGATATAGGCCGACACGTCGTTCGCCTGCGTCTCGATGACCGGCAGCGCCGTCAGCGAGCCCGCGCCGCGGTCTTCATTCAGCTTCGCCGCGCGCTCCAGCAGGCGCGAGTGCAGATAGAACACGTCGCCGGGGTAGGCTTCGCGGCCTGGCGGGCGGCGCAGCAGCAGCGACATCTGACGGTAGGCGACAGCCTGCTTGGAGAGGTCGTCGTAGATGATGACGGCGTGGCGGCCGTTGTCGCGGAAATATTCGCCCATCGCGCAGCCCGAGAAGGGCGCGAGGAACTGCATCGGCGCGGGGTCCGAGGCGGTCGCCGCGACGATGATCGAATAGTCGAGCGCGCCGCGCTCCTCAAGCACCTTCACGAATTGCGCGACGGTCGAGCGCTTCTGACCAATCGCGACATAGACGCAGTAGAGCTTCGCCTTCTCGTCCGGCCCGTCGTTCAAGGACTTCTGGTTCAAGATCGTGTCGAGCGCGATCGCGGTCTTTCCGGTCTGGCGGTCGCCGATGATCAGCTCGCGCTGGCCGCGCCCGATCGGGATCAGCGCGTCGACGGCCTTGAGGCCGGTCGCCATCGGCTCGTGCACCGACTTGCGCGGAATGATGCCGGGCGCCTTCACGTCGACGCGGGCGCGCTTCCCGGCGTTGATCGGGCCCTTGCCGTCGATCGGATTGCCGAGCGCGTCGACGACGCGACCGAGAAGCTCGGGGCCGACCGGGACGTCGACGATCGCGCCGGTGCGCTTGACCGTCTGGCCTTCCTTGATGTCGCGGTCGGAACCGAAGATGACAACGCCGACATTATCGGATTCGAGGTTCAAGGCCATGCCGCGCACGCCGTTCTCGAACTCGACCGTCTCGCCGGCCTGCACCTTGTCGAGGCCATAGACGCGTGCGATGCCGTCGCCGACGGAGAGCACCTGACCGACTTCGCTCACCTCGGCCTGATTGCCGAAATTCGCGATCTCGCTCTTCAAGATCGCGGAAATCTCCGCGGCGCGGATATCAACCATTAGCCGACCTCTTTCATGCGTGTGCGAATGGAGTTGAGCTTGGTCCTGATCGAAGCGTCGACCATGCGCGAGCCCAGCTTGACGATGACGCCGCCGATGATCGAGGGATCGGTCTTGACGTCGAGATTGACGGTCTTGCCGCCGCTGGCCGTCATGAGCGCCTGCTTCAGCGCTGCTTCCTCGGCCTCGCTCAAGGGCTTCGCGACGACGGCCTCGGCGCGGGTCACGCCATTCGCCTCGTCCTCCTTGCGCTGGAACGCGTCGATGATCGCCGGCAGCGCGTGCAGGCGGCGCTTCGTCGCGACGAGGCGCAGGAAATTGGCGGCGAGGCCGGCGACGCCCGCGGATTGGAGCGTCTTGGTCAGCGCCTTCGTCTGCTCGGCCGCGGAAAATACGGGGCTTGCGATGAGCGTCCGGAATTCGGGACTTTCGTCGATGAGCTTCTTGAAACCCCTCAGCGCCTCGGAGACCGTCGCGACAGCGCCTTGCTCGGCGCTCAGCTCGAACAGGGCCGAAGCGTAGCGGTCCGCAACGAGGGAAGTATCGACTCCGTGTTGAGCCACGTGCTGTTCGCTCTCTTGGATCGGCGTCGCCGCGAGCCCTCCGGGTCGCTTGAGGACCGGACAGGAATGCAGCGTTTGGCGACGAAAAGGCCAGGACTGGCGCCCGACGCCCTTAAGCGTAAGCTCCATTGGGCGCGTCCCCTAACACAGGCTTTTTTGAGGCGCAAGCCTTGCCTGTGGCGCTTTTGCGGGCGAGATAGGCGCGCGAGCGCCCTATTTTTCAGCGCGCGAACACGGAGGCGGCGAGATGACGCAGGCTGTAGTGGGAATCATCGGCGGCTCGGGCGTTTACGATCTGCCCGGAGTGGAAGAGGTCCGCGAGGAGCGGATCGAGACGCCCTTCGGCGCGCCCTCCGACGCCTTGCGCATCGGCCGCGTCGGACAAACCAAGGCCGTGTTCTTGCCGCGGCACGGGCGCGGCCACGTGTTCTCGCCGTCCGGCATCAACTATCGGGCGAACATCTATGCGCTCAAGCGCGTCGGCGTCACCGACATCGTCTCGGTCTCGGCCTGCGGCTCATTCAAATCCGAGCTTTATCCGGGATTGTTCGTGCTCGTCGATCAGTTCGTGGACCGCACCTTCTCGCGCGAATCTTCTTTCTTTGGCAACGGCTGCATCGCGCATGTGTCGATGGCGCACCCGGTGGCGCCAAAGCTCACCCTGCGAATCGCCCAGGCGGCCAAGGCCGAGGGCCTAGCGATCGTGCAGGGCGGGACTTACGTCTGCATCGAGGGGCCGCAGTTTTCGACCTACGCCGAATCGCTCGGCTACAAGGCCGCAGGCTATGATGTGATCGGCATGACGGCCATGCCAGAAGCCAAGCTCGCGCGCGAAGCTGAAATGTCTTACGCCACGATCGCCATGGTCACGGATTTCGATTGCTGGCATCCCGAGCATGACAATGTCGACGTCGCGTCGGTCATCGAGGTCGTGCGCAAGAACTCGACTGCGGCGAGCCGGCTGCTCGCAAGGCTGCTCAAAGATTTTCCGGCGGAGCACGAATCCTGTCCCATAGGCTCCGATCGGGCGCTCGACAACGCAATCCTGACCGCGTCCGAGGCGCGCGATCCGGTTCTGGTCAGGAAGCTTGAGGCGATTTTGAAGCGCGCGGGCGCGTGAGGAAAGACGGCGCACGGAACGCGCCTTTCGCTGGCCCGCCGTGCGAAATCGGGGTTTGAGCGCAAACTCACGGCACGGGCCGCAGGCTTCCCTCGTATAGCTCGTAAAAATCTGGATTGCGTTCCGCCGCCATCGAGAGGAGTTCTTCTATGATCTGATCCATAGAGATTTGCGTCGCCGCTTTGCCGACTTCATAGCCGCGCAGGTTTGAAGAGGTCGAAGCTGCGTCGAGCAAAAACAGATAGAATCGCTCGAACTGCTCGTCCCGCCCTGCGGGATCGTTTCGCCCTGTGAACAATTTCAGGCGAGCATGAGCGTTGATGAAAGTCGATTTGCGACGTTCCGTGCCGTCGAGCTCGGCTGCCCGGTCAAGGAAGAAAAACGCCGCGAGCACCGCGTAAGGGAACCGCCGGTGAAGCGTTACCGCCTCCATCAGCATGTCGCCGCGGCGGTTGGTCAGGTTCTTCTGAAAATTGCCGGTCCGGCTATCCTTGAAGTTTATGCTTTTGATGGAGATCGCAAGCAAAAGTCCCGCTTCCTCCGTCGCCCGTGTGACGTCGACCTTCTTTGCGCCAAGGCCGCCAGCCATCCGTCTCTCCGCCCCCGAACTGTCAAGATGACCAGGCGGAGCCGGCCGCGCTCTCTTGAGCCCGCGATTACGTAGCTCCTGAGCGATTGCTTGTGCGATCGCTTCGGAGACACGCTCGCTGTAACGCTTCTTTTCCGCTTGGCTGGCGTCATCCAAGGGCTTGACGGGCAGTCCACTCAGCGCCGCAGCGAGAAGGTCGTCGATGCGCGATATTGCTTTTGCTCCCGCGGGCCGCGCGGCGCCTGAACAACCATTCGCGGGCCTCACGGAGCTGCGCAATCTGTGTCGCGTCGAGCTTCAAAAATTTCTCCAGGAGCAAAGCGTCCACTATTTCTACTACCTTCGACATGTTCTGCTGTCGCATGGCGACGCCGAGCTGAGGCGTCATCGCTTGAAGTTCGTCGTCGGCCATTTCGAGCAGCGACGGCGACGGCACAGGCAAAAGGTCCGCCTCTTTCGGCTCGTGCTTGAGCAGGCCGCCGCCATAGGCTCGTCCAACAATCTCCGAGCCAAGCAAGGTGACCGTGTTCAGGCAAGCTGTCGGCAGATGCTTCTTGCCCAGCCGCTTTTTCCCTGGCGCCAGCTCCACCCCGTAAAGCGAGTTCAGAATTCGGACGCCCGCCTCATTGGCGATCCAGCGCGGCCGTTCGTGGTTCATATACGTGAAAAGCAGGTCCGGCTTTGCGACCAGCGGGACTCGCCACCACGGCGAGCGGACCCTGCATTTATAGGCCCCATGAACGCCCGCCCGCTCGCCGGCTTCGATATAGGCCCTGGCCGCCTTGGAAGGATTGTCGCCCGGCGCGAAGAGATAGCAGCGTGCGCCCTCCGAGGCGAGCTGCTCCCACGAGTTGGCGCCGAAGGTCAAGCCGCGCAGATGCCGCGCGCCGGGAGGCGAAATCTTTTGAAGCTCTGACGAAACTATCCCGAGCCGCGCCGCATTAGGGACTGTGAGCGTGAACCAGTCGTTGTTGCCTGTGACGGACCCGAGGTAGGTTTCGCCCCACTCGATGAGCTTCGCGAAGCCTTTGCCTGAGGTCAGCTCGCGATAGACCTCCAGCGCGTCGCCGGCGATCAGCGACGGCGTCCATTTCTCGTCTCCTGATGGCTTGAAGTTACGCCATGACGCGGTTTCCATCCCTTCAAGGCACTTAAGATCGCGCGCCTGATAGACCTCGAAATGGGAGGCCGTTCCCCTCCCCTCGGCCAGCAGCAGCACCACCTCCTCCAGGACGCCCGGAAACACCAGCTTCTCGAACAGAACAAGCCGGACGCTCGCGAACCTGCTCAGCAGGAAACGGCGCACCTCGGCTGCATAGTTCACGCTTAACAGCTCAGCCGGCAGCACCAGGCCTAAACGACCGTCGTCCTTCAGGAACTGTGACGCGTGCACCGTGAACGCGGCCCACGAGCTCGCGAGCAAAGTAAGCCGCACCCCCTGGGCCAGGGCCGCGCGCACGCTCTTGGCTCGGGCCGCGCCCGAAAAGTTCTGGTAGCGGACATAAGGCGGATTTCCCACCACGACATCAAAGCCTGGGTGCGACGACCGGTCGAAAAAATCTTCGTTGACGATTGTCGCGGCATGGCCCAGCTCCGACAGTCGCGCCTGCGCCGCCAACGCGGAAGGGCCATGAATCTCGACGCCGCAGACGATTTCTTCGATCTCATTCCGGGTGGCGCCGAGGGAGCGCAGCCGCGCCGCTGCCGGCACAAGAAAGCTCGCGTCGCCACAAGAGGGCTCCAGCACCCGGTCCGACGGAGAGCGCACCGCCCAATCGACCAGAAATCGGGCGACCTCAGGGGGCGTGAAAAAAGCTCCGCGGGCCTTTTCCGCTTCTCGCTGAAAACTCATTGAAACTCCCCTGCGAATCGAACTCGATCGGCGTGCTGAACGATTTCACGGGAAGGACCAAAAGTAAATGTTCTTCTTATGTTCGCGGCGAGGCGGAGGCGGATCTCTGAGTTTCGAAAAGTCCGCATTTCCAGCGCGAGCAGCGTCGATCCCTTTGCGCGGTCCGCGCCAGATGCGGTATGACGTCGCGAAAACGACGGCGCGTTTTGGCGCTTTCTCGCTAGGAGACCGCAATGACCAGAAGCCTCAAGCTGCTCGCGCCCCTGTCGCTCGGCGCGTTGCTCGCCTTTGCTTTCGCCGCGCGCGCCGCGGCGCCCGTCTATGTCTTCACCGCCACTTGCAACGGCAAGAAGATCGTCGAGCAGTGGACCGTCGACGGCGCCGATCCCGGCAAGGACGCCCTCAAGGCGCAAACGCAGCAGAAGCACCCCGACTGCGCGATCGGCGAGTATAAGGCTGCGACCGACAGCGGGGCGCTCAAGAACACCCAGTTCTGGCCCCTGGAAGCGCCAACGTCCGACGGGGGGATGCCAGTCGTCGGCCCGGCGTTCAACGGCGCCAAGAAGTCGATTTGCGGCGTGTTCGGCTGCTGATACAAGCGTAAGGCGAAACCTTGTTCGAAAGAGACCCGCTTATGCCGCTCGCCTCAGCCATCCGCACCATTCCCGACTACCCCAAGCAAGGGATTCTTTTTCGCGACATCACGACGCTGCTCGGCGACGCGCGCGCCTTTCGCCGCGCCGTCGACGAGCTCGTGCAGCCCTGGTGCGGCGCCAAGATCGACAAGGTGGCCGGCATGGAGGCGCGGGGCTTCATCCTAGGCGGCGCCGTGGCGCATCAGCTCTCGGCAGGCTTCGTGCCGATCCGCAAGAAGGGCAAGCTGCCGCATAAGACCGTCACGGTCTCCTATGCGCTCGAATACGGAATCGACGAGATGGAGATGCATGAGGACGCCCTGGCGGCCGGCGAGAAGGTCATTCTCGTCGACGACCTGATCGCCACGGGCGGCACGGCGGCGGGAGCGATCCAGCTCTTAAAGCAGACTGGGGCCGAGGTCGTCGCCGCCTGCTTCGTCATCGACCTGCCCGATCTTGGCGGCGCGAAGAAAATCGAGGCGCTGGGCGTTCCCGTGCGCAGCCTGGTCTCGTTCGAAGGCCATTGAACGCCTGGATTTTCCTGACCCTGCCAGCGAAGGCGCGTTTGGGGCGCCGCGAGGCTAACGTTTTTTTGCCACAAAAGCGGCATTTTATGCCCATCATCCGCTACTCGGGCTGTCGGGTGGAAAGTTCGAGATGGGCATGTCGATGAGCCGTTCCGCTTTGGCCATCTTCGCCCTGGCGACGGGTTTCGTCGCCGGGGTTTACGCCTATCCCGGCCTGCAGCCGGTTTCCCAAAGCGCGGTCGCCCTCGTCGAGCCGAGCGCCGCGTCCCGCGACCGGCCCGCCGCCGGAGGCGTCGTCGGACTTCGACGCTGGGCGACGGAGACCGCAGCCGAGACCGCCGCGGCGGCGCAGCGGACAGCCGAGGCCAGCGAACCGACCGAAGCGATTCTCGCCACAGAAGCGCTCGGCTCGACGCCGGAGGTGAATGCGCCGCTTCCACCGCGACGACCGCCGGAACTCACCGCAGGGCCCGATCTCCCGTTGCCGCCGCGTCGTCCCGCCGATCTCCCGGCGGCGGGCGCCCCGCCTGCGGTCGCGCCGGAATCGGCCTCGGCCGCTGCCGAGCAGCTCGTGAATGCGCCGCAGCCGCCATCGCGCCCGCGCGAGCTCGCCGCCACGCCGACGCCCGCGACGCAACCCGCGCCGCCCGCCCCGAGCGGGCAGCAAACAGCGACCGCCGCCGCCGAGCCCACGTTGCGGCCGGCGCCCGATTCGAGCTTCGAGAATCAGCCGCCGCTGCGCTTCAACGAGGGCGCGCCGGCATATGTGCGCATCTTCAAGAAGGAGAGCGAGCTGGAGCTGTGGCTCAAGGTCAACGGCCGCTATTCGCTCTATCGCACCTTCCCGATCTGCAAATGGTCCGGGCGTCTCGGTCCCAAGGTGCGTGAAGCCGACTATCAGTCGCCGGAGGGTTTCTACTCGGTCTCGGCGAAGCAGCTGAACCCGCACTCCAATTACCACTTGGCGTTCAACGTCGGCTATCCCAACGCTTTCGACAAGCAGAACGGGCGCACAGGCGGGCTCGTCATGGTGCACGGCGCCTGCAAGTCGGTGGGCTGCTTCGCGATGACCGACCCCGGCGTCGAGGAGATCTACCGCTTTGTCGCCGCCGCTCTGGCCGGCGGCCAGCGCGAGGTGCCGGTTCACATTTTTCCGTTCCGCATGAGCGAGGCGGCGATCGAGCGCGAGACCGCCAGCGGCGGCATCCTCTCCTTTCTGGCCACCGAAAGCAGTTCGCAGCAATGGTCCGGCTTCTGGCGAAATTTGAAGGAAGGCTACGATATCTTCGAGCGCACGGGCGAGCCGCCTACGGCCTATGCCTGCGGCGACCATTACGCCTTCGGCGGCAACGGCGCCTCGTGCCCGCGCATCGCCGGCTGGTAGCGCGGCTCGCGGCGCCGTTCGATCCTCCCGGCTCTCGCATCCTAAAGATTAAAAGCGCGGTCGCCGTCAGCGGCGTCTTGCAATCCCCCATCTTGTCGGCGAAATTAGGATCACAGCATTAGGGGCGCTGGGACCGGAGTTTCATATGACCCACCACGGCGAAGGCAGAGAGCTCCAGCCGCGACCGGCGCGCCCCGCGCCCTACATCCCGCCTGCGGCGCTCGCAGGCGTGCGCTCTCGCCGGATCGTAGCGGTGTGTCTCGACTTCGTCCTCGTCTCCATCATCTCCGCCGTGCTGTTCACGGCGCTTTTGTTCCTGAGCTTCGGCGCGAGCATTTTTCTCCTGCCGCCGATCTTTCCGCTGACGGCGTTCTTTTACAACGGCCTCACGGTCTCGGGCTGGCGCTTGGCGACGCCGGGCATGGCCTTCATGGATCTCGAGATGCGGACGATGGACGGGGGGCGCGTTCCCTTCATCAACGCGGCCGTGCACGCGGTGCTGTTCTATGTCACATGGATGCTGCCATTACTGTTTCTCATCTCCTTCATCACCAACGACAAGCGCTGCCTCCACGATATGCTGGCGGATGTGATCGTTCTGCGTCGCGCGGCGCCGATTGCTCAGGGAGGCGTCTATCCGTGACCAAGGAGCTGCGCGACGCGCCGCAATTCTATCTCACGGCGCCAGCCCCCTGCCCCTATCTGCCGGGGCGCGAGGAGCGCAAGGTCTTCACCCATCTCGTCGGGCGCAGGGCCGTGGGCTTGAACGACACGCTCACGCAATCCGGCTTCCGCCGCTCGCAGACCATCGCCTACCGCCCGGCTTGCGAGGCCTGCCGCCGTTGCGTTTCGGTTCGCGTCGTGACCGCGGATTTCGCGCTCTCGCGCAATCTGCGCCGCGTCGCCAAGCGCAATGCGGACGTCATGGCCACGGCGCATGCGCCGCGGGCCACCGCCGAGCAATATCGCCTGTTCTGCGCCTATGTCGGCGATCGTCACCACGACGGCGGAATGGCCGACATGGGTTTTGCTGACTATCAGCTGATGGTCGAGGACAGCCATGTCGAGACGCGCCTCATGGAATATCGCCTCAAGGGCTGTGGCCGGCTCGTCGCCTGTTGTCTGACCGATAGTCTCTCGGACGGCCTTTCGATGGTCTATTCCTTTTACGAGCCGCAATTCGTCGAGCGCTCGCTCGGCGTCCACATGATCTTGGAGCATGTCTTACGCGCCAGAGCCGCGGGATTGGAGCATCTCTACCTCGGCTACTGGGTCGAGGGCTCGGCCAAGATGGATTACAAGTCGCGGTTCCTGCCGCAGGAGCGGCTCGGCATGGACGGCTGGCGCCGCATCGATTGAGCGCTCGCAACCGTTGCAGCCGCATAGAAAAACCCGGCGTCGCCGCCGGGTTTTCCATAGGAAGGACTCTCCACCGCTCGCCTACACCGGATGCGGCTCCATGCCCCCCACGCCCGGCTCGGGCTTGCGTCCGGTAGACGGCACTGCCGACGAACGGGGCGGCTGCGGGGCCGAGGGCGGGGTTTCCTCCCGCACAGGCTGAACGCCCTTGAGCAGCGCCACGATCTCCTCGCCAGTCAGCGTCTCATATTCGAGAAGCCCGTTGGCCAATGCCTCGAGATCGTCGCGCTTCTCGGTCAGGATGCGCCTCGCCGTTTCGTAAGCGTCCGCCACCAGCCGCCGCACCTCGGCGTCGATCGTCTGCTGCGTCGCCTCCGAGAAGGTCTGCGTGCGCCCGAGCGAATAGCCAAGACACTGCTCCTGCTGCGGATCGGCGTAAGCAACCGTCCCGAGCTTGTCGGAGAAGCCGAGCTGCGTCACCATCGCCCGCGCCACGCGCGTGCATTGCTGGATGTCGCTCGCCGCGCCCGAGGTCACCTTATTGTGGCCGAAAACGAGCTCCTCGGCGACGCGGCCGCCCATGGCCATGGCCATCATGGCGATGAACTGCTGATAGCTTTGCGATATCTGATCGCGTTCGGGCAGGCCCTGCACCATGCCGAGCGCGCGCCCGCGCGGGATGATCGTCGCCTTATGGATTGGGACCGAACCCTTCATGTTCAACGACACCAGCGCATGGCCGCCCTCGTGATAGGCCGTGAGCTTCTTCTCCTCCTCGGTCATCATGAGCGTGCGGCGCTCCGCGCCCATCAAGATCTTGTCGCGCGCATCCTCAAACTCCGCCTTGGTGACGATGCGCTTGCTGCGGCGCGCCGCGAGCAAAGCCGCCTCGTTGACGAGGTTCATCAAATCCGCGCCCGAAAAGCCCGGCGTGCCGCGCGCGACGACCTTGAGATCCACGTCCGGCGCCAGCGGCACCTTGCGCGCGTGCACCTTGAGAATCTTCTCGCGCCCGATG
>DASPSI010000034.1:0-14017 GCA_035624015.1 Methylocystis sp.
CGAAGCCGCCCGTGGCGTAGATCAGCAGGTTCGGGATGAAGGGCGTGACGCCGATGCGGCCGCGAACGGTGCCGAACCAGTCAACGGCCTTGTTCTGATTGACGGCGACGAGCTGGAAGACCGCGGGATTGACCGTGCCCGCCGCCGCGCCGCCAGAGGAGTTGAAGTTCAAATCCGCCGCCTGGATGTCCGCCTCGACGCCGACGACGAGCCATGGATTGAACTGCCAGTTGTAGCCGATTTGGCCGCCGCCGAGCACGCCGTTCAAATCGTTCGGCAGGGCCCAGCCTGCGGGGAACACGCCCTGAGCGTTGAACCACGCGAGCCCGCCCTGATCCTGGTCGCCATTGCCGAAGCCATAGCCGATATTGACGCCGCCGTAGAGGCCGGTCCAGGAGAAGGTCGGGGCCGGCGGCACGTAAACCGGGGCCGCCTTGCGCGAGGGAAGATCGGCCGCATTGGCCGACCCGGCGATGAGCGCCATGCAGGCGGCGCCCGCAACGAGCTTGAGTTTCGTCATTAGGTATTCCCCCTATCTCACAACTTGGCGCAGCGCCGATGAAGCGTGGCGATCTCTTGGGCGGCGCGTCGATTCGACATCGCCAATGCGTAACTTTTAGGCTTCGACCCCGAGTATATCAATGCAAACCCGGCCTCTGGGCGGGCGATCGACGTTGATTGTTCGGGAGCGTGACAAAAAGGTCACACGTTTCCCCGTTGATCAATATCAATATCATGCATAAACAATAGGTTATGAATTCCGCCCACGCTCGCGGCGCAGCCGCTCCCAGTAGTCAAGACGCTTGCGCAGCTCACGCTCGAACCCCCTCTCGACGGGGTCGTAGAGCTTTTGCGGCGCCATCGCGTCGGGCCAGTAGTTCTGCCCCGAGAATCCGTCCGGCGCGTCGTGATCGTAGACGTAGCCCTCGCCATAGCCTTCGCTGCGCATGAGCTTCGTCGGCGCGTTGAGGATGATCTTGGGCGGCGCCAACGAGCCTTTTTCGCGGGCGAGCCGCGCCGCCCCCTTGTAGGCGACATAGGCGGCGTTCGACTTCGGCGCGGTCGCGACATAGATCACCGCTTGCGCAAGCGCGAGCTCGCCCTCGGGGCTGCCGAGGAAGTCATAGGCGTCCTTGGCGGCGTTGGCGACGACGAGCGCCTGCGGATCGGCGAGGCCTACGTCCTCGACCGCCATGCGCACGATTCGGCGCGCGAGAAAGAGCGGGTCCTCCCCGGCGTCGAGCATGCGGGCGAGGTAATAGAGCGCGGCGTCGGGATCGGAGCCGCGCACGCATTTGTGAAGCGCGCTGATGAGATTGTAGTGGCCCTCCTGCGCCTTGTCGTAGATCGGCGCCCGGCGCTGCACGACCTCGACAAGACGCCGCGCGTCGAACGTCTCCTGGGGTCCCGCCGCGCGCCAGACCTCCTCGGCGAGCGTGAGCGCCGCGCGGCCGTCGCCGTCGGCCATGGCGACGAGCGCGGCTCTCGCCTCGTTATCGAGCGGCAGCGGCTTGCCTTCACCCTCCTCGGCGCGCTGGAGCAGGCGCTCGATCGCTTCCGCGTCGAGCGCGCGAAAGACCAGCACGCGCGCGCGCGACAGCAGAGCGGCGTTGAGCTCGAAGGAAGGATTCTCCGTCGTCGCGCCAATGAGAATCACCGAGCCGTCCTCGACGACGGGAAGAAAGCTGTCCTGCTGCGCGCGGTTGAAGCGATGGATCTCGTCGACGAACAGCAGCGTGCCCTGCCCCGTCGAACGCCGCGCCCGCGCCGCTTCGAAGACTTTCTTGAGCTCCGCGACGCCGGTGAAGATCGCCGAGATTTCGACGAAGGCGTAATCGGTCGCCTTCGCGAGCAGGCGCGCGACCGTCGTCTTGCCGGAGCCGGGCGGCCCCCAGAAGATCATCGAGCCGAGCGCCTGCGCCCGCAGCATGCGGGTCAGCGCGCCCTCGGATCCGAGCAGATGGTTTTGGCCGGCCACGTCCTGAAGACGAGCCGGGCGGAGGCGGTCGGCGAGCGGGCGCGGCGCGTCCCTGTCAAGAGCGGCGGCTTTGAAGAGGTCGTTCATGCTGTGCTGCGTTGCTGTGGAGAGGGCCCTTGAGACTAGCGTCTTCAATACGATATTGCGCTGCAACTTGCGAAGCTTCGACCGGGCAGTAAATGCTTCTCGGCTGAATGTACGTAAAAAATTTACGATAAAATAGTTAGGCGGCGTTTACCTCGCGAACGACATTTTTAACGAAGAATTAACGTGTTTACAACTACATGGTTAACACGACACCCGCGGCGGTTTCAAAAGCGCAGAAGGGGCGGGCGCGAGGCGCGCCCCCGGTCGTCAAGCAGCGTGAGTTGAGAGTTGGCGTCAACACATACCCTAACACGGACCAACTTCCATGCGCACAATAGCTTTCGTCACGCAAAAAGGCGGCGCGGGTAAAAGCACCCTCGCTTTCAATCTCTCCGTCACGGCGAGGCTCGCCGGCGAACGCGTCGTTCTTCTCGATCTCGACCCGCTGCAATCGCTCGTCAAATGGGCGAAGCTGCGCAAGGGCGAGGACCTGCCGGTCGAGTTCGTGCCGGCGCAAAAGCTGCAAAAGACTTTAGAGACGCTGGAGAAAAAGGGCGTATCGCTCGTCGTGCTCGACGCGCCCGGCCACGACGGCGCCGCGCAAGACGCAGCCATCGCGGGCGCCGACCTCATCGTGATCCCCGCGCGTCCCAATGTGTTCGACCTATGGGCGAGCGAGGTGACGCGCGCCAAGGTCAAGGCGGCGAACAAGGAATACGCCTTCCTGCTCAACCAGTGCCCGCCGGCCCAGCAGAGCCAGCGCGTCGAGCTGGGCGCCAAGGCGCTGCAAGCCATGGGCGGACTGCTGTCGCCGCTGGTTTCGGCGCGCGTCGATTTTCAGGAGGCGGCGCGCCAGGGGCTCGGCGTTTCCGAGCTGCACCCCTCGGGCGAAGCCGCGGCTGAGATGCATGAGCTGTGGGCGAGCGCGAAGCGGCGCATCAAGAAGAGCGCCAAGCCCGAGGCCAAGAGCGAGAAAAAGGCCGAAAGCCGCCCGGCGGCCCAGAGCAAGCCCGAGGCGAAGCCCGCCGTCAAGGCGGCTCCCGAGGCGCCGGCCAAGGTCGCCGCCAAGACCGCCGCCAAGCCCGCCAAGCCGATCGAGAAGGCCGAGGCCAAAGCGCAGGAAAAACCGGGCAAGGCCGCAGTCAAGCTGACCGTCGTGAAAGCGGCGTAAGGCAATCCCGGCCGCCGCGTTCGGGCCGGAAGCGAAAGCTTCCGCCCGCCCGAGACGCGGCTGCGGCGACAGGCCGCACGCCGCGCGAGATTTGGCCGCGTCGCCCTCTCCTTTTCGTTTGCGTTGTGTTTAAACAACGTTTTCTTGGCTTGGGCGGAAAATCTCAAAAAAATTCGCTGGAAGCCGATTTTTTGGTTGACGCGCGTGGGCTGATGTGAGATAAAAACATCATCGTCGAATTCTGCGCCCGGAGCCGCGAGGCTGCCGGGCTTTCGTTTGGCCGGTTCCAATTCGAGGAGCGCGCTTCATGCCGCAAGCGCAAGGGCCGCGCCAGGCCGGAACCAAGAGCAAGGCCTCTGAAGAGCGCGCCAAGCGCGCGCGAGCAATTTTGAACATGCGGGCGCGCGGCCTTCGGCCGTCGAAGATCGCGGACGAGCTGCCGGCCATGGGCCACGCCAAGGTCTCGATCTCGCAGGTGCGGCGCATCATCCGCGCGGCGCTCGCGGAAGCGGCGCATCGCCCGGCCGAGGAGCTCCTGCGCATAGAGCTGTCGCGGCTCGACGAGCTCCAGGAGGCTCTCTACGCCAAGGCCGTGGCGGGCGAGGCGCCGGCGATGGACCGCGTGCTCGCCATCATGGACCGGCGCGCGAAGCTTTTGGGGCTGCACCAGCCGCGAAAGGCTGAGAGCGAGTCCGGCGCCGCCGAAAGCGCCAGGGCCGCGCTGCTCGAGAAGCTGAACACGATCGCGGAGCGGCTGAAGGCGGCTGCAATACGAGCCTGACATTAACCCGAGTGTTGCAAATGCCCCATCGCGAGGCGCTGCCCGCGCGTCATCCCATCGTTGAGAAAGTCCTCATCCGACCCGCCTTCTCCCGCAAGGCGGGAGAAGGAAGCGGCGATCAGCATTTCTTGCTCATGTCCACGGCTCCCCCATGCTCCACGCCGACGTCCTCGCGCGCCTCACTCCAGAAGAACGCGAGGCCTTCGTCGCCGCGCTCTCGGAAGAAGAAGCCGCCGCCCTGCCCTATCTCTGGGAGTTCTGGGCGCGGCCCGAGCAGTGCATACCGGACGGCGACTGGGTCTATTGGGTTCCGCTCGGCGGGCGCGGCATGGGCAAGACGCGCACCGGCGCCGAGACCGTGCGCCAATGGGTCAAGCGCTACCACTTCGTCAACATCATCGGCGCCACCGGCGACGACGTGCGCGACGTCATGGTCGAGGGCGAATCCGGCATCCTCGCGGTTTGTCCGCCCGATGAACGCCCAACATACGTCGCCGCCCGCGCGTGCCTCGAATGGCCGAACGGCGCGCGCACGCAGCTCTTCTCGGCCGAGACGCCTGAGCGCCTGCGCGGGCGCCAGCACATGAAGCTCTGGGCCGACGAGCTCGGCGCCTGGCGCTACCCGGAAGCCTGGGACCATGCGATGTTCGGCCTGCGGCTCGGCGACAGGCCGCAGGCGATCGTCACGACGACGCCGCGGCCGACAAAGCTCATGCGCGATTTGCTCGCCAATCCCCTCACGCACGCGACGCGCGGCGCGACCTTCGCCAATATCGCCAATCTCGCGCCGGCCTTCGTCGAGAAGATTCTCGCCAAATACGAGGGCACGCGGCTCGGGCGCCAGGAGATCGAGGCGGAGCTGCTGCTCGACGCGCCCGGCGCGCTGTGGACGCGCGCGCTCATCGAGGCCGCCTATCTCAACCAGCGCCAGGCGCCGCCGCTCGCGCGCGTCGTCGTCGCCGTCGACCCGCCCGCGAGCTCGTCGGAGCGCGCGGACGAATGCGGCGTCATCGTCGCAGGCCTCGCCGAGGACGGCGCGGCTATCGTGCTGGCGGACCTCTCCTCGCAGGGCGAGACGCCGCTTCAGTGGGCGAGCCGCGCTGTCGCCGCGGCGAGGCGCCACGAGGCCGACGCCATCATCGCCGAGGTCAACAACGGCGGCGAGATGGTCGAGACCGTGATCCGCCAGGTCGACGCCAACATCCGCATCAAATCCGTGCGCGCGAGCCACGGCAAGCTCGCGCGCGCGGAACCCGTCGCCGCTCTCTACGAGCAGGGCCGCGTGCGCCATCTCGGCGTGTTCCCGCAGCTCGAGGACCAGATGTGCCTCATGACGCAGGGTTTCGACCGGCGCACTGCGGGCGTCTCGCCCGATCGCGTCGACGCGCTGGTGTGGGCGATCACGGAGCTGTGTCTGTCGCAAGGGGACGGCTCGGCGATCATCGACTTCTATCGCCGCCTGGCCGCGCCGTCGATGAAGGCGACGCGCATCACGCTCGTCGCCCCGCCCGGCGTCTCGACCGCCTACGGCAAGGGCGGACGCTGCTATGCGATCGACGCCGACCGCAGGGTCGAGGTCGATTCGGAGGACGCCGCGCCGCTGCTTGGCGCCGGATTCGCGCGCGCCGACTGACCCGTTTCGTTCCGCCTTAATCGCCCATGCTCGACGCGCGCCCTGCGCCAACCGGAGACTCACGCCATGACGCAAGTGCAAATGCTGCCGCCGGCTTCCGGCGCCGCGACGAAGATCAACGGCCGCCTGTACGCGGCGCAGCCCGGCGCCGTGATCGTCGCGCCCGACTTCGACGCTGCCGAGCTCGAAGCCAACGGCTGGGTGAGGGTCGCGCAAGCCGCCGGCACGACGGCGCAGCGCCCGCAAAATCCCCCCGTCGGCTATGAGTTCCACGATCAGACGCTGGGCAAAAACATCCGCTTCGACGGCAAGAACTGACGCGACCCCGCCACAGGCGCTGGAGCTTGACCCTCATGACGACTACCGAACGCGGCGCCGGCCTGCCCTCCTGGTCGCTCTCGCCGCAGAATTATTCCGTCGCTTACGGACAGGCGTATCCCCGGATCAAGTCCGGGGACATGTCCGAGACGGGCGCGCCGGCCGCCTCCGGCTGGTTCGGCCCGCTCGCGCCGCTCGCTCCCATTGCGCCCAAGGAAGTGGCGGGGCGCGCCTTCGACTTTCCGTCGGGCTACAACATCGCGACCAAGCCGCGCTCCTTCGAGCCCATCTCCGTCGAAGACCTGCGCGCGCTCGCCGAAACCTACGATCTACTGCGCATCGTCATCGAGACGCGCAAGGATCAGGTCGAGCGGCTCCCTTGGTCGTTGCGCGTCAAGCCCGGCAGGCAGGGTCCCGGCGCGGCGCGGCTCGACGAGCTGACGGCGTTCTTCGAGCGTCCCGATCGCGAGCACGAGTTCTCGCTCTGGCTGCGCCTGCTGCTCGAAGATCTGTTCGTGCTCGATTCACCAACCCTGTGGCGCCAGCGCCGCCGCAACGGCGAGCTTTATGCCCTGCATCCGCTCGACGGCGCCACGATCAAGCGCGTCATCGACGACTGGGGCCGCACGCCTCAACCTTTCGAGCAGGACGGACAGCTCATCTATCCCGCGGCCTATCAGCAGATTTTGAAGGGCTATCCGGCCATCAACTATTCGACGCGCGACATCGTCTACGCGCCGAGAAACCTGCGGCCGGGGCGCATCTACGGGCTCTCGCCCGTCGAGCAGATCGTCATGACGGTCTGCACCGCCTTGAAGCGCCAGACCTTCACGCTCACGCATTTCACCGAAGGCAACATCCCCGAGTCGCTCATCGGCGTGCCGGAGAGCTGGACCCCGGATCAGATCAAAAACTTCCAAGATTATTGGGACGCGTATTTCACTGGCGATCTCGCGGCGCGACGGCGGGCAAAGTTCGTCCCCGGCGGCGTGGCGAAAACCTTCATTCAGACGAAGGAGCCGGAGCTCAAGGGCGCGTTCGACGAATGGCTCGCCCGCGTCGTCTGCTACGCCTTCTCCGTCTCGCCGCAGGCCTTCGTCTCGCAGGTCAATCGCGCGACGGGCGAGACGCAGAAGGAGATGGCGGAGGAAGAAGGCCTGCGCCCGATCTTGAATTGGGTGAAGCGTCTGATTGACCGCGTGCTCGTCGAGGATTTTAACGAGCGCGAGGTGGAGTTCGTCTTCGGCCAGGACGAGCGCATCGATCCTCCAACGCAGGCGCAGATGCTCATCGGCTATGTCGGCGCCGGGATTCTCACGCGCAACGAGGCGCGCGCCAAGCTCGGCCTGGCGCCAGTGGACGATGCTGCGGCGAACGAGCTGACGGTGACAACCGGCGCAGGCGGCGCGTTCGCTGGCAATGCGCCCGCAGAGGACCTTGTCAAGTTCGATCCGAGCCAGCCGCGCGACGAGCGCGGAAGATGGACGATCGCGCCCGACCAAATAACGCCGGCCAGCGGTAAGGGCGGCCACAGGTTGCGCACCCTCATCGAGCTGATGGAAGAGGCAGTTCGCTGGATAAGGAGCCACCATGCGGAGGAGCGGGCGCCGCACCACGTTGAAGAGAGGACTTCGCCGCTTGAAGAACGGAGACCTACCCTAAAGGAGCAACCTGGCGGGAAGCCGGCTGAGGCGACGCCAAGGGTCGTTGCTGGCGCCCTTCCCAATGCCGAGCACGCAGTCATTGACCCGAAAAAAATCTATAACTATGCGCTCGACCCTGACCATCCGAACGGTGGGCCGAAGGCAAGAGTCTTTGAAGCAGCCCTAGGCTACAATCGCTCCAACGGCGATCAGTTAATCACCCAGATTAAAGAAGGCGTCCTCCAACACCCTGCAGAAGTGTTCAAAGTGGATAAACATGGAACGCACTTTCGCGTTGACATGCCAATCACAGGCCCGAATGGGATAACCAAGACAGTGAGGACCGGGTGGGTTCTCGACTCGGGCGCCTCTACGCCGAGGCTTGCCACCGCTTTCATCTTGGAACGGTAACGTGGTTGCATCGACCTGACCCACGAAAACAAGGGAACAAAGCAATGCCTCTGTTGGAATTGGATTGTGTAGAGCTGACAGTCGATCTCCCCGATGAAGGCTTACGAGCCGGAGCCGAAGGCACGATCGTCCATGTGTTTACAGCTCCCGATACCGCCTATTTGGTAGAGTTCCTCGATGAGGACGGAAACCAAGTCGCGTGCTGCACGCTGCTTCCCGAGCAGCTGAAGCTTACCTGGAGACGCGATTAGCTGACGGGAGAATGAAGAGTCGGTTTCGACCCTAGGTTCTACGACTCGGCTGCCTTCAAAGACTCGATCGGCAGCCACCTATTGAAAAAGGACGCCGTGACCGTCATCGACATGACTGGCTTCAGCGTCGGGTGGATTCTGCGGTACATAGCTGAAGGGCTGCGGGATAGTAACGCGCTTCCGCAGTTGAATGAGACTTTTGCGGCAGCTGAAGCCGGGGTCCCTTACATCGACCTTAGGAAACTGAACCGTGGCGAACGCCAAATTCTTTCGAGGACGATGAAGACGATGGTGGACGACCTAAAGAGGGCCGGGCCTAGCTCGTTGGGACACCCGGCGTTCAATCCCGGATTGCTTGACAAACTGGAGGCGCTTGAGCGGCTAGAGCTCGAAAATGTTTAGTCCCGGCATTTGATGGAGCGGAGTGTGAATTGCTCCGGCTCTTTTGTCCAGAGCTTGCAGATAAACTCGTATGGCGTGAGACCTTTGAGGGCCTCGCGCGCGCAATGAGGCGCAAATCTCGCTGCAATGGTCCGTTCGACTTGATCTCTTGCCGCGCTCGATCCCCAAGGCCTCGCAGCGGCCTCCCATCTCCCGATGTCTCGACACGCTTTCAGGAACCGTGGCGTCGCGCGGTTCAGCTCAGGAGATTCGCCATGATCATCATGCAAGCGCCGCCGGACCTCACCGCATTCTGCGTCGCCGGAGCGCCGGTCGATCTCCGCACGCGCCGCCTCGCCGTCGACGAGAAGCTCATCGAGGTCTTCCGCGCTCATGGCTTCACGCCGCGCGACGTTCCCCTCAAAACACAAAATGCGGGCGCCGAACGGCCGCCTCGCGAAGAGCGCGTCGCGAAGGAGCAAACGCCATGACCGTCGGCGATCTCGTGCAGCTCTCCGCGGTCAAGGCGTGGTGCGGCGTCACCACGACCAACGACGACGCGCTGCTTACCGCGCTCATCACTCAGATCAGCCGCGGCGTCTATAATTACATCAACCGCTCCTTCGTGCTGCCGGCCAACGTCGTCGAAAACTATGACGGCAACGGCCAGCAGCATCTGTTGCTGCGCAACTGGCCGGTCGGCGCGATCTCGTCGCTCACGATCGACGGCGAGCCCATTCCCGCGGCGCCGCCGCTCGTCGCCAGTGCGCCGCCGCAGGCGGGCTACGTGCTGGAGTCCGCCGACGACCAGCCGCCGGGCGCCATGCAGCAGCTGTTCTTGCGCGGCTATCACTTTCGCAGGGGGCGCCAGAACGTCACGGTCGCCTATCGCGCCGGCTATGAGATCGTCGGCGAGGCGCAGATCATTCCCGCAAGCGCGCCCTATCAGCTGACGGCGTTCGCGCCCTTCGGGCAATGGGCGACGGACACGGGCGCAGCCTACGCCAATGGCGCGGCTCTCACGCCGGCGGCGTCGCCGAGCGCCGCCGGACAATACGCCGTCAACGCCGCGACTGGAGGCTACAGCTTCTCCGCGGCCGACGCCGGGCAGGCGGTGATGCTCTCCTATGGCTACATCCCCGCCGATCTCGAGCAATGCGCGCTCGAATGGGTCGCCGACCGCTATCGTTACAAGGACCGCATCGGCCTCGCAGCCAAGAGCCTCGGCGGACAGGAGACGACCTCTTACCAGAACAGAAGCGTGCCGGATTTCGTCGCCCTGGCGCTCACGAGCTTCCGCCGCATCATCGCCAACTGACGCCAAGGAGATGCGCCGATGCTGAGCGTCGAGATCGAGGGCGACGAGAAGCTCGCCGCGCGCTTTTCTATGTTGCCCGCGGCGATCCGCGCCGCGCTCGCGGAAAAATTCGCCGAGCTCGCGCAAAGGCTTCAGGACAAGATCAGGAACGACAAGCTCGACGGCCAAGTGCTCAACGCGCGCGACGGGCGTTTGCGCGATTCGATCGAGATCGCTCTCGACGAGCATGGGGCCTCGCTGATGACCTCCGGCGTCAAATACGCCGCGGCGCAGGAATACGGCTTTGATGGCGAGGAGAGCGTCGCTGCGCATACGCGTCTCGTCAAGGAAGCCTTCGGCCGGGCGATCGCGCCGAAGACGATTCTCATCCAAGCCTTCGCGCGGCGGATGCGGCTGCCGGAGCGCAGCTACATGCGCTCCTCGCTCGAAGAGATGCAGGACGAGATCGCGCAGGCGCTGCGCGAGGCCGTCGAGGAGGGGCTCAACTCATGAACGTCGCGCGCGAAGCGGTCATGACGGCGCTCGTCGCCAGGCTGCAATCCATCGTCTTCTCGGCGCCGGTCAACGGCCAGACGAGCTTCTTGACCGTCTCGCGACGCCTGAAGCTCTGGGGCGAGGCGCCGAAGTCGCAGCGCCCCGCCCTCTTCGTCACCGAGCATCGCGAGCAGCCGAGCTATCAGAGCGAAGCGCTGCCGATCAGGACGACGCTTTCCGTCGATCTCTTCATCTACATCGACTCCTCCGACCAGAACACGGTCCCCGCGAGCGCGCTCAACATCATACTCGACGCGATCGACGCGGCGCTAAAGCCTGGACCCGCCAACAACAACCGCCAGACGCTCGGCGGGCTCGTCTCGCATTGCCGCATCGAAGGGCAGGTCCTGAAGGATCCTGGCGACCTCGACGGCGACGGTCTGCTCTGGGTTCCCTTGAAGCTGCTGGTTCTCTGAACGGGGCGCCAAGCGCGCCAACAATTCTCTTTAAGGAGCGAAGCTCATGTCGAACAATGCCTCCATCGCTTTCGGCGCCGGCGTTCTGATCGGCACGCCTTCGGGCGGCAGCCCCGTGCAGTTCGGCACGCTGCAGGACATCTCCGTCGATTTCAGCTTTTCTGTGAAGCAACTGACCGGGCAGTTCCAGTTCCCGATCGCGGCGGCGCGCGGCGCCGGCAAGATCTCGGGCAAGGCGAAATTCGCCAATCTCGACGGGCCGGTGTTCAACGGCATCTTCTTCGGCAACACAGTCACCGCGGGACAGAAGCTGTGGTCCTACAACGAGGGCGCGACCGTGCCCTCCTCCTCGCCCTACGCTTATAGCGCCGCCTTCGCCGCCTCCTTCGACGCCGACCTCGGCGTGACCTACGCTGCGACAGGATTGCAGCTCACGCGCGTTCCGAGCGCGCCGGCAGCCGGCCAATACAGCGTGGCCAGCGGGGTCTATACCTTCTCGTCAACGGATGCGGGCAAGGCGGTGCTCGTCACTTACAGCTACACGCAGGCCGCTACCGGATCGAGGTCGGTCATCGACAACAAGCTCATGGGCGTGGCGCCGACGTTCCAGATCGACTTTTACGACATCAATCCCAACATCGCCGGGGCGCAATGGTCATTGCGGCTCTATAGCTGCATCTCGACGAAGCTGTCGCTCGCAAGCAAGCTCGAGGACTTCACGATCCCCGAGCTCGATTTCGAGGCCTTCGCCAACGCCGCCAACAACGTCGGCGAAGTCAACACGGCGATCTGAAGGAGCGGAACATGAATCCCGATCCGAAGATCGACTGCGCGGGCGCGCCGGTCGTGACGCTCGCCGGGCGCGAATGGTTCGTGCCCGTGCTGGCGATGCGCCAGGCGCGCGTGGTGGTGCCGGGCCTCTTGCGGCTCATGCCCGTGCTGGCCGCGATGCAGACCGGCGACGCCGCCGCCCTGGCGCAGCTCTCCCAGGAGAACTTCGAGACAATCGTCGACGTGGTCCATGCCGCGCTGACGCGCGCCTATCCCGCGCTCTCGCGCGAGGCGTTTCTGGATCTCCCCGCCTCGACGCCGGAGCTGATCGCAGCCCTTGCGGTCGTCACGCGGCAGACGGGCTTCTTCAAGCCGGCCGACGCGCCGGGGGAGTCTTCGGGGGAGACGCGTGCGACGGCTCCCCAAAATTCTTCGATCGGCTGATCGCCCATTACTGCCAGTGCTCGAGCGAGCCGTGGGACGACGCGCTGGAGGCGCGGCTGACCTTCCCGCGTCTCTTCGCGCGCCAGGATTATTGGCGGGAGTTTCCGCCGCCGTCCATGCTGCTGCGCGCGATCGCCGTGGAGCTCGGGGTCTATAGGCCAGCAGCGCCCTCGGGCGAGGCGCGCGCGAAGCTGCGCGAGATGTTTCCGAGCGGGAAGATATAGGCGAATCCATCGACGACCCGAGTTGGCCAAAAGCCACATCCACAGACGATGTTGTATGTGCTAGACTTTCAAAAAATCGCGGGGAACTCGAAGCGCCTAGCGAAGCGGTTCCGAATTCTTGGTTGGCGGATGGTTGCAAGCCGACGCGCGACAGGCTATCGAGCCTGGAGAGCGCCATTGGAGCTAAACTTGGTGGAAAGCCATGGCATCAGCGAGGAAAAGGAGCAACGAAGAGCTGCCCTCGGAGTTTTTCCACCTTTTCGTGAACTCCCCGATCGATGGTCAGCTATATAGGAAAATCATCAACGCAATACCGCCGGAAAAGCCCGATTGTGGCGTTGTCTCGTTGGTGACGCTGGGCGGTTCCCCTCATGATGCCTATCGAATAGGTCGCTACCTTCAGATGGCGTTCGGCAAGGAGCTGTTCATTCACGTCCCGACCACATGCGCATCCGCAGGAACATTGCTCGTATGTGCTGGCAGCGGTCTTATCATCAGCGCCATGAGTGAGCTCGGGCCTCTCGACGCGCAGCTCCTTAAATCGGATGAAATTCGCACTCGCAGAAGCGGTTTGGTCACCAGATCTCTGTTTGAAAATCTTGGCGCCCACGCCTTCGAACTTCACACTAGTTTAGTTGAACGCATTATAGAGCATTCTGACGGCACCATCAAATATAGAACTGCGGCCCACGTTGCTGGTGAGATGGTGGTCGGATTAATGCATGGACTTTACGAACAGATGAATCCAGAGCAAATAGGCGAGGATTATAGATTTCTTAAAATTGCAGAAGAGTATGGCAAAAGACTTGCCGACAAGTATCAGAATATATCGTTAGCTTCTCTTATTACACTGGTTTACGATTTTCCTTCCCACGATTTCATCATTGACTTTCGAGAGGCAATTAGGTTATTTGAAAGGGTCGACGTCCCATCCAGTCTGCTGCTCAGCTTGATGAGTGACGAGAGCAGAATGCCGATCTCGCCAGTCGGGCCAAGAGATCGAATCGTTAACGGTGCGATAATAAAAGGGTGCCCAATCTACGAAGACGCCCAAGACCAAAAGGCTCATCCCCATGACCAGAACCATGGCAAACTCGAGAAAGCCGACGGAGGAAGCAGCCGATCGTCTGAGATCGGAGGCAATGGCGCAGATCAAGACAAACCGCGACCTGCTCGACAGAACGCTCACGGCAATCCTGGGAAAGGCGGGCAACGAGCGAAAGCAAACAAAGATCCCTCCTCTGAAGAAAGTGCAACCTAATTGAAGTTGCCTTACCCTTAAACGATCGAACGTGCAAACGCCGGTTTGCGGATAAAGGGGCACGCTCCCCAAATCGGGCACATCCATAACTTGCCTTATGAAGCAACCCGTCGCAACGCGCTGCTGATCGCAGCGCTTGCGCCGTTCTCCGGCGGCGCTGTGCGCGTCGGCGGCTTGCTCGTGCTTCCTCCCGAGGGGGTCTCGCACGATCCCGGCCCCGGCGCCATGGATCGCCCGGAGCGGTTGACCGCAGTCACGGCGGCGCTCGCTCAAGCTCGCTTCGCCACGCTCGCACGCGCGACCGCGCCCCGCGCCTCTCTCGAGCTGATCTTGCGCGTGCACAGCCATGCGCTGATCGAGAAGCTCCAGGCGGCCACGCCAACAGACGGCGTGCG
>DASPSI010000035.1:0-37325 GCA_035624015.1 Methylocystis sp.
TTCGGCTCGGCGTCGGCCATCCCGGCGACAAGACGAAAGTCTATAGCTATGTGCTGAACGATTTCGCCAAAGCCGAGGACCCCTGGGTCGATGCGCTCTGCGAGACGCTCGCCGAGCACGCGGCGCTGCTCGTCTCAGGCGACGACGCCTCGCTGCAGAACAAGGTGCATCTCGCGATGACGGCGGCGGGTTTTTCAGCCGTCAAGAGGATCGGCGAGCAATGAGGATGTTGGCGGCCTCCTTGGCTCTGCTCGCGCCGCCGGCGCTCGCGCAGACGCTGGAGCCCCCGCCGCCCCGGCCCGTCATGAGGCCCGTCGCGGCGTTCGGCGCCGACAATCCCCAATGCCTCGAATGGACGGACGGCTGCGTCGTCTGCAAAAGGCTCGACGCCGCGACAGCCGCGTGCTCGACGCCCGGCGTCGCCTGCCTGCCTAAAGAAACTTCCTGCGCGAAGATCAACCGCTGACGCCTCAGCAAAAACATTCTTGAGCGCAGCCGGCCAAGCCCCTTTCAATATCGGCCGCAAGGCGTATATACTCTAATTGCCGTCGCTTGCGGCGGCTATGGCGATAAACGAACATCGTAATAAACCTATCGGACCCGGGGGCGGTACCCGGCGCCTCCACCCGAGGCCGAAGCGCAGGCGGCGGCTTGGGGCGGGGGCGAAATAGGATCGACGAGGGCGTAAAGGGTGCTTTTTCGCTCGGCATGATACCACCGTTATCGGGTCAAACCTTATAGTTGCCAACGACAACTATGCTCCGGTGGCGCTCGCTGCGTAATGCGGCGATCCTACTGGGATCAAAGCCCTAAGGGTTAGCTCCTTTAGGCGGGGCTCGGAGGCGCCTGGCAACAGAAGCCTCCACTTACATCTCCGCTTCCGCCGCGAGGGGCTTTTCGGGAAGTTTCGAGCGCGGTCTCCTCAATTCAAGACGCGCGCACGGAATAATGGTGGATCTCATCCGTTACGACTTGCTGGTGCAGGACGCCATGCGCGGCGTGGTGCGCCGCGTGCTCGGCGACGTCGCCGCCACTGGCGTGCTGCCGGGCGAGCACCACTTCACGATCAGCTTTCGCACCGACGCGCCCGGCGTCAAGATATCGCGCCGCCTAGCCGAGCAGTGGCCGCAGGAGCTGACGATCATCTTGCAGCACCAGTTCTCGGACCTTCTGGTCGACGACAGCGGCTTCAGCGTCAAGCTGTCGTTTCGCGGCGTGTCGGAAACGCTCTATGTGCCGTTCGAGGCGATCACGGTGTTCTCGGACCCCGCAGCGCCGTTCGGCGTGAAATTCAACATCGAAGACGACCGCGAGGAGCACGCGGCTGCGCCGCAGAAGCGCGAGCCGCTGAAAGCCGTCGGTCCCGCCGCGCCTGCGCCAGCGAAGACCGAGCCGCCGCCGCCCGCGCCGAAGAAGACGGAGCTCAAGGAGGCGCCGCCGCCGCAAAGCGCGGGCGACAAGATCGTCTCGATCGACGCTTTCCGAAAGAAGCACTGACGGCAGTGGGCAGTCGGCAGTAGCCCGCTGCCGATTGCCTATTGCCGACTGCCGACCTTTCAGAACGGGTTCCAGGTCGGGCGGTCGGTGAATTTCAGATATCCCATGTTGACGCCGAGCCTGGCGCCGAGGCCGGTGCGAATGGGCGCGAGCACAGTCTCGCCGGCGTTGAGCGCCGTCATGCCGAGCCCGCCGACGAGATAGGCCGAGCCATCCATGCCGCCGAAGCGTTGATAAATGGCCTCTACGGCGGGCAGATGATAGACCAGCATCATGGTGCGGTCGCCGTCGGCGCCGGCGTCGAAGCCGAGCGACGGCCCCTGCCAATAGACCTTGTGGCGACCCATGTTGCGCGTGAACATCTCGCCTTCGCCGTAGCGCAGGCCGCCGACGAAGGCGCCGGAGCCCTCCTGCCCGAGGATATAGGCGTTAGGCCTGCCCCAATGGCTCGCCGCGGTCTCGACGAGATCGCCGAGGCTGCGTGCGATCGAACCGAAGAAGCGGTGACCGCTCTCGATGACCTCGTTGTTGGAATAGGGCTCGGGGCGCTCATAGTCCGCGAAGGCTTCGCCCGCGGGCAGCGCAAGGCAGGAGCCAGCGGCGAACCGCAGCAGCGCGCGGCGCGAGAGCGCGGAGGACTTGGGGTTGAGATCGTCAGAATCAAGCATGAGACCGCCTCCCTGCGCCGGCTTCATGAGGCTGCGCGGATTTGGGCGGGAAGTCTCGCCCGGCGTAGTTAAGGAATAGTTGGCGGAGTGAGGTGATTTGGGGGTTTGATTGAGGCGCGAAAGGCTGGTTGCGGTCGCCTCAAAAACCGGTTATATGTCCGGGTATATTACCGGAGGAGACGGATGAGCTCAGCTCGAAACCGCGCCGTGAGGAACTACCGTGGCCGCCTCTCGCAGCAAGGCTTGGCTCGTTTCGAGGTCATTGGGCTTCATGCGGACCGCGAGTTGATCCGAAAGCTCGCTCGTCGTCTTGCTTCCGGCGGACCCGAGGCCGCCGAGCTCAGAGTGGCCATCGGCCAAACCGCAGGCGGAGAACACCCGAAAAAGGGCGGCATATTCGCCGCGCTGCGCCGCTCGCCGCTTGTCGGCGCCGACCTCGACCTCACGCGCCCTCGCGAAGAAGGGCGCGAGGTCGACATCTGATGCGCTATCTTCTCGACACCAACATCATCAGCAACGTTTTCAAGCCGACGCCTTCCGTTTCTCTGGCCGCTTGGATGGCCGAGCAGGCCGACGACGATCTTTTCGTCGCATCCCTGACGATCGCGGAAATCCGCTGCGGCATATTAGAGAAACCTGCCGGCAAGCGCCGCAAGGAGCTTGAGGCTTGGTTCTTCGGCGACGAAGGACCACAGAAGCTCTTCGCGGGCCGCGTGCTGCCGTTCGACGAGCGGGCGGCGATGACGTGGGCGCAGCTGATGTCGGAAGGACGAAGCAGCGGGCGTCCGCGAAGCGCGCTCGACATGATCATCGCCGCGACCGGGGTCGCGAACGCCTGCATGATCGTCACCGACAACGAAAAGGATTTCGCGGGCCTCGAAATTCTCAATCCGTTGCGCTCGGGTTCGTGACAGAGCCAGATCAGAGCTTGCGGGTCGGGCGCGAAGCGTAACCGACCCCTCACCTCCGCGAGAGCCAAAACACCACCAGCGCGATCGCCGCCATGCCCATCAGCAGCGCGCGGTCGGCTCTCCTGCGCAAATCCTCCAGCGCCACGAGTGTCTGCGGCGACAATTCAAACCCCTGCGCCGAAAATCGTCCGAATCGCTCCAGTGTCCGCTCGGTGTCGGCCAGCGTCTTCGGCAAATGCGTCGCGAGCCGCGCGAGCTCCGCGATGCTGCGGCTCGCGTCCTCGATTTTGGCTTTAGGGCCCAGGTTTTCTTCGATCCACCCCCTCACCACCGGATCAGAGGTCTTCCAGATGTCGAGCTTGGGATCGAGCGAGCGCGCGACGCCTTCCGCCACCACCATCGTCTTCTGCAGCAGGACCAGCTCCGTGCGCGTGCGCATGTCGAAGAGCGCCGTCACCTCGAACAGCAGCGTCAGCAGCCGCGCCATCGAGATGTCGGAGGCGTTGACCGTGTGCAGCGGCTCGCCGATCGCGCGCAGCGCCTGCGCGAACTCCTCGATCGAATGGACCGGCGGCACGTAGCCGGCCTCGAAATGCACCTCCGCCACGCGGCGATAGTCGCGCGTGATGAAGCCGTAGAGAATCTCGGCCAGAAACCGCCGCTCCTTGTGCCCGAGCCGGCCCATGATGCCGAAGTCGATCGCGACGATCCGCCCGATTTTGTCGACGAAGAGATTGCCCTGATGCATGTCGGCGTGAAAGAAGCCGTCGCGCATCGCGTGGCGCAGGAAGGACTGCAAGACGTTGCGGCCGATGTCCTTGAGATTGTGCCCCTCGGCCTGGACGCGCGCGATGTCGGAGAGCGGTATCCCCTCGATCCATTCGAGCGTCAGCACGTCTTTGGCGGTGCGGTCCCAATCGACGTCCGGCGCGTGGAAGTCCGGGTCGTTGGCGACGTTCTCGCGAAATTCCGAGGCCGCAGCCGCCTCGAGGCGAAAGTCGGTCTCGAGCTTCACCGTGCGCGCCAGCGTGTCGACGACCTCGACCGCACGCAGCCGCCGCCCTTCGGCGAAGAAGCGCTCGGCGAGGCGCGCCACGAGATACATGTCGGAGAGGTCGCGCGCGAACTGCCGCTCGACGCCGGGCCGCAGCACCTTCACGGCGACCTTGCGGGCGCCGTCGCCGTACCGCGCCATAGCCACATGCACCTGCGCGACCGAAGCCGCCGCGACCGGCTCGCCGAGGGACAAGAATATCTCGTCGAGCGGTTTGCCGAAGGCCTTCTCGATGATGGCGACGGCCTCGGGGCGGCCGAAGGGCTCCATGCGGTCCTGGAGCGCGGTCAGAGCGTCGGCGATCTCGCCCCCTACGATGTCGGGGCGCGTGGCGAGGAACTGGCCGAGCTTGACGTAGGAGGGCCCGATTTGCGCGAAGGCGCGCACGAGCGCCTTGCCGCCGCCGCCGTGATCCTTGCGCGCGACGAGGTTGGCGAGGCGCACGAGCGCGCCAGCCGGAGGCGGCAGCAGCACCGGGTCGAGCCCGGTGAAGACGCCCTCGCGCGCCAGGATGTAAGCGGCGCGGGCGAGGCGCCATGTATGCCCGAAGCCGAAGATCACCCGAGGACCGCCGTTTTTCGTGTGCGTTGCGGGAGCAAAAGCCGCGGCGGCGGGGAAAAGTCAATTGGGGCCACGAGCGGCGGGTTCTTTGTGAAACTTCGTGTTCTTTGTGCCTTTGTGGTGAAATAACCACAAAGGCACAAAGAACACGAAGAGGAGTCTTACGGCTTCCATCCCGAATGGATCGCCACCACGCCGCCGGTCAGCCGCTCATAGCCTGTGCGGCGGAAGCCGGCCTTGCGGATCATCGACTCGAAATCGTCCGCATGGGGGAAGCGCTGGATCGACTCGACGAGGTAGCGATAAGGCTGGCTGTCGCCGGCGACGAGCTTGCCGATCGTCGGAATCACGTTGAAGGAATAGGCCTCGTAAATCTTGTCGAGACCAGGGACCGCGACCTGCGAGAACTCCAGACAGAGGAAACGTCCGCCAGGTTTCAAAACTCGGAACGCCTCCGACAACGCGACGTCGATCCGCGGCACATTGCGGATGCCGAAGGCGATTGTGTAGGCGTCGAACTCGTTTTCGGGGAAGGGCAGCTGCTCGGCGTTGGCCTGCACGAACTCGAGCTTTCCCCCCTCCGCCCGCTTGACCGCGCGGTCGCGCCCGACCTCGAGCATGTCGCCGTTGATGTCGAGCACGACAACCTTCGCGTCGGCGGGCGCGGCTTTCGCGATCCGAAACGCGATGTCGCCCGTGCCGCCCGCCACGTCCAGGTGCCGGAAACCCTTGTGATTGCGGGCGTTGACCTTGCCCGCGAAAGCGTCCTTCCACAGCCGGTGCATGCCGCCCGACATCAGATCGTTCATGATGTCGTAGCGGCGCGCGACCTTATGGAAGACGTCGTCGACGCGCTCCTGCTTGTCGCCGAGCCGCACCTCCTCGAAGCCGAAGTAGGTGGAGGCGTCCCTATCTCTGTGGTCGGTCATCTTCGGCTCGCGGCGGGTTGATAAGGTCGGCTGTATCTGCCCCTCTCCCCGCTTGCGGGGAGAGGGAACAGACTCGGGCCTTCAGCTGAAGCGAGCGTATAACCCGCGCCGCCCCCCTTGGCTACCGCCGGTCAGCGCCGATCCTTGGCGAAGAAAGCCGCGATCCGCGCCTGCATCGCCGGCTGGGCCATGGCTTCGCGGAAGAGTTTCGCCTCCTCCTCGATGCGCGCCAAAATATCCTGAAGATCGGCGCGTAGCAGCCGGCGCGTCGCGAGCAGCGCGTCAAACGGTTTCTCCGCCAATTTTCGCGCAACGCTCTCGGCCTTCGAGAGAAGGTCGGCTTCGGCCACAATTTCGTTGATGAACCCTAAGCGCAGCGCCTCCTCGGCGCCGAGGAATTCACAAAGCAGAAGATATTGGGCGGCTTTGACGCCGCCGAACAACTGCGGCGCCAGCAGGCTAGACGCCGCCTCCGGCACGAGGCCGAGATCGACGAAAGGGAATTTGAAGCGCGCATTTGGCGCGGCATAGACGAGATCGCAATGGAGCAGCATGGTCGAGCCGACCCCAACCGCATCGCCCGCGACCGCGGAGATCACGGGCTTGGGAAATTTCGCGAGCGTCACCACGAAGCGGAGAGCCGGAAAGTCCTCGGCCGCTTCGGCGCCTGAGAGAAGAAAGTCGCTGAGATCGTTGCCCGCCGTGAAGACGCCGCCCGCGCCCGAAAACAGCACGACGCGCACGCCTTCGTCCGCCTCGGCGGCCTTCAGAGCCTCGATCAGCGCGAGATACATCTCGCGATCGAGGGCGTTTTTCTTCTCGGGGCGATTGAGGACTAGGCGCAGCACGTCGTTCGCGCGCTCGATCAGAACTTTGCTGGCCATGTCGCTCTCCTGCTCACGCGAGGTTAGGCTGCTTGCGGCGCTGCGGCAAGGGGGAGGAATGCAAGGTATTATAATACCTCCTTTGCCAATCCCCTAATTTTTATGCCTCTCTCGGCGTTCTGGACGCAAAATCGGTTTGACATCGCCGCCTGTCTCCCTTAATCGAAGCGGCCAAGCCGCTTGAGCGGCGTCTTTACCCAAGTCTCGGAACCCCATTCTCATGTATGGCAAGACCTATTCCGCGAAGGCCGCGGAAATCGAAAAGAAGTGGGTGCTGATCGACGCCTCCGGGCTCGTCGTCGGGCGCCTCGCCTCGATCATCGCGTTGCGCCTGCGCGGCAAGCACAGGGCGACCTTCACGCCGCATATGGACGACGGCGACAACATTATCGTCGTCAACGCCGACAGGGTGGTGCTGACCGGCCGCAAGCGCGAGCAGAAAGTCTATCATCATCACACGGGCTTTCCTGGCGGCGTCAAGGAGCGTTCGGCGAAGTTCATTCTGGAGGGGCGCTTCCCCGAGCGCGTGCTGGAGAAGGCCGTGCAGCGTATGCTGCCGCGCGGGCCCTTGGGCCGCAAGCAGCTCGGGAATCTGCGCGTCTACAAGGGACCGGAGCATCCGCACCAGGCGCAGAACCCGACCACGCTCGACATCGCCGCTATGAACACTAAAAATTCCCGGAGCGCCTGATCATGGCCGAGACCACTCTTTCATCCCTCGCCGATCTCAAGGACGCAGGGGCTGTCGCCGCCGCCGCCCCGCAGGCGCCGGTCTATACGCAGAAGCTCGACAAGCAGGGCCGCGCCTATGCGACCGGCAAGCGCAAGAACGCGATCGCCCGCGTCTGGATCAAGCCCGGCACTGGCAAGATCACCGTCAACGGCCGCGACGTGGCCGTCTATTTCGCAAGGCCTGTGCTGCGCATGATCCTGCAGCAACCGCTCGTTGTGGCCAAGCGCTCTGGCCAGTACGATCTGACGGTCGCTGTCGCCGGCGGCGGACTCTCAGGCCAGGCCGGCGCGGTGCGTCACGGCCTGTCGAAGGCGCTCACGCATTACGAGCCCGAGCTGCGGCCGGCGCTCAAGCGCGAGGGCTTCTTGACCCGCGACGCGCGCGTGGTGGAGCGCAAAAAATACGGCAAGCGCAAGGCGCGCAGGAGCTTCCAGTTCTCGAAGCGCTAAGGCGTTTTGGGAGGCGGCCCGAGAGGGCCGCCTTTTTTGTCGGGGGCTCTCACCTCAACTTCGTGTAGGCTCGCAGCAGCCGTCGCAGCGCGATTACTCCCGCGACTGTCGGCCCGCGCGAGAGGTCGCCGATCGGCGCGCCGCCGTTGAAGCCCGCCCCGAAGTCGGTCACCACGGCGACCGCCGCGTATGGCAGGTTGAAACGCCGCGCCAGGATCGCCTCAGGCGCGAGCGACATGCCCACCACGTCGGCGCCAAGCATCCGCGCCACCTTCGCTTCCGCGGGAGTCTCGAAGCTCGGCCCCGAGAGCCACAGATAGACTCCCTCCTGCAGCCCCACGCCCGCCGCCGCCGCAGAGGCCTTCAACCGTCGCAGCAGCCGCTTGTCATAGGCCTCGTTCATGTTGAGGAGCTTCCTGTCGCCAGGGGCGCCGATCAGCGGATTCAATCCTTTTAAATCAATGTGGTCAGTGACCGCGACGAGGCTGCTCGGCGACAGCTGCGCATTGACCGAGGTCGCGAAGCCCGCCGCTAGCACGCTGCGCAGGCCGAGCAGCGATAGCGTCTCCATTGCGGAGAACAGCAGGCTTGGATCGCCGGTCTCATGGAAATCGGGCCGCCCCTTCAGCAGCAGAATTTTGGCGCCCTCGATGCTGCATATCTGCACCTCGCCGCCCTTCACCACGGCTCCCGGAAAGCCGGGCAGATCGGCATAGGGGATCGTGATGGGGTCCTCGACGATCTCGGCGGCCGCGGCCATGCTGCGGCTCAGGATCAGCGCCGTCTCGACCCCCGAAACATCGTGGGACCTGATGATTTCCGCGGCCTGGGCCGCCGGGCTCGTCATGACTTGCGTCTCGTTGCGGGGTTTGAACCGTCAGACCAGGCTGCATTTTGTCCGCGGCTGCGGTTAAGCTCAACCATATTGTGTGAAACTCGCCAAGAGGAAGTTTACACGGATACCCGACTTTCGTCTGGGAAGCGCTCCATCAATTAACCGCGCACGCCCCTTCGACCCCCGACCCGCCGTCACTCGAGCGGCCCCGTCGGTGGTGCGGACGCGGCGTGGGTCATCCGTCTTTCGGCTTTGCGGGCGATCGAGGTATAAAGCCGCCCGCCGGGTGGGCGGCAATCGCCGCACGAGCATTGAGGAGACGCCATGACGATCGATCGCCGCCGCTTTCTGCTCTCGGGCGCGAGCCTGGCGCTCGCCGCGCCCCGCGCTTTCGCGCAAGAGGCGGAAGACGAGCTGCAGGTGCGCGTCGAGAACAATTCCGTGCCGGAGCTTTGCGCCGAGAAGGACAACATCGAGCTCGACTTTTATTCCGAGCGCCTGCGCCGAATGCAGATCAAGGCCGTGCATCCCTCCTACATCAGCATGATCGGCACCGACCGCTATGCGCCGGACTGGTCGAGCTGCGACCTCTCGCACGACCCGAAATTCGCGGCCCACGCCAAGCGCCTGACCTTTTGGGAGACCCCGGATTTCTGGCTCACGGGCTACACCTTTCCGAGCTTCTGGCGCCCGAACACGGTGCCGGTGCGCGTGGGCAATCGCGTGGAGAACGGCTTCCACCTCGTGCAGCTGTGGATGAGCTACCGCGAGCGCGCCGAGGAGATCATGGTGTTCTATCCGCCCGACGGCTACTGGCGCGCCCGCCCCCTGCCCTTCGAGGACATGCGCTGGACCGCCTACGGCTCGTCCTTTCTAGTCGGCCCGATCGAGACGCAGCAGCGCCCAATCGTCGCCTTCGAGGAGATCGCCTTCGACCCGGAGACCAGGAGCTTCGTGCTCAAATTCAAGCGTGGCGGCTGGGCGCGCATCAGGCTCGACAAGATCGACCAAGAGCATGTCGAGCTCGACGTGACTTACAGCGGCGCGATGCCGGAAGGCGCCCCCTTCGCCTCGCTGCGCTCAATGTATGCAATGCAGACGATGAGCGACGCCGCGCGCGTCGCCTGGCGCACGAAGCGCGGCGCGCGCTGGGAGGAGGCGGAGGTGTTCGGCTTTCCGGGCGCCAATGTCACCGAGCTTTGGGTCGGGCGGCATTTACCGTCGCGCCATAACCTCTCGGCGCCCGATATGGTGTTCAGCAAGTTTCGCGCGACGGCGCCTTCGGTCGCGACCTCCAAGTGACGGTCCAAGAGACAGTCGTCGCGCCGACGCGCATCGCTTCTCTCGATGCGGCGCGCGGCCTCGCGATCGTCGCGATGATCGTCTTTCATCTGATCTGGGACCTCGGCAATTTCGGCTATATCGACCCCGCTATTCCGTTTTCCGCTGGCGTGAAATTGTTCGGCCATGCGATCGCGATCGGCTTTCTCGTCATCGTCGGCATGAGCCTCGTGCTCGCGCAGGGCAACGGCGCGGCGGCGTTTTGGCGGCGCCTCGCGCACATTGCGGGTGCGGCGACGCTTGTGTCGCTCGGCACTTATCTGATCTTTCCGCAGACTTTCGTGTTCTTCGGCATTCTGCATTGCATCGCGCTGGCGAGCCTGTTAGCCGCGCCCTTCGTCGCCAGGCCCTGGCCGACGGCGCTCGCAATCGGCCTGACGACGGTCATCGCGCCGCTTTTCTTCAGCAATCCCGTGTTCGATGCGCCGCTCCTGAGCTGGATCGGACTCTCGACGATCACGCCGGCGACGAACGATTACCGCCCCGTGCTGCCCTGGACGGGCTACGTGTTCCTAGGCGCCGCCGCGTCGCAATTCTGGCGCGCGCGCGGCTTGGCGCCCTTCGGCGCGAACTGGAGGATCGAACCGCTCAACCTTCTCGGACGCCACAGCCTGCTGATCTATCTCGTGCACCAGCCGGCGCTGTTCGCGCTGTTCTGGGGTCTTTCAGCGGCGGGCTTGGCCCCGGTCGCGTCCGACGCCGGCGATTTCTTCGCCGCCTGCGAGCTGCGCTGCGCCGAGGCGGACGTGGAGGCCGCCAAGTGCAGCAACCTCTGCGCCTGCACGGCGCAGCGCGTTGCGTCGCTGACTTCGTCCGAGATTGAGGACCCCGAAAGGCGTGGGGCCAGGCTCGACGAGATCGCGCGCGCCTGCATGGCCGAGAAGCGCTGAGCGCCTCCGGATGCCTGCGGCTCTCCCCCGACCCCGGGCGAGGTTAGACCGTGAACCAGTAGCGCGTCAGGTGAAAGAAGATCGGCGCGCCGAAGACGATCGAGTCGAGCCGGTCCAACATGCCGCCATGGCCGCGGATGATCTCGCCCCAGTCCTTGACGCCGCGGTCGCGCTTGATCGACGACATAACGAGCCCGCCCAAGAAGCCCATGAGCGCCGCGACGAAGGCCATCGCGCCCGCCTGCAAAGGCGAGAACGGCGTCAGTTCCCATAGCGCCGCGCCGAGCAGAGTCGCGGACGCGAGCCCGCCGGCGAGGCCCTCGACGGTCTTCGAAGGCGAGACGGTCGGCGCCACCTTGGTCCTGCCGAAGAGCTTGCCCCAGACATATTGCAGCACGTCGCTGCCCTGCACGACGATGATCAGAAAGGCGACGAGCCGTTCGTTGCGGCCCTCGAATCCCGGAATGTCGAGCGACATCAGCGCCGGAAGATGCGAAACACAGAAGACGCAGGTCATGAGCCCCCACTGCAGCTCGGCGACGCGCCGAGTGAACGCCTGCGTGTCGGCGCGCAGCACGGCGACGATCGGCAGCAGCAGGAAGGCATAGACCGGAATGAAGATCGAATAGAGGCCGTACCAATCGACTCCAATCAGCGCATATTGCGCCGGCAGCACGACGAAGAAAGCGGCAAACAGGGCCCAATGGTCGCCGCGGCGCGTGCGCATGAGCGTCATGAACTCGCGCAACGCCAGAAAGGAGGCGATCGCGAAGAGCACGACCATGCCGATGCGTCCGACGAGAAAAGCCGCCGTCAGGAACATCGCCATGATCCACCACGAGTCGATGCGCTCCTTCAGGTTTTGCAGCATGGGCGAGGCTTCGCCCTTGGAGCGCCGGAAGAGGACGCGCTCGGTCGCCGTCGCGAGCGTAAGCACGCCGAAGACGCCGGTGCAAAGATAGAGCATGGGACTGTCGAAGGTCACTCGTCGCCTCCATCGCGCGAACGAAGCGCGAGCAGCGCGTCGCGGGCGCGCGCGAGAAAGGCGTCGCGGTTCTCGCCGTCCTGCAGCGCGAGCGGCGCGCCGAAGGTCACATGGCAGAGCAGGGGAACGGGCAGCGCCTCGCCCTTGGGGATAACGCGGCCGATATTGTCGATCCACACCGGCACGAGCGGCACATGCGGCGCGGCGCGTGCGAGATGGCAAAGGCCAGTCTTGAACGGCAGCAGCGGCTCCTCGCCCGTGTTGCGCGTGCCTTCGGGAAAGAAGATCAGCGAATGGCCCTCGTTCAGAGCCTCGATCAGCGGCGCGAGCACGTTGCCCCGCGATTCGCTCGGCGCGTTGCGATCGATGAGCACGGCGTTGAACACGTCGCCGACGAAGAAGCGTCGCAGGGCGCTCTTCGTCCAGTAGTCGGCGCCGGCGACGGGCCGGGTGTTGGCGCGGTGGGCCTTCGGCAGCGCGGTCCAGATCAACACGAAATCGCCGTGGCTCGTGTGGTTGGCGAAGTAGATGCGCTGCTCGGAAGAAGGCGCGCAGCCGGCCCAGACGCCGCGAACGCCGGTGACGACATGCGCCGTCGCGAGGACGGCGGACGAAGCGATCTTGCGCAGGACCTTCGTCATGCCGCTTCGCTCTCGAAGATTTGCGCCGCGCGCTCGATCGCCGCACGGCAAGCGGGTTGTACGACCGCCTGCGGCCTCGCGCGAAGGACCTGCCGGACCGCGTCTTCGGCGTCAGCGGCGCGGCCCGTGCTCGCGAGCCAGACGGCGACTGCCGCCGCCGAGCGCGAAAATCCAAGGGCGCAGCAGACCAAAACGACGCCTCGCCGTCGCCGCGCCGACTCGATGGCCCGCGCGACTTCGGCGAGCAGCGCGGGGTCGGGCGAGGCGAGATCGAGCATGGGCCAGGCGCGCCACTCGGCGGCGTCGCGCGACGCCGGCAGCTCGGCGGCGAGATCGATGACGGCGAGCCCGGGTTCAACCTGTGACGGGAGCCGGCCGAGCCGCACGCCGTCGGCGATCTCCACGGAGGCTGGAAGGTTTCGCGTCCACAGAAAGGCGTTGACTCGGGCGCCGAGAAGATAGGGCGCGAGCAGCGCGCGCGCCGCCAGGCTCATGGCTCCGCGCGCATCCTTCTGGAACATGCCCGAGCCCAGAAAAGCGTAAGCGCATGCGACGAAGCCGAGCGAAACAGCGGGCCACAACAGCCACAGCCAGGCGTCCCAGAGAGAAACCGCCAAAGTCGTGCCGAGCGCCGCCCCGACCGCGTAATCGAGCGCGAGCCGCTGCCGTTTCGCCTCGCGCGCGAAAGCAGCTTTCGCGACGGGCGTTCCGCCGCCGTCGGGCCAGAGCCACAAGCAGAAGAAGCCCAGCAGAGCGCCCGTCGGCAAGTCGAAGAAATGGTGCTGGAACGTTGTCAGCGTGGAGACGCCGATCAGCGCGCACCAGACGTGCAGGATTGCATGAAGCCGCCGCGGGACGTGGCGGACGTAAAAGCTCCACAGGATCGTGAGCAGCGCGATATGGAGCGAGGGCGCGAGATTGAACGGCTTGCCGACCGCCTGATCCAAAGCCGAGAAGAACAGGCCGAAAAACCCATCCGTCGGCGGCGCGGTCCACGCGAGCTTCAGCGGAAAGGCGATGAAGATCGGAATCGCGACGAGCTGCGCCGTGAGCAGGCGAAGCGCGTGAGTCTTGAGCTCCGTTCGCGTGCTGCAGAGAAGCAGCGAAAGGCCGTAGAAGAGGTCGATCGACCAATAGGGGACGATCGTCCACGGCAGAAAGGGAATGTGACGCTCCCAGCCGAAGACGATGGTCGGCACGTTCGCGCGCGCCGCCGCGACGTCGAGCGCCGCGATGTAGGACGCAAAGAACAGGGTTCCGAGACAGAGCAACCACAGCACCGCGCGGCCCAGAGGGCGCGCTTGCATCTCGACGGCGTTTGCTGCCGCGCTCGCCATCGGCTCAGGCCTCGCGCCGGCGCGCGAGCGCCACGGTGAAAATGCCCCATTCGTCGATGCGCTGCTCGATCTTGTCGAAGCCGGCCTCCGCGACGAGCTGGTCCATCTCGTTCTGCGTCCGACGGCGCATGACCCAGGCCTGTCCTTCGCGATGGCTCGTCAGCGCCCGCGCGATCAGCTCCAGCTGCGGATGCCAGGGCTGGCAGGTGTAGACGAGATAGCCGCCGGGCGGAATCGCGCGCGCGAGCCCCGACAGCGAACGGCGCACGCGCGCATTGTCCGGGAAGAGCTCGTAGAGGCCGGAGACCACGCCGAGCGTCGGCTTCGGCTCGACCGCGGCGAGGCTGTCGGCGTCGAAGGCGTCGCCCTTGACGAAGCTCGCGCGCTCGGCGAGGCCGCGCTCGGCGATGAGCGCGCGGCCGGCGGCGACGTTGACGTCGCTGAAGTCGCGCAGCAGCACGCGCTCCGGCGAGGCTTCGCTTCGCGCCAGCGCATCGAGCACATAGCGGCCGTATCCCGCGGCGACGTCCATGACGCGCACCGGCGTTCCAGCGTCAGCGAGGCGGCGCATGGCGAGCGCGAGCAGCTCTTCGACGTTCTGCTTGCGCACGCGAATGCCGCGCCAGCCGATGGCGTCGAGATAGAGGCGGTCGATCAGGCGCCCCAGCCCGGAAAATCCTTGCGGCGTGTCGCGGTAAACGTAGTCGAGCATCGATCCCGAATCGAAACCCGTGCGCCGCCCGGCCTCGAGGCCGCCCGAGAGCAGCGCGCCGAGCCGCAGGGAGGCGCGCGTCATCGCCCAGTAGGCGCCTTTCAGGCTCGCGATCGACACCGGCGTCGCGAGCGCGTCGGCCTCGCGCCGCGTGAAGCCCGTCACGTCGGCGTCGAGCAGCGAAGCCTCCTCGCGCGGTTCGTCGAAGCGCGCGAGCAGGAAGCTGCGGGCCTTGGCGACGGCTTCGGCGCGGTTCTTCTCGCCGAGCGTGTCGTGGAAGAAGCCTTCGAGCACATGCCGCTCTTTCGTGCGCGCGCCGAGATTGACGAAGAACTCGTGCTGCGGCGCCTGGCGTACCACCCAGTCGGCGCCGGAAACCAGCAGCTGCGTCGGGATGGTGATGGCCGCGGCGTCACGCACGACGCGTTCACCCGCCTCATAGAGCCCGAGCAGCATCTTCACGGGGATCGGCCGCGTGATCAGCGGGTCGGCCTCGTAGGAGACGATGCGGCTTTCGTCGTGAGTCAGAAAGCGCGGCTTGACGTAGCTGTTGACGAGGAAATCGCCGCGCAGCCGGTGCATCAGCGCGAGCGCCGGACGGGCGAAGGGAACATAGAGCTTGATGTCGAAGGCCGGCGCAGCCAGGCACAGCGCGCGCAGCCTCGGCGCATAGTCATGCGCGAAGGCGGCGGCGAGCGCCGCGCCGACGCTTTGCGCGACGATCGCCATGTCCTCTATGGCGACGCCGTCTTCTTGCGCGATGAAGCGCGTAAAGTCGTCGATGTCGCGCACGCGGTCGGCGAAGATCTGCGTCGTCTCCGCCTGACCCCGCGAGAGGCCGTGGCCGCGCTGGTCCCAGGCGTAAAAGGCGAAGTCCGGCATGTCGAGCTCGTCGACGAGATGCGCGACGCGCCCCGAATGCTCGTGCCCGCGATGAAAGAGCAGCAGGGCGCCGCGCGGCTTTTCGCTCGCCGCCGGCCAGTGACGGAAGAAGAGCTGCGTTCTGTCGTGCGCGGCGAAGCGGCGTTCGAGGCAGGCGCGCGACGGCGCAAGTGTGCTCGCGGCAATATTGAGGTTCATGACGGCTCCAATTCTTTTGCGGCCTCGAGTCCGGAGCGCACGCGGGCGACGATGGTCGCCGCATGCAACGCGATGAGGACGACCTGCGCCGTGACGGTCACGAACGATGGGATCGAGCCGGCCCAGCCAAACCAAAATCCGAGAGCGCCGAACGCCAGCGCGCGATCGCTCTTGCCCATCGGCCCGTCATAGCGGCGCGGCGCGCCGACCGTGGGGGCGAGCGCGCCGGCGAATTCGACCAGCCCCGCGAGCACGACGATGACCACGATCTGCGCTGCGTCGAAGTTTTGGACATAGGCGAAGGGCAGAATGAGCGCCGCGTCCGAAACCACGTCGCAAAGCTCGTTGAGATAGGCGCCGAGCGCGCTTTTCTGTCCGAACTCGCGCGCCAGCATGCCGTCCATGGCGTTGAGCGCCATACGGATGAAGAGCCAGACGGGCAGCAGCAGATAAAGGCCCGCATGCTCGGCGCCGAAGCGCGCGAGCAGGGCGCCGAGCAGGACGGAGCCCGCGGCCGCCGCCACCGTGACGGCGTTCGCGGTGGCGCCGCGCGCATGGATGAAAGCGACGAGCGGACGCAGCAGCGCCTGGAACCGTGGCTTGATGTCGTAGAGCGTCATGAAAAATCTCCGCGCCGGCTTTTAATCCGCAAGCTGCGACTTTACAATCGATCCGTCCTCTCGTGCCGCGCCCATTCGTCAATTCGTGCGCCCATGGATAAGAAACCGCCAAAGCGCAAGCGAGGCAGATGCAGGCTTCAGCGCGGCGTCTCGAGCCGCCCGGAGGAGAGCTGACGACGCCAATGGGCTTCGATCGCGATCATTTGGAGGGAGCCGCGCCAGACCCGCGGCGCCGCGAGCTCTCGCGCATGCGCGCCGCCGCAACGGCGCTGCTGCTGCTCATGACGGCGCTCTTCGCGGCGACCTCCGTTTCGTTGAGCGAGGCGCCGTGGATTCCCTATCTCCGCGCCTTCGCCGAGGCCGGCATGGTAGGCGCCTGTGCAGACTGGTTCGCGGTCGTCGCGCTGTTTCGGCGCCCGCTCGGGATGCCGATCCCACACACGGGAATCGTGCCCGCCAACAAGGACCGCATCGCCGAGGCGCTCGGCCGCTTCATCTCCAACAATTTCCTCACGCGCCAAACCGTCAACCGCAAGCTCCTGCAGATCGATATGACGGGCGTTGCGGCGAAATGGGTCACCGATCCTGAAAACTCGGGCAAGATCGCCGCCTTTTGCAGCCGGGCGCTGCCCGAGCTTGTCAAGATCGTCCCGGAAGGGCGCATCCGCGAGATCGTGGACGAGCTAGCGAGGCGCGGCGCGCAATCCGTTCCAATCGCGCCGCTTAGCGCGCATCTCCTGGAGACGCTGTGGGCGCGCGGCGAGGCGCAGGGGCTGCTCGATCGCGCGATCGTCTATGCCGCGGACGCGCTTTCGCGCAACAAGGCCCGCATCGAGAAGCGGCTCGCGAAGAAATCGCCGCGATGGCTGCCGAAATGGATCGACGCCATGCTGGTCGATCGGGTGATGACGGGCCTCGTCGGCACGCTGTCGAACATGCGCAATCCCGCGCATCCCTGGCGAAAGGAGCTGCAAGGCGCGATCGAGCAGGTCATCGCGTCTCTCGCGACCGACCCCGCGCTCGCGGCCCAGGGCGAAGAGCTCAAGGCGCGCGTGCTCGCCGATCCCGTGTTCCAGCGCCAGGCGGAGCTGATGTGGGAAAAGATCGAGCGGCGCCTCGTCGCCGATCTGTCGACTCGGGGCGATGATGTCGCCAAGGCCATCGACGCGGCGCTGCTCGGGCTCGCGAATTGGCTGCTCAGCGACCCGGAGCTGACCGCAGCGCTAAACCGGAGAATCCGGCTCGCCGCCTTGCGCGCCCTGCCGCCGCGGCGCGCCGAGATCGGCGCCTATATCGCCGAGGTGGTGCGCCGATGGAACACGGACACGCTCGTCGACAAGCTGGAGCTCAGCGTCGGATGCGACCTGCAGTTCATCCGCATTAACGGGACGCTGGTCGGCGGCGTCATCGGGCTGTTGATCTTCGCGGTCGGGAAATGGATCGAGAATTCGCGTTGAGCGGCAGGCGGCCCACACTTGCAGCGCGACGCTCGTCGCCGTCTCGGTCCACGACGTTCTCGGCGAAATCTGCTCCGGCGTCGGCAATGCCGTTGTCGCACGGGCCTCAGGCCTGGCTCGGCGTCGCCGCGCAAATCTCATTACAACCGCACTCGACATCCGACCGCCTTGGTAGACAACCCCAGGCGCCAAAATAAATATATACAAGTTTTCGGAGTAGGGCAGACTCGGTTTACAACCGCTCTCGATCAAAAAATTCGTCGGTTCTGGAATATCGCCAGCACGTGCCTAAAATTCGCGGATCAAGCCTCCCGCCGTCGCGACCGATTACCCACCTCGAGCGCAATCAAAAGTGTTGCAAATTTGACACACCCGCGTGAAAAAACATGTTGTCATAGATATCTAAACCAAACATTCATTTGTGCCGGCCTGCGTTCCATGCGATGAAATCGCGAAGCTGAAATTGTGCGGTATCCGAAAAACGGGGGCGAGGAATGTCCTTTCACGCACGCTTGCTTTCGAGCTGTTCCTTGGCTGCATTTTTCGTCGTGCTGGGAGACGCTCTCGCCGCTGGGGCCGATCTCGGCGCTCAGCCCGCCGCAGCGCCTGTGTTCGCCAGCCTGCCGGCCGTCGACGGTTTGAACGGCAAGGCCGAGTTCTTTGGCGGCGCAACGAATTTCTATAACTATGATATTTACAATCCGACCACTTTCAATCCGCCGTTCAGCTATCGCAGTGCGTGGCGCGGCGACGGCGGCGGATTGGGGACGGTCACCTTCCCGTTGCAGCATGACTTCGGCGTGCAGGTGGACAGCATCCTCGCGGAGTGGAACAACCGTTTCCTAGGCGGGGGCGGCGCGCATCTCTTCTGGCGTGATCCGAGCCAAGGCTTGATCGGCGTGTATGGTTCGGGAACCTATTGGTCCGGAGCCAATGGCGTTGGGATTGGCCGGGCGGCGGGCGAGCTTGAAGGCTACATCGGCAGGATCACCGTGCAAGGGGTGGTCGGCGGCGAATTTGGCGGACGCTCGGCGGTGGCCTCCTCGGCCTTCGGCGTCAGTCCCTTCGGCAACGCTTATCTCGGCTTCAACTGGTATGATCTGCATACGCGGATATACGATCATGCCTCGATCGCCTATTATCTGACCGACGACATCAAGCTTTCCGTCGGCCACATCTACACGGGCGGTCGCAGCGCGGCGACCGTTGGCGGTGAGATGCGCTTGCCGGTGTCATTTTATCGTGGCGCTGCGGCGACGGCCTTCGTCGAAGGTCGAATCGGCGAGCACAATGCGGACTCGATCCAAGGCGGCCTGCGGATATATTTCGGCAATTCCGACAAGACGCTCATTCGTCGCCAGCGTGAAGACGATCCAACCAATTATCTGAAAGACAATCTTTTCACCTTGTCAAACTCGCAACGGACGGGCGCTATCTTGCTGCCCAAGTCGTCCTCTCCGTCTCCCCCGCCGTACTACTGCTGCTATTACTGATCGCAGTCTGGGAGTGAGCCGATATGCGCGCCATGCTCGCCTGGGAACAGGGCGCGGGTTTTGGACACATCGCGTTCTTCAACCAGATCGCGCCCCATCTCGCGGCGCGCGGCGTGGAGCTCATCGGCGCGTGGGGCCCGCTAAGGAACATCGAGCGAGCTCATTCGGCGATAAAGCAAATCATCCCGGCGCCGTTCTGGGCCGGGAATTCAGGCAAATGGAGCGATCAACTCGTCGACGTCGAACGACGGATCGATTCGTTCGCGAATGTGCTCGACGCCATGGGCTTCGGCGACGAGCGGCTTCTTGTGAACAACCAGCGAGCTTGGGCCGGAATTCTTGAACTTCTACGCCCCGACGTCATCGTCGCCGATTACGCACCGGGCGTCGTCCTAGCTGCGCGGGAGATGACACCCGTGTTGCAGCGGGGCAGCTGGTACACAATTCCCGCGCAGCGGGACGGATATTTCGCCCCTTACGACGGTGAAGAATTTCGCGATGCCGAGGCGCAGGACAAGCTGCTTGCGACGATCAACGCGGTGCTGTCGAAGCGCGGAACGGCGACGCTCGCTCGATTGGGCGATCTCCATCCCGCAGAAACATCTTTTGCAATCGGCTTTCCCGAGTTCGACGGACACAGCGCTTGGCGCGCGCGGCCACTTTACAGACAGAAATTTCCGCGCGTCCTGCGACCCGCGCAACGCGGCGATTGCATCCTCGCCTACATAGACGCATCACTTCTGAGCAATGAAGTCCTGTGCGCCGCGCTGCTCCGGCTCCCTGCAAGAGTCAGGCTGTCCGCGACGGGCGTTTCAGCCCCGATCGCAGAGGCGCTTTCGGCGCATGGCTTGATCATCGAGAACGAGCCGTTCTCTGTTGAGACCATCGCGCGCGATGCAAGGCTTTTTCTGCATCACGGCGGAGCCGGCGCCGCCCATCTCGGCGCCATCGCGGGCGTTCCGCAGCTGATCCTATATGCCGATGTGGAAAAACGAAGCCACGCGCGCAGCGTCGAAAAGCTCGGCGTCGGGCGCGGAATCGACCTCGCGCGGCTTTCGGTTCCAAAGCTCCGCGAGGAAGTCGAATTCCTGCTCGATTCTCAGGCGTTCGCTTCGCGCGCGAGGGACCTCGCGCTCGAGCTCGAGCAATGCGCTCCGCAAACCAATATCTATGAGGAGTTCGCCGAGCGGGCGTTCGCCGCAGGCGCCGGTTCGCGGTGAGGCGCGAGAGAAAACGATCGAAACAATGTCGCTGATCAGCCAGCTCTTTCTCGATACGCTCCGGCGGACGGAGCGAGCCGACGCCGGCGCGCTGCGCGACTATCAATTTAGCCTCCTGGAACAGCTCGCGCGACACGCCGCGCTGCAAACCACGTTCTATCGTGAGCGCTTACGGTCATTGTTCGTGGGCGAAAACGCCCATTCCGGGGAATTTGTACCTAACGCCTGGCGAGAGGTTCCGATCCTCGATCGAGCCATGGCGGCGTGCGCGGGCCCCAGCCTGCGCGCTCTCGAAATCCCACTCGCCGCGAGCAGCTTCGTCGATAGCGTCTCGACAGGAGCGAAAGGGATCGCTCTGGCGCATCGGATTTCGGCTTTTTCCACGATCGCCTCGATGTGCGCGCGTAACAGGATGTGGGAGGCGCACAATGTGGATCTCTTCACGACGTGCGCGCGGATCGAGTCCTCTGACGAGCTTGACGCACGGCCGCCTCTCGGAGCCAAGCTCGGCAACTGGAACATGACGGGTCGCCTCAATCGGGGCCGGCAAATGGACCGATCGGTCTCGCTCGACATGCAGTGGACTTGGCTGAAGCGCTTGCGGCCCGTCTATCTGGAATCTACACCGGACGTGATCTGCGGGCTGTTGGATTTGGTTGACGAAGATAGCGACGGCCTCAGTTTGAAAGGGATATTCACGCGGGGCGGCGAAGTTGACGAAGAGCTGCAAAGACGGGCCGCGGATAGCTTCGGATGCTCACTGATAGACAGCTATGATTTGAGAGAAACGGGCTCGCTGGCCTGCCAATGTCCGCAAGGCGCATACCATGCGCAGTCCGAGATCGCGCTGATCGAGGTCCTGAGGCGTGATGGAGAGAACGCCCGGCCAGGCGAGCGCGGACGCATTATAGCGACTCCCTTCTATCAATATGCGACGCCGCTCCTTCGTTACGACACCGGCGACGAAGCCCTGGTCGGCGAGAAATGCGGCTGCGGCCGCGCGGGACTGACCCTGACCAAAATCTACGGCCGTCGCAGACGTCTGTTCGACTTCGGCGAGGGCAGGCGCGTGGCGGGGACGCGACTCGCTCAGATCGCTTCGACGCTCCAGGCTCGTCGGATCGAGCTCCGGCAAACGGAGCAGCGCCGTATCGAGATTCTTTATTGTGACGGCGACGCATCCCAAGAGGCCGAGGCGATCAATCTTGTAGTCAAGGCATTCGACGTTCAAGGTCTTCTCGTCACCGCGCGCGCGGAGGCCCTATCCGAGCGGACATATCCCGAAGACCCTTATGTCCCTTTGGCTTCAAGGACAGCATGACGTTCAGACGAGAGACGGGGCCCTGCCGCCCTCGATCACGGCTCGCGCAAGCCCATGCGCAAGGGCGGCAGCACTGAGCGGATAAAAACGCCGCCGGCGGGCCTGCTGCGCTCATCTCGCGGCGCCCTGCGGCGGGCCTCCGGAGGCTAAGCGCCGATTAAGCAATTGCGCCTAGCCTTCCGCAATGTCCGCAGCAGTCCCCTCGGTTTCCGTCGGCGCGGCCCCCAAGGGCCGCTCCGATGGCGCACGCGCCGTCTTCATCGTCGTTCTCGGGATATTTGCGCTCTCGGCCGCGATGAACGCGCTTCGCAAGGACGTGCGCGTCGGCTTCGATGAGCTCGCCCACATTTCCTATGTCGCCGAGCTGCAGCGCAACGAGCAGTTCTGGCCGCGCATCGACGGCTTTCGCCTCCTCGAGCCATCCCAGTTTCGGTTCACCGATCGGCCGAATTACCTCAATCATCCGGGGATTTATTATTGGATTCTCGCGCGGCTTTGCTCGCCCATCGAAGGACACCCCGAGAGCGCGCTGATGTTGCGCGCCTGTAACGTCCTTTTGGCCTCGATAGGTTTTGCAGCGCTCATGGCGCTGGGCCTCGCGCTCAAGCTCGGCCGGTTCGAGGCCTATGCCTACTGCCTGCCGATCTTCGGCATTCCGGTGCTCGCGCCGATCGCCGGCTCGATGAGCAACGACAATCTGGCGTTCGCCGGCGGCTGCGTCGCGCTGCTCGCGGCGCAGCGCGTGGTGGCGACTGCGCGTAGCTCCTGGTTTCTGGCGTTGCTCGCCGGCATGGCGCTCGCGGGCCTCGCCAAGTTCACGGCGCTTATCCTCGTTGGAGCGATGACCGCCGGCGTGGCCGGACTCCTGATGCTGCGCGGACGATTTCGTCCTTGGTGGATTCTCCTCGCGCTCGCGGCGGGCTTCCTCGTCGCCGCTCCCTATCTCGTATTCCTGGCGCAATATGGCCAGCCCGCGCCGGATATTCCCGGCGCGGCAGCGTTTTTCAAATGTCCGGCCTGCATGTTCGAGGACGTTCCTTCGGCCTTCGCGGGGTTCAATCGGATTGCCGCCGTCAAGCGCGCCGATCCCGACAACGGTTGGCGATATGCGCCGCGCCTGTCGTTTCCGGCCTTCGCTGGCGCTTTCGTCGCGAAGTTCTTCCTGGAATGGGCGCCGACCGACCTCAACGGCTCGAGCCTGCAATTCGCCCTGCTGGCCCTACCGATCGCGGCAGCGCTTTGCGGTCTGGCGGGCCTTTGGGTCTCGGCGCGCCGCCTGCTGCGGGGCGAGGATGACGCCACGGATGGAACGATCGTCGCAGGCTGGCTCGCGATCATGCTGACCTTCGCCTGCCATTTGATCTTCAGCTACAAGCACCATCTCGATTTCGCCTATGTTGCGGATGCTTGGCCGCGGCTCTATTTGCCGCTCCTCGCAGTCGTCGCGCTTGCGGGCGCGTCCTTGTTGTCGGCCGCGCGCGACGCCAGACTGCGCCCAGGACTGGCGGGCTTCCTGATCGTCGGTCCCGTCATTGTCGGGCTGCTCGGCTCTTCGCTGACGATCTGAGCTCCTGCCGCCGCTTCGAAATTGGTCGCGGAGTCGGAAAACACGTCTTTCGGCGGGCGAACAATCGGCGCCGTGATCTCAGCCGCCATGGCGCCGCTTTTCAGTCGAAAAACTGCGCCGCCGAGGCTCCGCCTTCAATCACGCAGCGCCCGAGCCCCGGCGCAACGGTCGCGAGATTGCGCGCGAAAAACGCCGCCAGCGCCTCCCGCTTCGCGCCTCCCGTCCGCGCCGCTTTCGCGAGCAGGGTTCCGCCGCGCGCGAGCGCGAACAAGCGGAGATAGGGCGTCGCGCCCGCCTGCGCGAGGCGCGGCTCGGCGCCGAGCAGGAAATCCGTCGCCTCGGCAAGCGCGTCGACGGCTTCCAAAAGCGCGCCCTCGTCCGCGTCCTCGCGCATGGCTTCGATCTCGCGCCGCATCGCGCCGCCGCCGGCGTGACGCAGCTTCCGCTGGACGAGGTCGTTCGCCTGTATGCCGTTCGTGCCCTCGTAAATTGCGGCGATGCGCGCGTCGCGGAAGAGCTGCGCTGCGCCGGTTTCCTCGATGTAACCCATGCCGCCGAAGATCTGGACGCCGAGTGAGGCGACCTCGTTCGCAATGTCGCTGCCAAAGGCTTTCGCGAGCGGCGTCAGAAGGCCGGCGCGCTCCTGAGCCTCGGCGTCGCCCTGCCTGCGGCCGCGGTCGATCGCGACCGCCGTCTCGTAGCAGATCACGCGCGCCGCCGCGGTCAGCGCCCGCATCGTCAGCGCCATGCGCGCCACGTCCGGATGCGCGATGATGGGGCCCCCGCCCTGCGCGCGCTCGTGCGCATAGGCGATCGCCATCTGCGTGGCGCGCTCGGCGAGGCCGACCCCCTGCACGCCCACCGCGAGCCGCGCCTCGTTCATCATCGTGAACATGGCGGCGAGGCCCTTGTTCGGCTGGCCGAGAAGATAGGCTGTGGCGCCCTCGCCATCGCCGTAGATCATGGTGCAGGTCGGCGAGCCCTTGATCCCGAGCTTATGCTCGATGCCGGCGCAGCGCAGATCGTTGCGGCGCGTGAAGGCGCCCGTCGCGTCCGGCAGGAATTTCGGGGCGAGGAACAGCGAGATCGCCTTCTCGCCCGGAAGCTTCGCGAGCACGAGATGCAGGATGTTGCTTGTCAGATCGTGCTCGCCGTAGGTGATGAAGATCTTTTGCCCGAACAGGCGGTAGCTTCCGTCACCCGCGGGCTCGGCCCGCGTACGGGTCAGCGAGAGGTCGGAGCCCGCTTGCGGCTCGGTCAGGTTCATCGTCGCGGTCCATTCGCCGGAGACGAGGCGCGGCAGATAGGTCTCCTTGATCCGCTGCGGCGCATGCTCCTCGAGCGCCCGCACGGCGCCATGGGCCAAAAGCGGACAGATCGCAAAAGCGCAATTAGCGGCGTTCCAGATCTCCGTGCAGGCGACGTTAAGCAGCGCCGGCAGGCCGAGCCCGCCGAAGTCCGCCTCGGCCGCGAGCCGCGTCCACCCGCTTTCGACGAATTGCGCATAGGCCTCGCGCCAGCCCGGCGGCGTGGTCACGGCGCCATTCTCGAAGCGCGCACCGGCGCGGTCGCCGACTTTATCGAGGGGCAGCAGCTGCTCGCGGGCGAATCTGTCGGCTTCGTTCAAGGTTGCAGCAAGGAGGCCGTCGCCGAGGTCGGCGTAAAGGCCGCCAGCGCCAAAGGCGTCCTCGCCGGCGGCGAGCTTCATCGAAAAGAGCATGTCGTCGAGCGGCGCCGCATAGACCATTGTCGTTCTCTGCAAGTCCTTGTCCTTACGCCCAAGTCTTTGGGCGTCGAGACGAGCCTGAGGTGTCGTGTTCCGCGCGCGAATCGCTTCGGCGCGTAACGTTACTCCTATCTATACAAGGCTTTCCGTTGCTTCCACCTGAACATCTCGCCCTTGTGTCGCATAACCGTCACACTAGGCGCGCAAAATGACGCTGCTGCGGACAGTCTTTGATTTTCAAAGACAAATGCGGCGACAGGAGTTGACGATGCATAAGGCGGTTTCCGACGCGCATGAAGACCTCGATGCGGTCGAGAATGAGGAAGCGAACGACGAGTTGAGCGCGGAAGAGAACGACATGGTGGCGACGGTCGCGACGGTCGGCGTCGTGGCGATTGGCGCCGCGGTGTTCGAGGCGGCGCTCCTTCCGGGGCTCGCGCTCGGCGTCGTGGCGGTGGCGGCGCCCAAATTCGTGCCGAAACTGGGGTCGACGCTGGCGCCGATATTCAAATCCACCGTGCGCGGCGTCTATAAGCTCGGGCAAAAGACCAAGGAGCTCGTGGCCGAGACCAACGAGCATGTGCAGGACATCGTCGCGGAATGCGACGCCGAGGCCAAGGGCAAGGACGCCGCGGCCAAGGAAACGACGGCGAGCGCCTGACGCAATATGCAAAACCTCGTCAACGACGGTCTTGGGGCGCTTTTGAGCGCCTCGGGACCGACCGATCCCGCGCCGTCGCCGGCTTCCGGCGCCGCCGAGGATGAGCCGCTGCGCCAAGAGGCTGCGCCTGCGGCAAGTGAGGCCGCGTCTTCCATCGCGGACGCGCCGGCGGGGGCGAAGCTCGCGCCCTTGCAGGCGGAAGGCGACGCCAGTCCCGAAAAGAAAAAGAAGAAGAAGCATAAGCACAAGATGCGCATCGAGCATAAGACTCTCGGGCGCGTGCGCATGAAGTTCGCCTCGGCGAAGGGCGACGAGGCGCAGTTGCAGGAGATCGCGAAGACCTTCGGGGTCATTCCCGGCGTCCAGCGGGTGACGGTCAACCCCGACACCGGCAGCGTCGTGCTGCATTACGACCACGAGCGCCATGACGATTTCCACCGGCATTTCGAGCGCCACTGCAGCGAGCATATGTCCGCGCCGCCGAAAACCCAGCTCGACGAGCTCGCGGACAAGATCGAGGGGGAAGCCGAGTTTCTCGCGCAGCATTCGCATAGCGCCAAGGCGCTCCTGCACATTTGCAAGCACTTCGATCACGAGATCAAGCGCAGCACCAACAACATGTTCGATCTCAAGATCGGACTCGCCGGCGGACTCATCGTCGTGACGCTCTTCGAGGTCGGGGCGACGGCGGCGACGCCGATCTGGCTCACGCTCGGCGTGTTCACGCTGAACCATTTCCTCGAGCTGCAGCAGCGGCACCAGCTCGTGGAGCACCTCAAGCAAACGTCCGCGCCCGTGGTCGTCAAGACGAAGGCGGCGAGCTAGGCGATCCCTTCTCCCACGGTGTGGGAGAAGGTGGCCCTTGCGAAGCAAGGGTCGGATGAGGACCGCCGGGCATAGAGAGAAACCTTCAAGGATGGCTGGGGCGGGGGCGCCCCTCATCCGGGTTCGCTTCGCGAACCCACCTTCTCCCGCAAGCGGGAGAAGGGGTCGAGCTCCAGGACTCCGAATGCAGTTCGCGATCCGTCACTTCATGCCCGGGCGCGTGCGCCTGTCGATTCCGGCGCTGTGCCGCGACCGCGATCTCTCGGAAGAGACGCTCGCCTGGCTGCGCGGCCAGAGCGCCGTCAAAGGCGCGCGCATCAACTACGACTGCTCGAGCCTCGTCGTCGAATACGATGTGTCGCACGAGCCGATGTTCCGCCTGCTCGTCGGCCGGCTGCGGCTGATGTCGCTTTCGGACCTCCGCCTGCTCACGCAGTTCGCGCCGCCGCTGGGCCAAAGCGAGCAGCATCTCGCCACGGAGCTCATCGCCGCGGCGAAGCCCGCAGAAGAGCCGCACAGCCACCCGCTCGCTCTGCCGACGGTTGCGCTGGGGCTGGCCTTCCTCGTCAATCCCTTCGCGCGGGCGATCAACATTCCGCTGATGCTGTGGAACGGCTATCCGATCGCCGCCCGCGCCTGGCGCGTGCTGCGCGACGAGCGCCGCCTCAACGTCGATTTCCTCGACACGCTGGCGATCGTCGCCTCGCTCCTGCAGGGCAATCACGTCGCCGGCGCGCTCATCACCTGGCTGATCCGGCTCGGCGATATGATCCGCGACATGACCGCCGCCGGCAGCAAGCGCGCGATCGGCGATCTGCTTGAGTTCCAATCGAAGAGCGCCTGGGTCATGCGCGACGGGACCGTGATCTCGATTCCGGCGAAGGATGTCGCCGTCGGCGACGCGGTCATCGTCTATCCCGGCGAGATGATCCCGGTCGACGGCGAGATCATCGATGGCAGCGCGCTGATCGACCAGAAGACGATCACCGGCGAGGGCCTGCCCGTCGCGCGCGGCGTGGGCGAGGCGGCCTTCGCGGCGACGGTGACGCGCGAGGGTCAGATCACGATCCGCGCGACGCGAGTCGGCTCGAACACCACGGCGGGGCAGATCGTGCGGCTCATCGACTCGGCGCCGGTCGGCGACACGCGCATGCAGAACCACGCGGAGAAGCTCGCCGACCGTCTCGTGGCGCCGACGCTCGGCGTCGCCTCGGCGACAGCGGCCGTCACCGGCGATTTCAACCGCTTCCTGTCGCTTGTGATCGTCGACTACGGCACGGGCATTCGCGTGGCGGCGCCCACGGCGGTGCTCTCCTCGATGACGCACGCCGCGCGGCGCGGCGTCATCATCAAAAGCGGCCGCCATATGGAGAAGCTCGCCGAGGTCGACACCATCATCTTCGACAAGACCGGAACGTTGACGCACGGCTCGCCCGAGGTCATGGAGGTGATCTCCTATCAGCGCAAGGTCGATCCGCGGCGCGTGCTCGGGCTTGCGGCGGCGGCGGAGAGCCGGCTCACGCATCCGGTCGCCGAGGCCGTGCGCAACAAGGCGGCGTCGATGGGCGCGCTCGTTCCCGTCTGCGACGAGACGCGATACAGCCTGGGGCTCGGCGTCGAGGGCCAGATCGACGGCCGCTACATGCACGTCGGCAGCGAGCGTTTCCTGCGCCAGGCGGGGATTGCGGTCGACAAGGCCGTGCCGGATCGCGCGCGGTTGGAGCGGCAGGGCTGCTCCTGTCTTTTTGTCGCGATGGACGGCAAGCTCGTGGCGCTCTTGCCCTATGCGGACCAGATCCGTCCCGAGGCCGCGAGCATCGTCGAGCGTCTCTATGCGCTGGGCGTCAAGGACGCGATCATGATGACGGGCGACAACCCCGTCGTCGCGCGCGCGGTGGGCGAGCGGCTCGGCCTCACGCGCCAATATGCCGACATGCTGCCCGCCGACAAGGCGGCGATCGTGCAACAGCTGCAGCGCGAAGGCCGGATTGTCGCCATGGTCGGCGACGGCATCAACGACAGCCCGGCGCTGAGCTATGCCGACGTCGGCGTCGCCATGAAGCACGGCGCCGAGGTCACGCAGGAATCCGCCGATGTCGTGATGATGGAGGACTCGCTGTGGAAGCTCGTCGAGGCCTTCGAGATCTCGCGCGACGCGATGAGCCTCATCAGGCAGAATTACGGCGTCGTCATCACTCTCAACACACTTGCGCTGGGGCTAGCCCTTCCGAGCGGGCTCGTGAGCCCATCCTTCACCGCGCTGCTCAGCAACGGCTCGGCGATCTTGGCGAGCGTGAACGGCCTGCGGCCCCTCATGCGGCGGCGATGAGCGCGAGGCCGGGCGAGCTGAGCAAAGAGCATCGGCTAGAGCTCGCGCGCGCTTACAAGCTGCTGGAGCGGGTCAGCCTCGCGACGACGCTCGCCGAATGGGCCGGGAAGCCTTTGCAAAGCGTGCTGTCGCAGATTCCCGCCCCCCTGCGTGAAAAGGCCGAGCGCGCGATCGAGAAGGCGATCCTCGAATGCCTCAAGGTCGCAGTGAATTCTTTCAGGGACGCGCCCGAAGGCCGCGCGCGGACCAGGCTTGCGGCGCTCTCGGCGGGGCTGGCCGGCGGTGTCGGCGGGCTCTTCGGCGCCGCGGCTTTGCCGCTGGAGCTGCCGGTCACGACGATCCTGATGCTGCGCGCGATCGCCGACATCGCGCGTCACTATGGCGAGGATCTCTCTAGCCTCGAAGCTCGGCTAGCTTGCGTCGAGGTCTTCGCCCATGGCGCTGAAAAGCGCGAGGACATGGGCTATTATGCCTCGCGCGCCCTGCTCGGCCGGCTGTCGGCTGATCTTTCGGCGCTGCTGCTGCAGAAGGGCGCGGCGGGCGCGGCCGCGCCGGCGACGGCAGCGCTCTCGGGTGAGGTCGCCTCGCGCTTCGGCATGGTCGTCTGGGAGCGCGCGGCTGCGAGCGCCTTGCCGCTCGCGGGCGCGGCAGGGGCGGCGTCGATCAACGTCGCGTTCATGAATCATTTTCAGCGCGTGGCGCGCGGGCATTTCATGGTGCGCCGGCTGGAGCGGATCTATGGGGTCGAGACCGTGCGAAGGCGCTATGAGGCGCTGGTCGCGGCGGACCGGGAGAGAACAGAAAAGGCGCGCGAAAAGCAGCCACTAAATACGCAACGCAATGGAATTTGATGCGCCCTCTCTCTCCCTCGCTTTCAAGGAGGTCGCCGGCCCTGGCCGGGAGGCGTGAAGCCACTAAAACATGTATAATAAGCTTCTCGCCCCGCGCCGCCCGGCGCCAACAGAGGCCTCCTCGCCCATGTGGCGCGTCGTTCTCGAAACGTTGCTGCTCTTCCTGCTTCCCTTCGCGCTCTATGTCGCGTTTCATCTGGCGCTGCTGCGCTGGCCCTTCGTCGCCGAGCTCTGGAGCCGGAGCGTCGTGTCGACTCTCGCCATCGCGGGCCTTCTGATCGCCGTCATCGGCTTCGTCTCCCTCGGGCTCTTCGGCGTCCACCAGGGAACCTACGTGCCGGCGCATATCGAGAACGGCCGTCTCGCTCCGGGCCGATTCGAATGACCGGCCCGAGAGCAATCCTGCGCGACGCGAAGCTCGCGCGTCTCTTCGCTGCGCTCACCGCCACGGGCTGCGAGACGCGCGTCGTCGGCGGCGCCGTGCGTGACGCGCTGCTCGGCCTCGCGCCTAAGGAGGTCGATCTCGCGACGACGGCCTTGCCGCAAGATGTGACGAAGGCGGCGGAAGCCGCTGGGCTCAAGGCCGTGCCGACCGGCCTCGCCCATGGCACGATCACCGTCGTCGTCGAGGGCGCCCCGTTCGAGGTCACGACGTTGCGCGAGGACGTCGAGACCTATGGCCGCGCCGCCAAGGTCCGCTTCGGCGGCGATTTCGAGAAAGATGCGCTGCGCCGGGACTTCACGGTCAACGCGCTTTCGCTCGGCGCCGACGGGCGGCTCTATGACTATACCGGCGGCGCGGCCGATCTCGAAACGCGGCGCATCCGTTTCATCGGCGATGCGGCGACGCGCATCGCCGAGGATTATCTGCGTATCCTGCGCTTCTTCCGCTTCTCGGCCGCAATCGGCGAGGGCCCGCTCGACAAGGACGGCCTGCATGCGTCGATTCTCGCGCGCGAGAATCTGAATCTGCTCTCGCGCGAGCGCGTGCGCGCGGAGCTTTTGAAGCTGCTCGCGGCGTCCCGCGCGCCTGTGGTGTTGCGCCAGATGTCGCAGGCGGGCGTGATCGAGGTCCTGCTTGGCGCGGATTATCCAGCAAGGCTCGAGCGTGTGGCGCGGATCGAAGAGGCGGACGGACGGACGCCGGACGCCCTGCTACGGCTTTCTGCGCTCGCCGTCGCGGTGCGCGAGGACGCCGACCGCCTGCGCGACAAGCTCCGGCTCGCCAACGCCGAGCATGAACGTCTCGCCGCCGCGGCCCTTTTGAGCGAGCGGCTGCATGACCGCAAGGAGGCGTTCTCGCAGCAGGAGCTCAAGGAGCTGCTGTTCGTGTTTGGACGCCGGACGACGCTCGACGCCCTGACGCTCGTGCACGCCGAGAACTTCGACACCTTGGAGCGCGAGATCTGGCGCGCGGCGGCGCGCTTCATCGAGGGAGCGGAGACTCCGAGCTTTCCGATCAAGGGTTCCGATCTCCTGGCGCTGGGCGTCGCGCCAGGACAGAGCATGGGCGCGGCGCTCAAACGGTTGCAGGCCAAGTGGATCCGGGCGGGCTTTCCCCGCGATCCTCGGCAGGTGCAACAGCTCCTGGACGACGCGGCGCGCAAGGAGTGAGCGGTGCGGTGCAACCGGTCCGAACCCCGCTCAGTCTGCCACGAGCGCCTTTCCGTCGTTCCCCCTGACGCAAATATCGAACATCGCGCCGGCTGAAGCGCCCGGCGTGCGCGCGAGCGTGAAATCTTCTGCGCGCGCGACCCCGCCGCGCTCGGCGAGCACGCGCAGCGTCTTGCCCTTCTGGCCATCGAGATGCCGCGCGAGCATCCTCCTCCCCAAAGCGCGCAGGCGCTCCGCCCGTTCGCGGACGATCTCGCGCTCGACCTGCGGCATGCGCGCCGCCGGCGTCTGCGGGCGCGGCGAGAACGGAAACACGTGCAGATGCGTCAGCCCGCACTCCTCCACGAGATCAAGCGTGCGGGAGAACATCTCCTCGGTTTCCGTAGGGAAGCCCACGATGAAATCGGCGCCGAAGACAATGCTCGGACGTTCGCCCCGCAGCCTCTCGCAAAAACCTATGGCCTCGCGCCGCGCATGACGGCGCTTCATGCGCTTCAAGATTAGATCGTCGCCGGACTGCAGCGAGAGATGCAGATGCGGCATGAGCCGCGGCTCTTCGCCGATCGCCGCCACGAGCGCCTCATCCGCTTCGATGCAGTCGATCGATGAAATGCGCAGCCGCGCGAGTTCTGGCAATTCGCGCAGAAGGGCGCGGGCGAGCGCGCCGAGCGTCGCGCCGTCGGCGTCGTAGGAGGTGAGATCGACGCCGGTCAGCACGATCTCGCGCTTGCCAGCCTCAGTGAGCCGGCGCGCCTCGGCGAGCGCAATCGCGATCGGCGCCGAGCGCGCTCGTCCGCGGCCGAACGGGATCACGCAGAAGGTGCAGCGATGATCGCAGCCATTCTGCACGGCGAGAAAGCCCCGCGTGCCTTCGCTCGCGGCAACGGCGCCCGCGGGCGCGAGCTTCTCGGCGTTAGGGATGACGCGCGTCACGCCTTCCATCTCAGCGAAGTCCGAGGGCGCGAGCGTCGCCGCACAGCCGGTGACGATGATCTCGCGCTCTGGCCGCTCGCGGTGCAGCCGGCGAACGGCCTGCCGCGCCTGCCGCGCCGACTCGGCCGTCACGGCGCAGGTGTTGACGACCGCGATATCCGTGGAGGCCGAGGCGCGCAGACGCCGCGCAAGCGCCTCCGACTCGACGTGATTGAGCCGACAGCCGAAGCTCAGGGTCTCGACGACCGTCAACTGACCGCGCCCATGAGGTCGGGATCGAGAGTCGTCTCGAATTCAAGCTCGGCGGAACCGGTCATCAGCACGTGATCGTCGTCGCGCCAAAAGATCGAAAGGGAGCCGCCCGGAAGCTTGACGGTGGCGCGACGGCCGGCGCGTCCGGTGCGCGCTGCGGCGACGAGCGTCGCGCAGGCGGCGGAGCCGCAAGCCTTGGTTGCTCCGGTCCCGCGCTCCCAGACGCGCAGCAGAATGTCGTCGCGTGCGAGCATCTGGGCGAAGGAGATGTTGGCGCGCTCGGGGAACAGCGGATGGCGCTCGAGCTGGGGCCCGAGATTTTCGAGATCGACCGCGGGCGCGTCGTCGACGAAGAATACCGCGTGCGGATTGCCCATGCTCACCGCGCAAAAACGTGGCGGCGCGCCGGCGACCGCCGGCTCCAGCGCCACGTCGCTCGTGTCGGCTGTGTGCAGCGCCAGCGGAATCTCCGCAGCTGTCAGGCGCGGGCGGCCCATGTCGACGGCAAACTCGCTCTCGCTCTTGCGCCAGGTCTCGATGAGGCCGGCGTCGGTCTCGAGCCGCAGATGCTCCGGTCCGCCGTGGCGCGTGAGCGCCAGCGCCACGCAGCGCGCGCCGTTGCCGCAGGCGGCGGAGAGCGAGCCGTCGATGTTGTAAATGCGCAAGGAGGCGTCGGCGCCGGCGACGCAAGCGTCCTTCACGACCATGAGCTGATCGAAATAGAGGCCGGGCTGGCGCGCGATGGCGCGCACCTGCGCCGCCGTGGGCGTCAATTCGTCGCCACGCAGATCGAGAACCAGGATCTCGTTGCCGATCCCGTTCATGCGCAAAATTTTTCGCCCGGCGAGACTTTCGATCATGTTCCAGTCCGGAGTTGAGGCGAGGCCCTCAACGCGCGGCGCTTTCGCAGATGCGCCGAAAAGAAGTATAGAGTCGGGGCCGCGCCGGCGCCAGCCCGACGCGCCGGCGCCGAGAGGAACCAGAGAGATGAGCTTTTTCGAAGAGCTGAAGGACTTCATATCGGTGTTGCGGCGCCTCGCCTCCCACTGGCGCATGGTGTTGGCGCTCGCCGTGCTGCTTGGACTGGGCGGACTCTACGTCACGAAGAAGCTTTTCCCCGCTCAGCCGCCGGCGGAGAGCGCGCGGCTGGCCCAGAAGCCCGCAGGAGCCCCCCCGACTAGACCGCAGGAGACAGCCGGTCCAGAGAGCGAAGCGAAATCGGAACCGCCGGTGGAAACCCCAGAGCAGAGCGTCGCGAGCCAGACGATCGAGGTCGCGGCGAAGCCGGTGTTGTTCGCGAAAGGCGACGGCAAATGGGAAGAGCCGGCGAAGACGCTCAGCGCCGCGATCGCCAAGGTCGCAGCCGCGGTCTCCAAAGCGGGGCTGACGCCGAGCGGCCATCCGCTGGTGGTGTTCTCGAAGGCCGACGACAACGGCTTCCATTATGAGGCCATGATCCCGCTCGACAAGGCGCCGGACGCCAAAATCAAGCTCGCCGACGGCGTGGAGGCGGGCGCATCGCCCACGGGCAAGGCGCTGAAATTCGAGCATCGCGGCAGCTATGACGAGATCGAGTCGACCTATGAGGCCATTACCGCCTATCTCGACGAGAAGGGACTCGATTCGGAAAACAGGTTCATTGAGGAATATCTCACCGATTTGACTGCCGCAGAGGACGCCAACGTCGATGTCGACATCTATGTCTTCTTGAAATGACGGCTTAAGAGGATCGGCAAGCCCATGCTCGAGGTCGCGGTCCAGATGGACCCTTTGGACAGGATCAACTTCGCTGGCGATTCAACCTTCGCGCTCATGCTCGAGGCGCGCGCGCGCGGCCATCGGTTGTGGTTCTACACGCCCGACCGGTTGAGCCTAGAGGGCGGCGCGCTCGTCGCCGAGGCGCAGGAGATTGAGGTTTGGGACGAGCCGGGGCGCTACTATAAGCTTTTCGAGGCGCAGCTTCTCGATCTCTCCAAGGTCGATCTGGTTCTGCTGCGCCAGGACCCGCCTTTCGACCTCGCCTATATCACCTCGACGCATTTCCTGGAGCGGCTCTCGCCGCGGCCGCTCGTTGTCAACGATCCGGCGCATGTGCGCAACGCCCCGGAGAAGCTGTTCGTGACGCAGTTTGCCGACCTCATGCCGCCGACTCTGATCACGCGCGACCGCAGCGCAATCGAGCGCTTTCGCGCTCATCATGGCGAGGTCGTCATGAAGCCGCTCTATGGCCACGGCGGCGCGAGCGTGTTCAAGATCGCTGAACGCGACCCCAATTTCGGCTCGCTTTATGATCTATTCGCCTCAACCTTCCGCGAGCCCTGGGTGGTGCAGAAATTTCTGCCCAATGTCGCGCAGGGCGACAAGCGCATTCTGCTCGTCGACGGCGAGCCGAAGGGCGGCTTGAACCGCGTCCCCGCGCAGGACGACATCCGCGCCAACATGGTGCGCGGCGGCTCGGCGGCGGTGACGGAGCTCTCGGACCGCGAGCAGGAAATCTGCGTGCGTCTCGGCCCGCATCTCAAGGAGCGCGGGCTGCTCTTCGTCGGCATCGACGTGATTGACGGATGGCTGACCGAGATCAACGTCACCTCGCCGACGGGCCTTCGCGCGCTGAAGCGGATCAGCGGCGTCGATCTCGCCCCGGCTGTCTTCGACGCGATGGAGGCGAAGATCGCCTCCGCGAGAAGATGATATGCTTCGTGTTCCTTGTGTCTTCGCGGTGAGAAACCACTAAGACAGGAAGGACAGGAAGAATAGGTGAATGTTTCCTCTCGGAATGAAGCGACAGAATGGCTGAAGGAGCAGGTGATCGACCCGCGACAATGGTGGAAGCGCCGGACGCGGCTCCATTGGACGCGCCGCAGCTTCGCGCCTTCGCCGCGCTCGCGGGCGAAAAGCCAGACCTTGCGCGCCTTGGCGCCGAGCTCAACGAGCGCATCGCCGGCCTGTGCCAGAAGCTCGCGCCGAGCGACGCCTCGCGCGCGAAAGTTGTCGAGCTGCTGCGCGGCGCGCTCGACGAGGGCCGCGCGCTTGCGCAAAAACGCCTCGAGGCCGGCGGCTCGGGGTTCGCTTGTGCGCGCTTTCTCTCCGATCTGCAGGACGAGATCATCCGCGCCGTCTACTTCTATGTCACGCGCTACGTCTATGTCGCCGACAACCCGACCTTCGGCGAGCGGCTGACGATCATCGCCGTTGGCGGCTATGGCCGTGGCGCGCTCGCGCCCGGCTCCGACATCGATCTCCTGTTCCTTCTGCCATATAAACAGACGCCCTGGGGCGAGAGCGTCGTCGAAGCCGCGCTCTACGTGCTCTGGGACCTGCGCCAGAAGGTCGGCCACGCCGCTCGTTCGGTCGCGGAATGTCTGACCCAGGCAAAGGCCGACACGACGATCCGCACGACGCTAATCGAGTCGCGCTACATCGTCGGCGGCGAGGAGCTTTACCGCGAGCTTCTTTCGAGCTTCGACCGGCAGATCATGGGCGCCGACGCGCGCGAGTTCGTGGCTGCGAAGCTCGAGGAGCGCAATGCGCGCGTCGAACGCGCCGGCGCCAGCCGCTATCTCGTCGAGCCCAACGTTAAAGAGGGCAAGGGGGGCTTGCGCGATCTCAACACGCTGTTTTGGATCGCCAAATATGTCTATCGGGTCCGCGAGGCGAAGGAGCTCGTCGCCGCCGGCCTGTTCACGCCGGCGGAGTTCAGCCTGTTCGCGCGCTGCGAGGAGTTTCTGTGGCGCGTGCGCTGCCACTTGCATTTTTCTACCGGCCGCGCCGAGGAGCGCCTCTCCTTCGACGTGCAGCCCGTTTTGGCGGCGAAGCTCGGCTATCACGATCGCGGCGGGCTGTCGCGCGTCGAGCGCTTCATGAAGCATTACTTCCTTGTCGCCAAGGACGTCGGCGACCTGACCGCGATCGTCTGCGCCGCGCTGGAAGAGCGGCACGCCAAGCCGCGCGCTCTGCTCGACCGCTTCTTCGGCCGCTTTCGACCACGCCCCTACGCCAAGGACCTCGGCGACTTCGCTGTCGAGCAGGATCGCCTCACCGTTCGAAGCGACAATGTTTTCAAAAAGGACCCGGTCAATCTGATCCGCCTGTTCTGGGCGGCCGACCGCTACAGCCTCCCCTTGCATCCCGACGCGCTGCGCGCCGTGACGCGCAATCTGCGGCTCATCGACAACCGCCTGCGAGAGGATTCCGAGGCCAACCGGCTGTTTCTCGAAATCCTGCTGTCGAAGAACCTCACCGAAATCGTGTTGAGGCGCATGAACGAGACCGGCGCGCTCGGCCGCTTCATTCCCGATTTCGGACGCATCGTGGCGATGATGCAGTTCAACATGTATCACCACTACACGGTCGACGAGCATCTCTTGCGCGCCGTCGGAGCCTTGTCGGATCTCGAGGCCGGGCGCAAGCCCGAGCATCAGACCCTCGTTGGAGACATTCTGCCGACGATTCAGAACCGTCGCGTGCTCTATCTCGGCCTGCTGCTGCACGACATCGCCAAGGGACGCAAGGACGACCATTCGCACGCCGGCGCCAACGTCGCGCGCTTGCTTTGTCCGCGTCTCGGCTTCACGCCGGCGGAGACGCAAACCGTGGCCTGGCTCGTCGAGCAGCACCTCATCATGTCGAGCGTCGCGCAGAGCCGCGACATCTCGGATCCGCGCACGATCGAGAATTTCGCAGCGGTCGTGCAGTCGATCGAGCGCCTGAAGATGCTGTTCGTAATGACGGTATGCGACATCAGCGCCGTCGGCCCGAATGTGCTCGACGCCTGGAAGTCGCAGCTGCTGCAGCAGCTGTTCTGGGAGACCGAGGTCGTGCTCGGCGGCGGGCACTCGGCCGTCGACCGCAAGAGTCGCGTCGCCGCCGCCAAGGCGGAGCTGCGCGCGGCGCTGACGGACTGGAGCGACGAACGTTTCGAGGACCACGCCCGGCGCCATTACCCGGCC
>DASPSI010000037.1:0-2849 GCA_035624015.1 Methylocystis sp.
CGTCGCGTGCGATTGGGGAAATCGCCTTTGACGCCGGTTTTCCGAACCAATCCTATTTCAATCGGAGCTTCAGAAAACGTTTTGGCGTCTCGCCTCGCGAAGTTCGCGATAATGGTTCGGCGCCGCAGGAACAAAAACTCAAGCTTGGCGCGAACAGCGAACAAGTTTACGAGGTTTACAAATGATCGATATTGTTCGCGTTCCGGTGATGATGACTTTCCACGCTCGGGTTCAAAGCGACCCACGACCGCGCGCCGCCATTTGGATTTTTCGGACCGATTTCGCCGCAGGACCTCGAGCGTGAGCGGATGAAGGACCGAGGCCCAAAACTCGGCTCGGCGCGAAAAGCCTGCGACATTGCGACGCGCAAATCTAGCCGGCCGGCGCGCGAGTTGGCGCCTTTAGTGTGTGAATTCAACGGCCTCGCGTGACAGCCTGGACGAGGCCGCGCCGCGCTGCGGCGCCATGTCGCGATCCTTCCTTTCGGCGTTGCATTAAAGCATGAGCTTCAAGAGATCGCGCGATCTCAAGCTCACCCGCGGGGGCCTCATGTCGTTTGGATCGGACAAGCTCGCTTCGCCCGGGGCGTTCAGGTTAACGTTGGCCTTCGCGGTCTTTCTGCACCACACGACCAATTTCAACCTCGGGTTGCCCGCCGTGCTGATCTTCTTCGTGCTGAGCGGCTATTGGGTGGCGACCATGTGGTCGAACACCTATTCCAAGACGGCTTGGGCCTATCTCACCTATCTCGTCTCGCGCGTCTGGCGGCTGACCCCCGTTTTTGCTCTCTGCTCCGCGATCTCCTGGGCCCTGCTCTATTGGCGCGGCGACGCGCCCGACGCCGTTGGCGGCGTGGCGCATCAGTTGCTGTCGAACGTCATGATCCTCGGCTACAATTCGCTGTCCTATCAGGCGAACGTGCCGGCCTGGTCGCTCGACATGGAGATGCAGTTCTACCTCATCGCGCCGGTCATCATTTTCCTGCTGTCGCGCAACATCTTCTTCTTAGGCCTCTGCGCTCTCGTCACGATCGCCGCGCAGAAGCTCGGCGGCGCTGTCACGGTCGCGCCCTTCGTGCTGTTCTTCGGCATCGGCGTTGCCTCGGCCTGCGGCGGCCTGCAGCCTTCGCGCAAGCTGGCCTACGGCTCGCTGTTCGCGACGCTGGCCGTGCTGATCTTCGGCGCCGCGACGCTCGCCAAGAGCGTCCTGCTCGATCCCTCGCATCCGGCGCCGCTCGCCTTCGGCAGCACCACCAACCTGCTGATCGCCATGCTGATGGTTCCCTGGGCGCTCTACACCACGCGCCAGAGGGGCGGCGCGCACGACCGCATGTTCGGCGACCTCTCCTATATTTTCTATCTCCTGCACTGGTCCGTCATCGGCGCGCTCAAGACCGGCGAGGGCTCCTATGTCGAACGGCTCGTGCTGTGCTCCGAGGCGCTCGTGCTCATCTTCGCCGTGTCCTATCTCATCTGGCGCCTGTTCGATCATCCGATCAACAAGCTCAGAGCCGCTTGGGTTTCGGGCCGCCGCGCGCTTTACGAAAAGGCGCGGGCTCTGGCCGCGGCCGAGCCGGCGCAGATAGCCTTCGGCGCCTGAACCTGTTCCCCGCCCCCCGCGACGCCGCCTGAGACCCGAGAGCCCTCAGCCGAGTTGACAGCCTTGAACCTGTTGTGGCTTCAAGGCCCCATGCGGGGCGTTGAGACGCGGCAGGCAGAGGCGAAGGTTGACGATGCTGCAAGGGCTGCTTCGGTTGGGGCTGTTGCTGGCGGTCGCCGCTGGCGCGCTGACCTTCGGCCTGAAGCGCGCGGACGAGCCGACCGTCGAATGCACACGGACTGAGGGAACGGGGCGCGACTACCGCCTGCTCGTGGTCGGCGAGTCCTGGGCGTCGGGCGGAAAATTCTTCCCCGAGCTGCCGCAGGCGATCTCCGACAGGCTTCACGGAAGAGCGGTCGAAGCCTGCGCCATCGCCTTCCCGGGCCGCAACTCGAAGCTCCTCTATCTCGAGCTGCGCGAGAAGTTCCCGACCGACCGGCTCTACGGCTATTACGACGAGAAGAAGCCCGACAAGGTCATATTGATGACCGGCGTCAACGACGAGATCCAGCACGTCGGCGCCGCGAGCTATGTCGAATACACCAAGAAGCTCGTCGAGTATTTCTCCGAGGTCGACGACGTGGAGCTCATCTCGCTGCCCCGCGTGGCCGAGCGGCAGTTTAGGGCGCCCAATCTCTACAGCGCCATCAAGCGAACCCTGCTCAGGTGCCTTCACGACGGCTGCGAGGTGCAAGCGAACGATCTCTATCGCGCCGCGCTCTGGCGGGACCATCCCGATCTGCGCGTCATCGAATTCGACGACTTCATTAGCAGCTACGACGGGCATGAGGAGCGCTACACGTTCGACGGCATACATCTGACCGAGGAATGCCTGCACGAATATGGGGCCTTTCTCGGCAAGGCCGCCTCGCTCGCGAAAAGCGATGCGGCGGAGCGGAAGTCGAGCTCCACCCGCTTCTGAGAGGGCGATCGGCGCGGCGGCGCCCAAATCGCAGCGGCCGGGAGGGGAGCCCCTTCAAAAAGCCCGCGCCTCCGCCTTGCGGCGGACCGCCGCGAGCATTCGGCGGCGCACCAAGCCGCTTGCGGCCCGGATCAAGAGCCAATAGGGCGCGAAAGCCAGTAGACTGCCGCGATCCGGGCAGTAGACCCGGGTTTGCGTGACGAGCCGCATCGCGCCGTCGCCCTCGGGCGAGGCGGCGAAGCTCATCGTCAGCTTCGCGACGCCGGCGCTGTCGAACGCCAAGAATTCGGCGGCGTCCGAGATTCGCGCGAGGCCGAAGCTCGGACGC
>DASPSI010000159.1:0-4735 GCA_035624015.1 Methylocystis sp.
ATATTCAGCGATGGTCAGCGCGGTTAGCGGGACGCGCCAGCGCGCGCCCGGCGGCTCGTTCATCTGCCCATAGACGAGCACGGTGCGGTCGAGCACGCCGGAACCGCGCATGTCGAGCAGCATCTCATGGCCCTCGCGCGAGCGCTCGCCGACGCCGGCGAAGACCGACACGCCCTGATAGCCCGCGACCATGGCGTGGATCAGCTCCATCACGAGCACGGTTTTGCCGACGCCGGCGCCGCCGAACATCGCCGCCTTGCCCCCTTGGGCGATGGGGGTCAGGAGATCGACGATCTTGATGCCCGTGGCGAAGATGCCGGCGTCGCTGGGCCGCTTGGCGAGAGCCGGCGGGGCGCGGTGGATCGGTCGCCGCGGAGCGTCCTTGGGCAAAGGGGGGCCGTTGTCGCCGGTCGCGCCCGTCACGTCGATCAGCCGTCCGAGCGTGGCGTCGCCCACGGCGATCTCGATCGGACCGCCGGTCGCGCGCACCCTCCGCCCGCGCGCGAGCCCGACCGTGGACTGCAAGGCGATGGCGCGGACGTTGTTTCTATCGAGATGCGCCTGCACCTCGGCGTAGACCTCCGCGCCGCCGTCCTTCTCGACGATCAGCGCCTCCTCGATCGCCGGCAGCGCGCCCGCCGCGAAACGCACGTCGATCACGGCGCCGCGGACGGCGGACACCTTTCCGACCAGTGCTGTGGGTTCAGAGGACGAAACCGCTTCGTTCATTCGTCTTACCGTTTTCAGGAGCAACCGCGCTGCGCTTGCGAAGGCTGCGCGGAAGACACGACGCCTCTAGTGGCTTGTTTCATCCAAATCGGCGGGCGAGACGCCCGCCCTCCGCGGAGGGCGCGCGTCCCGCGCGCCATAGCCGCCCTGCCAGATTCGACGAAGCAAGACACTAACGCGAGAGCGCCCATGTCACCGAGACTTTCGCCGTGAGCTTCTGCGGTCCCGGCCTCAAGGGCAGGCTCGAGGAGGCGCTCCCGGGCGCCGCGGCCAAAGCCGTCGGGTGGAATCTCATCGCGCCAGGCGGCCTATCCGCCTCGGGATTGATTTCGATGACGCGCGCAAGCTTCAAGCCTAAGGCTTCGGCATAGGCTCTCGCGCGCTGCTCCGCGTCTTTGATCGCGGCGACGCGGAGTTTCTCGAGGCGCGCCGCCTCGTCGCCGACCGCGAACGCCACCCCGTGGACTTCGTTCGAGCCCTGGTCGACCGCGCTCTGGAGAATCGAGCCGGCCTTCTCGATCGACTTGATGAGAACGCTCAGCTCATTTCGCGCGCGAAAACTTTTGGTGAAGCGCTTGCCCGCCGCGCCCCGCGCGGCGGGCTCTTCCGAAACGAGGGGGACGAGCGTGAAGTCTTCGGCGCGGATGTCCTTGGCCTCGACGCCTTGGCGGCTGAGGTCGTCGATGACGGACTGCGTCTTCTGCGCGTTCTCATTCGCAGCTTCCGCCGCCGTGGGTCGTTCTGTCACGATTCCGATGAAGAGGGTCGCTTGATCGGGAGCGTCCTCCTCCTCCGCCTCGCCGGTCACGGAAATATGAGGAAGAGAATCCTTCAGGGCCTCGGCCGAGGCGCTGAGAGGGAAGGCCAGAGTGAAAAGGGCGACAATAACCATTCGAGACATCGGCTCTCTCTCCGTCGAGTCGGACGCGACCCGCTCCGCGCGCTCTCGCAAGCGTACTGTCGCATCGACCAAGGCTGCGTCAAGTGAGCAATGAGCGTGACGTGGGCGTGGCCGTTTGGCGCCAACATAATCTGGCCTAGCGTTGAGGGCGCCCACGCTTGTGAGATCGGTCGAGATCGGCTTCAATGCGGCCCATGATCCGCGCGACGCCCTTCAACGTGCTGTGGCTGCAAGCCGGCGGCTGCGGGGGCTGCACCATGTCCGTGCTCGAGCGCGGCGCGTCCGGGGCGTTCGAAGAGCTGCGCGCGTTCGGCATAGAGCTGCTGTGGCATCCGAGCGTGGCCGAAGCCACGGGGCCGGAGGCGCTGTCGATCCTCGAAAAAATCCTGCGCGGCGCGATCCGCCTCGACGCGCTGCTGATCGAGGGCTCGGTGCTCTGCGGTCCCGACGGCACGGGTCTCTTCAACACCTTGTCCGGCACCGGACGCAGCCTCAAGGATTGGATCGCGAGTTTTGCGCCGCTCGCGGACTATTGCGTCGCCGTCGGCAGCTGCGCGGCCTTCGGCGGCGTTCCCGCGGCCGCCCCCGATCCGACCGACGCGCGCGGCCTCCAGTATCGCGCTCGCGAGCTCGGCGGCGCGCTCGGGCCCGACTATCGCTCGCGCGCGGGCCTGCCGGTGATCAACATCTCCGGCTGCGCCCCGCATCCGGGCTGGATCATGGAGACGCTCCAGGCGCTGTCGCTCGGCCTCTTCGGCGCCAAGGACATGGACAGCTTCGGCCGGCCCAGGCTCTTTGCCGACCACCTCGCGCATCACGGCTGCAGCCGCAACGAATTTTACGAATTCAAGGCGAGCGCCGAGCACCCTCATGAGCGCGGGTGCCTCATGGAGAACCTCGGCTGCAAGGCGACGCAGGCGGTCGGCGACTGCAATCAGCGCGCATGGAACGGCGGCGGCTCCTGCACTCAGAGCGGCTCGACCTGCATCGCCTGCACGTCGCCCGGCTTCGAAAGCGCCATGGGCTTCATGCATACGCCCAAGGTCGCCGGCATTCCGGTCGGACTGCCGCTCGACATGCCGAAGGCCTGGTTCGTCGCGCTCGCGGCGCTGTCAAAATCCGCCACACCGAAGCGCGTGCGCGAGAACGCAAGATCCGACCGCATCGAGCGCGCGCCAGAGCCCGGCGGCGAGAAGAGCAAATGACGCGCGTCGTCATCGGTCCCTTCAACCGGGTCGAAGGCGATCTGGAGGTTGCGCTCGAGGTCGTACGCGGCGTGGTGCGCGAGGCGCGCGTCTCGGCGCCGCTCTATCGCGGCTTCGAGCAGATTCTGCTCGGGCGGCCGAGCGAGGATGCGCTCGCCATCGCGCCGCGCATTTGCGGCATCTGCTCGGTCTCGCAGTCGCTCGCAGTCGCGGCGATGCTGCGCGCTAGCCAGGGCGTGACGCCCGCCCCGAACGGCCTGCTCTCGACCAACATCGCCCATGCGGCGGAAAACATCGCCGATCACCTGACGCACTTCTATCTCTTCTTCATGCCCGACTTCGCGCGAGCCGTCTATTCCGCGCGTCCGTGGTTCAACGCGATCGAAGCCCGCTTCAAGGCGACTTCGGGAACATGCGGGCGCGAAGCGCTGCCCGCGCGCGCGGGTCTCTTGGAAATCATGGGCCTCATCGCCGGCAAATGGCCCCATAGCCTCGCCTTTCGTCCCGGCGGCGTCACGCGGGCGCTCGATCTCGGCGGAAAAGTCAGGCTCCTCGCGATTCTCGCGCGCTTTCGCGCCTTTCTTGAAGCGGTCCTGTTCGATGCGCCGATCGACGCGCTGATCGCGCTGCAATCAGCGGACGATCTCGACGCCTTCGTCGAAGGCGAGGGCTGCGCGGGAGATTTCGCCGCTTTCGTGAGGATCGCGCGTGATTTGCAGCTCGATATGATGGGGTTCGGTCCTGGTCAGATGATGTCCGGCGGCGCCTATCGCGGACCGACCGGTCATCATTTTCCGGCCGGCGTGCTCGATCTGCGCACGGACGATTTGCGATCTTTCGATCTTGCGCAGGTGCGGGAAGACGCGTCGCACGCCTTCATGCGCGACAGCGACGCGGACCCCGCCAAGGCGCAGACCTTCCCGGATGTCCACCGCGAGGGCGCCTACAGCTTCGCCAAGGCGCCGCGCCTCTCGGGCGAAGCCGTGGAGGTCGGCGCCCTCGCGCGTCAGGCTGTCGCCGGTCATCCGCTCATCCGCGATCTTTTGCGGCGTGCAGGCGCCACAAACGTCTTCGCGCGGATCGTGGCGCGCCTGCTGGAAACCGCGCTCCTCACGCAAGCGGCGGAGAGCTGGGCGCGGGAGCTCGACTTGCGCGACCGATTTTGCGCCCAAGAGTCGCCGGCGCAAGACGGCGCCTTCGTCGGCTGCATCGAGGCGGCGCGTGGAACCCTCGCGCACTGGGCGACAATCCGCGACGATCGTTTCACCGGCTATCAGATCGTCGCGCCCACGACATGGAATTTCTCGCCGCGCGACGCGGCAGACCGGCCGGGTCCGCTCGAATGCGCCCTGCAGGGGCTGGAAGTCGGGGACGACGGCGCCGCGTCGGTTGCGGTGCAGCATATTGTGCGTTCGTTCGACCCCTGCATGGTGTGCACGGCGCATTAATCGGTTGCTTGCTTTTCGGCGGTGGTAAGGAAATTTTCATGCTGCATTTCCGATCCTTCAGGTCGAGAATCTTATTCTTCCAAGGGAGTCCCTTCGCTTTCGCCCTGGCCTGCTTCTTGCCGCCACGCTCGCGACGCCGCGAAAGAGCGGCCTGCCGCTATGCAGAAACGAGCCGCGGGGAGGACCATGGCCGCCATCGAGACTTTTTACGACGTGATCCGTCGCCAGGGCGTCACGCGCCGCAGCTTCACGAAGTTCTGCTCGCTGACCGCAGCGAGCTTGGGGCTCGGCTCGACCGCTGCGGCGACCATGGCCAGGGCGCTGGAGACCAATCCGCGCACGCCGGTCATCTGGATGCATGGGCTCGAATGCACTTGCTGCTCCGAGAGCTTCATCCGTTCGGCGCATCCGCTGGTCAAGGACGTCGTGCTCTCCATGATCTCGCTCGACTA
>DASPSI010000046.1:0-13920 GCA_035624015.1 Methylocystis sp.
CTGATCGACGAGAGCCTGCACAACTTTTTACGCCAGACCGGGCCGGCGCTCTCGCCCTTCAACGCTTGGGTGCTGCTCAAGGGCCTGGAGACGCTCCCGCTGCGCGTGGCGCAGCAGGCGGCGAGCGCGGCCAGGATCTCCGACTTCCTCTGCCGCCACGACGGCGTCGCGCGAGTCTATTATCCTTTCCGCGACGATCACCCTCAGGCCGAGCTCGCGCGCCGGCAGATGCTCGGCGGAGGCACGATGGTCAGCTTCGACGTGAAGGGCGGTAAGGCGGCGGCCTTCGCGCTCGCCAACGCGCTCGAAGTCGTGAAGATCTCCAACAACCTCGGCGACGCGAAAAGCCTGATCACCCATCCGGCGACGACGACGCACCAGCGCCTGACGCCCGAGGCGCGCTCGAAGCTCGGCATCGGCGAGGGCATGCTGCGTCTCTCGGTAGGGCTCGAGGATGCGGAAGATCTGATCGAGGACCTAGAGGAAGGGCTCAGCGCCGCAGGCGCGGCCTAAAAGAGTTTCTGTCGAGCGTGTCGGGGAATTAAGTCGGCATGGCGCGGTCCGCCTCCGCGCGTAGAATGCTGATGTCGCCGCACGGGCGCCATGCCGACCATGCTGGGCCTTGCCGCGGGAAGAGCGCCGCCTCGGGCCTGCGCGGGGGAGAAGCGCGGCTTGCCGGAGGCGGCCGGGCTGGCCCGGCGTCTCTTAAGCGTCAGGCGCCGAAGCCGAAGCGGCCGAAGCGCGCACGACGCTCCAAGTTGATGGGACGTCCGAAAGGAAGGCCCGCCATTCCCGAGCCGCTCCTGCGCGCATCGCGGGACAGGGCGTCGAGAGGCTCGCGCCGACTCGCAAGTTCCGTTCGAGAAGGAGACCCGGGCGCTTGCGACTGCGTTGGGGCGCGATTGGCGGACAGGGCCGCTTTCGTCTCTTCCAGAGACATTGTTGCTTCTCCTGATGACCGTTCTATCGAACGATTGGACAAGCCACTCCACTCCCCCATTCTGCGCCGGTTCAAGCGCAGTGGCGGGGCGAAGCGACCGTGGTCGCGTTTTTCAGAAGAGCTGCGGCGGCGCTCGCGCCTGGCGAACGCTCTCGTCGTAAGAGCGCGGAAGCGCCGCATCGGCGGCGAAGCGCCGCAATTGATATGAAGTGGAAACGAAAGCCGTCGTCGTCGCCGAGGCGACGACGGGCGCGGCGCCCGAAGACGAAGCCTGGCAGAACAGGCAACCGTCATGGCGACGCTCGGATTGTCCGGACCCTTCATCCTGCTTCTGGACGGCCCACGAAGCCGTCTTCCAGCACAGCTCATAGCCGGCGCTGGCGGAGCCCTCTTCGGAATGCGCGAAAGCCGACGCCCCCGGCAACATGGCTTGAATGGCCAGCGCCAGAACGAACAGCAGTCCGACAATCCCGTTGCGCTGCATAGAACGGCTCACTCCTCGCCCTTCAAAAAGGGCGTGCTGCGACCCATGTTACTCATCTATCGTCCCGGCGCAAGCGCCATTGCTTGAGACTCGGGGCTGGCGCGGCAGATTTCAATGCGGCGCCGACGTCGAGAGGAGTGCGTTCTTGGCCAGGAATCCGGCGGGATCGCTGAGCACGTCGGCGTTTTGCGTCGCCACAAAAACAGCTTCACTTTCTATGCAGGCTCGTTACACTAATGCGCATGTACACCGCCGTCACGCGAGACATAAAAGTCACCGCCGAGCCGGACTTCCTCATGGAGCAGTCCGACCCGGCGCAGGACCGCTATTTCTGGGCCTATACGATTGAGATCGCCAATTTGGGGTCCGAACGCGTGCAGTTGCTCTCTCGGCATTGGATCATCACCGACGCCAATGGGCGTCGCGAGGAGGTCCGCGGTCCTGGCGTCGTCGGCGAGCAGCCGGTGCTTGAGCCCGGCCAAAGCTTCCGCTATCAGTCTGGCTGCCCACTGTCGACGCCCTCCGGCATCATGCAGGGCAGCTATCGCATGACGACAGCCGAGGGCGAGCAATTCGACGTGGCGACGCCCGCCTTCTCGCTCGACAGCCCGCTGTCGCGCAGCACGCTGCACTGACTGCGATGCGGCTCGAAGCGGCGATCGATCTGACGGCGCGGCTCGTCGCTTTCGACAGTGAAAGCTCGAAGACCAATCTGCCGTTGATCGCCGCCGTCGAAGATTACCTTCGCGAGCACGGCGCGCCCTTCTGGCGCATTCCCAACGTTTCGGGCGACAAGGCGTCGCTTTTTGCGACCTTCGGTCCCAATGTCGAGGGCGGCGTGCTGCTTTCCGGCCACACCGACGTCGTGCCGGTCGCGGGGCAAAGCTGGACCGCCGATCCCTTCTCGCTGCGCCGCGTCGGCTCGCGCCTCGTCGGCCGCGGCGCCGTCGACATGAAGGGCTTCGACGCTGTGTGTCTGGCGATGGTCCCGGAGTTCCTGGCCGCGCCGCTCAAGCGGCCGATCCATCTGCTCCTGAGCTACGACGAGGAGACGACCTGCGCTGGGCCGATCGAGGCGATCCGGCGCTTCGGGCTCGACCTGCCGCTTCCCGGCGCGGTCATCGTCGGCGAGCCGACCTCGATGCAGGTCGCGGACGCGCATAAAAGCGTAACGACGCATACGACGCGGGTGCTCGGGCACGAAATCCATTCCGCCAAGCTGCACCAGGGCCTGAGCGCCGTGCACATGGCCTGCCGGCTCGTGACGGAGCTTGAGCGTATCGGCGAGGACTTCCGCGCCGCGGGCGATCCTTCGGGACGGTTTGATCCGCCCTATTCCACTGTGCATGTCGGCTCGATCGCGGGCGGTACTGCGCGAAATATTGTCGCCCGCGCCTGCGAGTTCCAGTGGGAGTTTCGTGGCCTGCCCGACGCGCGGCCGACAGCGGCGAAGGAGGCGCTCGACCTCTTTGCCGCGAAGCTGCATGAATCGGCCTTTGCCCCCTTCCCGCGGGCGGGGATCGAGACGACGACGGATACGCGCGTTCCGGGCCTATCGCCGCAGCCCGGTTCGCTGGCGGAAACACTGGCGCTGCGGCTCGCCAAGGCCAACCGCACCATCGCCGTTCCCTATGGGACGGAAGCCGGCCAATTCCAGAGCGCGGGCGTGCCGACGGTCGTTTGCGGTCCCGGCCGCATCGACGAGGCGCATCAACCCGACGAATATATCGAGATCGCCCAGCTTGCCGCGTGCGTAGATTTCATGCGCGGGCTTGCGCGCGAACTTTCGACGTGAGCCGGCGCACGTGCCGCCCATTGCTTTCGCGAGGCTAGCGGCTATAGTCCGCGCCCAATCCTTACGGCCGAAGTCGGCCAGGGAGCGCCCGCGGCGGGAGGCTGCGCGGCGCTATGGGCGTTGAAACAACAGAGATCGAAAATGAATCTGATCCCGCAGGCCATGGCGCAAACCGAGCAAGCGCCAGCCCCTTCCGCCGATTCCGCCGCGCCGGCTCCGGCTCCGGTCCAAACGCCCCCGCCCGAGCCCACGGCGCCAGCCCCGGCGCCCGCAAGCGAGGCTCCAACGCCGGCTGCGCCGCCCGCAGCGCCCAAAACGACGGGTCCGACTCCCGCGACCCCGCCCGCGAAGATATCGATAGCTCCGGCTGCGCCCGCGCCGCAGCAGGTCGGGACAGATCCCCTCGTGGATCAGTTCCAGATCATGGCGCCGTTCCTGATCATTATCGCGATCGTCTATTTCGTCGTTCTGCGCCCGCAGCAGCGCGCGCAGAAGGCGGCGGCCGCCGCGCTCCGCAATGTGCGCCGCGGGGACGTGGTCGCGACCTCCGGCGGCCTGATCGGCAAGGTGAGCAGGACCGTGGACGACAACGAGGTCGAGGTGGAGCTCGGGCCCAACCTGCGCGTGCGACTGCTGCGCTCGGCGATCACCGAAGTGCGCGCGAAGAGCGAGCCCGTGAAGGACGCGCCTCCCTCGGCCAAGACGCCCGCCGCTAAGAGCTGAAACGGGCGCCGCCCTCATAGCCAATCCCACCTCCAAGGCCTGCCAGATGCTGCGTTTCGCAAAGTGGAAGATTTTCGCGATTCTCGCGATGACCTTGTCCGCCCTGCTCACGGTCGTTCCGAGCACGCTGTCGCCAGCGCAATATGACGCGCTGGCGCGGGCCCTGCCGTTGTGGGGGAAGCCGCCAACGATCGTGCTCGGACTCGACCTGCAGGGCGGCTCTTACGTTATGCTGGAGGTCGACAAGGCGTCGGTTCTGCACACGATGGCGATGAGCCTGCGCGATGATGCGCGCCGCATCCTGCGCGAGGAAAAAGTAGCGATCGTCGGCGGCGTCGGCCAACAGGCGCGCGGCGTGCAGTTCCGCCTCGCCGACCTCAATGACGCGGCGAAAGTGCTACCGAAATTGAAGTCGCTGATGGGCAGCTACACGAACCGCCTCGGCGTCGGCAGCCCGCCGCTCGAGATCGACGATGCGGGCGACGGGCTTATCCGCGTGTCGGTCACTGACTCAGGCCTGACGGAGCGCGTGCGCCACGCCGTGGATCAGTCGATCGAGGTAGTGCGGCGCCGCGTCGACGCGCTCGGCACGAGGGAGCCGAGCATCCAACGCCAGGGTGACGACCGCGTGATCGTCCAGGTGCCCGGCCTGCAAGACCCCGAGCAGCTCAAGGTCATTCTCGGCCAGACCGCGAAGCTCGAATTTCGCCTCGTCGCCGAGCCCGGCGAAAGCCCGACGGATACCGAGGAGTTGGAGCAGCTCGACCAGCCTGGCAAGCTTTCAGTCGAGAAGCAGGTCATGGTGCAGGGCGAGGACCTGACCGACGCGCAGCCCGGCTTTGACCAGCGTGGCGGCGAGCCAGTCGTCAACTTCCGTTTCAACATCCGGGGCGCGCAGAAATTCGGCGAGGTGACCTCGAAGAACGTCGGCCGTCCCTTCGCCATCGTGCTCGACAACAAGGTGGTGTCGGCCCCGCGCATACTGGTGCCGATCACCGGCGGCTCGGGCCAGATTTCCGGCCACTTCACGGTCGAGCAGGCGAACAACCTGTCGATCCTGCTGCGCGCCGGCGCGCTGCCGGCGAAGCTCAATATCGTCGAGGAGCGCACGGTCGGCCCCGGCCTTGGCCAGGACTCGATCGAAGCCGGCAAGCGGGCGGCCTATGTCGGCGCCGTGCTCGTCGTCGGCTACATGCTGGTCACCTACGGCGTATTCGGGGTCTTCGCCAATATCGCCTTGTCCGTCCATATCGCCCTGATCTTTGCGGGCTTGGTGTTGCTTGGCTCGACGCTCACGCTACCCGGCATCGCCGGCATCGTGCTGACGATCGGCATGGCGGTAGACTCCAACGTGCTCATCTACGAGCGCATCCGCGAAGAGTCGCACGCGGGCCGCTCGATTCTCGCGTCGCTCGATGCCGGCTTCAACCGCGCATTCGCCACGATCGTCGACTCCAACGTCACGATGTTCGTCGCCGCGGCGATCCTCTATTTTCTGGGCACGGGTCCCGTCCGCGGCTTCGCCGTGTCGATGGCGTTGGGCATCATCACCTCCATCGTGACCGCCGTGACCATGACGCGCATGATGATCGCGGTGTGGTATCACCGCGCGCGTCCGACCAAGCTGCCGATATGAGGCGAAGAAAAACATGAAGCTCCTGCGCCTCGCCCCAGAGAACACCAAATTCCCGTTCATGCGCTTCCGGCGCGTGAGCTATCCGCTGTCGGCCATGCTTTCGATCGTCTCCGTGCTGCTGTTCCTGTTCCTGCACATGAACTTCGGCATCGACTTCGCTGGCGGCACCGAAGTCGAGCTGCGCGCCAAGAGCGGCCACGCCGAGGTCGGCGCCCTGCGCGTGATAGCCGGCAAGCTCGATCTCGGCGACGTCGAGGTTCAGTCCTTCGGCAATCAGTCCGACGCGACGCTGCGCTTCGGGACGCAGGCCGGCGGCCAAGCCTCCGCGCAGCAAGCGGCGATCGAGCGCGTGAAGAGCGCCGTCGAGAACGATTACGATGTGCGCCGCGTCGACTCAGTGGGGCCGCGGGTCTCCGGTGAGCTGGTGCAGAACGGAATTCTCGGCGTGGTGCTGTCGATCTTCGCGGTTCTCGGCTATCTCTGGTTCCGCTTCGAATGGCAGTTCGCGCTCAGCGCAGTCATCGCGACCATGCACGACTTGCTGTTGACGGTCGGCTTCTTCTCGCTGACGCAGTTGGAGTTCAACTCGAGCTCGATCGCGGCGATCCTGACCATCGTCGGCTATTCCCTGAACGAGACCGTGGTCGTGCTCGACCGCATCCGCGAGATGATGCGCAAGTACAAGAAGATGTCCGCCGCGCAGATCATCGACATGTCGGTCAACGCTGTGCTGCCGCGCACGATCATGACCGCGACGACGGTGTTCCTCGCGCTGCTGTCGCTCGCGATCTTCGGGGGGCACGTCATTCGCTCCTTCTCGCTCGCGATGATCTGGGGCATCGTCGTCGCGACCTATTCCTCGGTGTTCATCTGCTCGCCGATGCTAATCTATCTCGGCCTGCGCGCCGAGGAGGCCGCCGGCCGCGACGAGGAGGAGAAGCGTGCGGCGCCGCAGGTTGCCGCCAAGCCGAAACCCGACGCGAGACGCGCCAAGCCGTCAACCGCGTAAGCGAGGGGCGATGGCGAGCGGCCAGGGCTTCGCGCCCGGACGACACAAAATCGACGATTACGGCGGCGGCGGCTTTCGTTTCGCCGACATGTCGCACCGCGGCACGATCCTCGCTACCCCCTCGGGCGTACGCGCCCTCCACATCAAGAGCGCGCGCGACATCGACGAAGGAACGCTCGATCTCGTGCTCGGCGATCCCTCCGGGCGGCCCGATCTTCTGCTGATTGGGACCGGCGCCGAGCTGGCGCCGTTGAACTCCCCCTTGCGCGCGAAGCTTCGGGCGGCGGGAGTCGGCTGCGAGACGATGGCGACTCGCACAGCCGTGGGCGCCTATAATCTACTCATCGACGAAAACCGTCGCGTCGCGGCGCTGCTCATCGCGGTATGAAATGAGCGTCTTCTCTGCGCGCGACGAAGAGCTTGCAGCGCATTACGCGCTTTGCGGGGCGGAGCTTCGCGCGAGGGACCGCGACCTCTGGCTCGCCGCGCTCTATGCGCCGGTAACGCTGCGCAAGCACGTCCATGCGATTTACGCCTTCGCGGGGGCAGTCGGCGACATCGCCGCAAAAGTGTCGCAGCCGACGCTGGGCGAAATGCGCCTGCGCTGGTGGATCGACGCGATCCTGGACGCGACCGAGGCGGCGCGGGCGCATCCGACGGTGGACGCCCTGCTCGACACGATCGCGGCCCATGGCTTGAATCGCGAGGAGTTCGCCGATCTGCTCGACGCGCGCAGCGCCGATCTTTACGACGATTCCATGGATTCGACCGAGGCGCTGCTGGAATATTGCCGCCGGGTCGCGGCTCGGCCATTATGGTGGAGCGCCCGTTGCCTCGGCGGCGAAGACAGGGGCGCGACGCGCCGCGCTTTGGAGCTTGCCGGGATCGCGATGGGACTGATCGACGTCGCGCGGAATCTGTCCGCGGGAAGGGGCGGGCAATTCGCGCCGCTCGATCGGCCCTCCCGAGAGGAGACGAGTTATAGAGCGCTCGTGCAGGAGCTGGCCGCTCTCGCGCAGGAGCGCTATTCGCTCGCGCGAGACCTCGCAGCAACGCTCGACGAGCCGGCGCGCGTCGCCCTGCTGCCTGCGGCGCGCGTGCCGCTTTACATCGAGCGGCTGCGAGCCGGCGCAAGCGAGCCGTCACCCTGGCGCAGGCAATGGCGGCTGTGGCGCGCCGCACGCACGGGGATTTGAGGCGGGGAGCGGAAGCATGAAGGATCGCATCCACGACGAAATCGGCGTCGCCGCGAGGCATCTGCGCGTCGAAACTCTGGTGCTGCTGCGCTGGATCGCCATCATCGGGCAGACCATCGCGATCCTCTATGTTTATTATTACCTCAAGTTCAAATTCCCTATCGGCTTGTGCTTCGTCGCCGTCGCGACATCGGCGATCCTTAATCTCGCGCTGCGCGCCGGAGCGCCGCGCAGCTTCCGTCTCGAAGATTCGGAAGCCGCGGTCTTGCTCGGCTACGACATTTTGGAGCTCGCCGCGCTGCTCTATCTCACCGGCGGCGTCGTCAACAGCTTCGCCATGCTGTTTTTGGCTCCGGTGATGATCTCGGCCGTGTCGCTGCCGCGCAATCTGACGCTGGTGCTCGGCATATTGATGGTCGCTGTGGCGACTCTGCTCGTCGTCGAATACGAGCCTTTGCCCTGGCACGAGAACGAGCCGCTGCAGTTTCCGCTGCTCTATCGTCTCGGCGTCTGGGCGGCGCTTACGCTCAGTGCGGCCTTCGTCGCCATGTATGCGGGCCGCGTTTCGGACGAAGCGCGCGAGCTCGCAGGCGCGCTCGCAGCGACCGAGCTCGTGCTCGAGCACGCGCAGCATCTGACGCAGCTCGATGGCCTCGCCGCCGCGGCCGCGCATGAGCTCGGCACGCCGCTCGCGACGATCACCCTGACCGTCTCCGAGTTACAGAAGGCCACGAAAGAGACGGCGCCCGCGATTCAGGACGACCTCGCCTTGCTCGCGCAGGAGGCGCGGCGCTGCCGGGAGATCCTGCGCAAGCTCAACTCGCTCGGCACCGACGAGGCGCATGTGCTCAACGTGCTGACCATAGAGACGCTGATCGAGGAGGTCGTCGATCCGCTGCGCGATCAGGAGGTCAATGTCGTTGTCAGCAGGTTCGGCCCAAGCCCCGCGCCAGCTTGCGTGCGCAATCCCGGCCTGCTTTACGGCCTCGGCAATCTCGTGGAGAACGCCGTCGATTTCGCGCAGGCCAAAGTCAAGATCGAGGCGCGTTGGACCGATAGGCTGGTGTCCATCACGATCCTGGACGACGGCCCGGGTTTCTCGCCGAAAGTCCTCGACCGCGTGGGCGATCCTTACGTCAGGGAGAATTCCGCGCATCGGCGGTTGAAGACCGATCCCGAAGCGGGCATGGGGCTGGGGCTCGGACTGTTCATCGCCAAGACCCTGCTCGAGCGCTCGGGCGCGCTGGTCGAGTTCGCCAACGCGCCGGCGCCCGCCACCGGCGCGAACGTGAGAATCAGCTGGCCGCGCGAAGTTTTCGAGCGGAGGACCAGACCGCAGGGCGCCGTTGCAGGCGCCGGCCCTGCGGGCATAGTATCGCGCCGCGGATAGGGACTTGAGGAAATCGCCAATGACGGTCGAAGAGCAGAAAGAAGCCGCGACGGGAGCCAACGCCGTGACCGCGCCGCCCGAAGAGATGACTTTGCTTATCGTCGACGACGACAAGCCGTTCCTCGGCCGGCTGGGTCGCGCCATGGAATCGCGCGGCTTCGAGGTGACCGTGGCGGAATCCGTGGCCGAGGGTCTCGCAGCGCTGGACAGGCAGGCGCCGGCCTTCGCGATCATCGACATGCGGCTCGGCGACGGGAACGGCCTCGACGTGATCTCGGAGCTCAAGGCCAAGCGGCCGGATGCGCGCGGCGTCATTCTGACCGGCTACGCCAATATCGCGACCGCGGTGACGGCCGTGAAGCTCGGCGCCTTCGACTATCTCGCCAAGCCCGCCGACGCCGACGAAATCTATCACGCGCTGATGGCGACGCAGGTCGAGAAGCCCGACACAGGCGAGAGCACCATGTCCGCCGATCGCGTGCGCTGGGAGCATATTCAGCGCGTGTTCGAGTCTTGCGACCGCAACGTTTCCGAGACGGCGCGTCGGCTCAATATGCACCGCCGCACGCTCCAGCGCATCCTCGCCAAGCGCGCACCGCGCTAGCGCGGGTTCGCCTCAGACCTCACTTTTGGCAAGAGCTGCAATAAAAGGTCGACCTTCCCGCCTGCACGACGCGTGAAACCCTGCCGGGGCAGCCACGTCTCGGACATTTCGCCCCCTCGCGATCATAGACGCGAAAGCCGTGCTGGAAATAACCGAGCGAGCCGTTGGTCTGGCGATGATCGCGCAGCGACGAGCCGCCGGCTTCGATCGCCTCCAGAAGCACCTCCTTGATCGCCCGCGCGAGCCGCTTCAGCTCTGCGCCCGAGAACCCGCCCGCCGCGCGCAGCGGTGAGAGGGAGGCCCGATGCAGCGCTTCGCAGACATAGATGTTGCCGAGCCCCGCGATGAGGCTTTGGTCGAGCAGCGCGGCTTTCAACGACGTCCGGCGTCCTTCGAGCCGCTGCGCCAGCGCTTCGGCGCTAAGCTGCGACCCGAGCGGCTCGGGGCCGAGCTTCGCAAACAGCGGATCCCGCTCGCGCTCGCCTTTCGCGAAGAGCAGCATGAAGCCGAAGCGGCGCGGGTCGTTGTACGTGACGCGTGTCCCGCCGCCGAGATGGAACACGACATGGTCATGAGCTGGATCGCGTCCGCGCGGCTGATAGGGTTCGCCGATCGGTCCCCCGGCGTCGATGCGGAATGAGCCGCTCATGCCGAGATGCATGACGAGGCTCTCACCGGAGGAAAGCTCGGCGACGAGATATTTCGCGCGGCGGTGCAAGGCCTCGATCCGTCGCCCCTTCAGGCGCGCGGCGAAGCGCGGGGGGAAAGGAAAGCGCAGGTCGGCCCGGTTGAGCGTCACGCCAGCGATGGTCGCGCCTTCGAGCACCGGCGCAAGGCCGCGCCGCACCGTCTCGACTTCGGGCAGCTCGGGCATTAACGGTTCACTCTAATTTTCGGCGCGGGCGCGCGCGGCGGAGGCCGCATGATAACGCGATTCGCGGGCGGCAAGTCCTTGTGTCCGGCTTGCCCCCTCGAATTGGCGTTGACCTCGCGTCTTTTGCGACGGAAAAGACGCGCGCCGTCCAATGGCGGCGCCCCCGCCGGAGCCTGATCGGAAAATGCCGCCCATGGGACTTCATCGCGCTCGCGCAAAATCGCTCGTCTCTTTCCTGGCCTTGGCGTTGGTCTCGTCGCCCCTCGGCGCGCAGACCCCTGCGCCAGCTTCCTCGGCGCCGGTCGCGGCGCCGGCTGTTCCGGCGACTCCTGCGGCACCCGCCGCGGCTGCGACGGTAGAGCCGGTGTTTCCGACTCTCGAGCGGAACGCCGCGTCGACGGACGCCGCGAAGCCTCGTCCGAAACCGAAGCCGAAGCCCGCGCCGCCGCGCGAGACCGCGCTCTCCGACGATCCGACGCCGGCGCTGCAGCCCGAGACCTTCTTTGCGACCTCCAAGGCCTCCGAGCGATATGCGGCCATCGTTGACGCCGGCGGCTGGCCGACCATCGGCGAGCCCTTGCAGCCCGGCGCCAAGGGGCCCCCGGTCTCGGCGCTGCGCCGCCGCCTTGCGGCCGAGGACGACTCGATTTCGGGAACGAGCCCGAAATGGAGCCCGGATCTGACCGCGGCGGTCAAGCGCTTTCAATTTCGTATGGGGCTGCGCCAGACCGGCGTGGTCGCCGGCGCGACCCTCAAGGCGCTCGACGTTCCGGCGACGACGCGCTTCCGTCAGCTCGCCTCCAGCGCGCAGCGGCTCGCCGGCGTACAGTTCCCCTTCGGCGAGCGCTATGTTGTCGTGAACATTCCCTCTACGGCGGTCGACGCCGTGGAGAACGATCGGGTTGTCCGCCGCTACGCGGCGATCGTCGGCGATGTCGAGCACCATTCACCCGAGGTCTCGGCCAGGATCGTCGCCGTCAACATCAATCCGACCTGGACCGTGCCGAGTTCGATCATCAAGAACGAGATTGCGCCCAAGATGCTGCGCGACCCCGGCTATCTCTCTCGCGCGAAAATCCGCGTGCTCGACAACAAGGGCGAGGAGATCGACCCGCGCACCGTCAACTGGTCGAGCGAGAAGGCGCTGAACTACACGCTGCGCCAGGACAGCGGCGCCCAGAACTCCTTGGGCTCGATCCGCATCTCGATGCCCAATCCCCATTCGGTCTACATGCACGACACGCCGTCGCGAAACCTCTTCGCGAGCGACTATCGCTTCCTCTCGCACGGCTGCGTGCGCGTGCAGGGCGTCAACGACCTCGCCGCCTGGCTCATGATCGACGCGCCGGGGCAATGGGATGCGGAGACGATCAAGAAGCACATCGCAAGCGGCGAGCGCGAGGAGGTTAAGCTCAATCACCCCGTGCCGGTGATCTGGGTCTATATGACCGGCTGGGCTTCGGCCGACGGCACGGTGCATTTCAGGGACGACGTGTATGGGGTCGACGAGGTGGGCGGGGAGGCGCTGCGGTGAGGGTGGAGCGCGCTACACCATGCGAAAACTGATCGGGGGCGCAGCGTCGAGATTATGAGAGTTTTTGCTAATTCTTGAAGTATCTCGTGTGATACGCCGGCGCGCGGGCCCGCATCCGAAAAATTCATAGCACGTTACTTTTTCCAAGGTTGCAAGCTTCGCAAAGTGTCTGAAGGTTTTCTTCGACCGTCTCCCCGCCGCCGCTCCACGGCTGAACGTGATCGATATGAAGCAACAGGCCCGGAGTAGTAGCCGGACTTGCGCCGCACGCACGGCATGAAAAGTTGTCGCGCTTCATCACACGAAAGCGAAGTCTCAAAGACGGATCGCGCGGAGTTTTCGGAGCGCTCGTGGCCTCGACAAGATTTGGAGGTCGGAGGTCTTGGGAATTTGCATAATCGACAAACCCGGAAAGGGCGTGCATCCAAGAACGGAAACGCCGCCTGTAAGCGCCATAGGTAACGAGAGACGGCGGTCGACCGAGTTCGGCTTGGCGCGGCTGCCGCCCATAATGCTCCCAAAGGCGCATAATGTTCTCGTAGAGACGTTCGTCGGAAATATTGAGTTCATTGGCAATTTCTAATCCCGCGGCAACAACTGCCTTATTCCATGTTCCGAAGCGGCGCGAAGCGGTCGTAGGGTCGTATTTCCCGAGTTCCGAGTAAAGCCTTTGGGAAAGAACTGTTGTCCCTGCCAGCCCAGCCGCACGACGCATATCAGTTAATATCTCTTCGCTCGAAACCGGCGCGCCATGAACGCGCTCAAGCTGAAACCTTGGACTGGTCACGTCTCAAGCCTCCCAATCGCCGAGCCGGTGGCTACGCTATGGCGTCAAGACCCTTTGCGCGAACGAGGGCAAGCAATTTCAGCGAAGGGCCGCTCGGCCGCTTAACGCCGCGCTCCCAATCGCTCACAAGCTTCGTCCGCACATTGAGGTGATGCGCGAAAATCGCTTGGCTGACATGCTCGCGCTCCCGCAGCTCCTGAATCTCCGCGCCGGTCAACGCCTCGACCTTCGTCAGGCAAAAGGCGTCGAGATCGCGCATCGTCGCCTTGTCGAGCGCCCCGACGCTCGCAAGCCCGGCCCCCGTCTTGTGCAACGCCTCGAGACGACTGCTGCGGTATTTCGTCTCAGTCATGGCAGCATACCTCCGTGATTTCCTTTGCGGCGATGAGGGCGGACAACGGCTCTTCGTTCATGGTGAGAAAAGCGTTCGCCACTCGCCGCCAGAATTCCAGTTCCTCGGGGCCGATGTTGTCACGTTCTTTTTTGGCGAAGCCGTAAACGAAAACTGTCCGCGTCTTGGAACTGAACGCCATGAGCGTCCGATACCCGCCTCTCCGCCCTTCGCCCCTTCTCGCCACCCGCTGCTTGATGAGCCCGCCGCCAAGGTCCGCGTCGATTAATCCACGCGCGGCGCGCTCCACGGCTTCGCAGAGCCGCTCGTCGTCGATGTCCTCGCGGCGCGCAAAGCGCGCGAATTCCTTGGTTTTTAGAACTCTCAAGCAGCCTTCTCCGAAAAATATTATCCCACTCTGGTGGATAATTCAAGGAACCAGCTTTCGCAACCCCGTCAGCGCCGCGCCAAACAGCAGCAGCGCCGGCCCCTTGATCGTCTCGCCCGCGATCTTCCCCGGCAAATCGGCGATCGTGCCCGAAATGATCCGCTGGTCGGGCAGCGACGCGCGCTCGATCAGAAACGCCGGCGTCTCGGGGTCCGCGCCGTGCTCCAGC
>DASPSI010000061.1:0-6442 GCA_035624015.1 Methylocystis sp.
TTGTTGTTGTCCTCGATGAACTCCTCCACGAACTCGTGCAGGCCGCTCTGGAACAGCGCTTCCGTCGAGAGGCTTTCCAGCCGGCCGTGCACGGCGCGCGCGTGGCGCTGCGCCGGCCCCTGGCGTCCATGCGACTTGGCCAGGCGATCGAGATTGCGCACGGCGCTCTCGTAGCAGGAAATCAGCGACCGCGGCATTTCCGGACGCAGGATCAGCAGATCGGCGACGAGCCAGGGCTTGAGGCTCTGGCGATAGACCCAGTGATAGGCGGTGTGCGCGGAAACGGACCGCAGGATCGTCGTCCACTGGAAGTAGTCGAGCGAGCCGCCGACGACCTCCTTGTCGGGCAGCAACACGTGATATTTCACGTCGAGCAGGCGCGCGGTGTTGTCGGCGCGCTCGACGAAAAGGCCGAGGCGTGAGAAGTAATAGGCGTCGTTGCGCAACATCGTGCGATACGCGCCGCCGTCGTAGGTCAGCGACATCTGCTTCACGAAGTCGAGGAAGCGCGTCAGATCCTCGCCGTGAGGAACGCCGTGCGCCTCGATCGCGCGCATCTCGAGATATCCGGCGTTGACGCCTTCCCACATCTCGGTGGTCAGCGCCGTGCGCACGGCGCGCGCATTGGTGCGCGCGTGCTCCAGGCAGTTGCGGATCGAGCAGGGATTGTCCTTGTCGAAGGTCAGGAACTCGGTGACGTTGGCTTCGTCAGCCGCGCGGCCCGTGGCGGCGAAGCTTTCCGCTGCGCCGGACGAGAGCAGCACGCTCTCCCATTCGCTCTCGGCGCCGCCATAGGCTTTGGGCAAGGCCGCCAGCCGCCTCGACGCCTGCAGCACACGCGCGAGAAAATCCGCGCGCTCCATGTAGCGTGCGAGCCAATAGAGATTGTCCGCCGTCCGCGAAAGCATGCGCTTCCTTCTTCGTGAATCCTTCGTGTCCTTCGTGCCTTTGTGGTTCGTTTTTCACCACGAAGGCGCGAAGGACACAAAAAACGACGTCATGCGCGCCCCTCGAAGGCGTCGTCGACGACCCAGGTGTCCTTTGTGCCGCCACCCTGGCTCGAATTCACGACGAGAGATTTCTCGGTCATAGCGACGCGCGTCAAGCCCCCCGGCACGACGGTCGAGCCGCCCGCCCCCGTGAGCACGAAAGGCCTAAGGTCGACATGCCGTGGCGCGAGCCCCTGCTCCACGCAGATCGGGCAAGTGGAGAGCGCCAGGGTCGGCTGCGCGATGAAGTTCATCGGATTGGATCTGAGCTTGGCGGCGAATTCTGAGATTTGATCCTTTGTCGCATGCGGGCCGACGAGCATGCCGTAGCCGCCCGAGCCGTTGACCTCCTTGACGACGAGCTCGTCGAGATGGTCGAGCACGTAGGCAAGCGCCTCCGCCTCGCGGCAGCGCCAAGTCGGCACATTCTTGAGCAGCGGCTCCTCGCCGAGGTAGAAGCGGACGATGTCCGGCACGTAGGTATACATCGCCTTGTCGTCGGCGACGCCTGCGCCGACCGCATTCGCGAGCGTGACATTGCCGGCGTGATAGGCGCCCATCAGGCCCGCGACGCCGAGCGCCGAATCCGGGCGGAAGGTCAGCGGATCGAGAAAATCGTCGTCGATGCGGCGGTAGATCACGTCGACGCGGCGCGGTCCTTCGGTCGCGCGCATGTAGACGACATTGTCGCGCACAAAGAGGTCACGCCCCTCGACGAGCTCGACGCCGAGCTTGTCGGCCAGGAAGGAGTGCTCGTAGAAAGCAGAGTTGTATTGCCCGGGCGTCAGCACGACGACGGTCGGGTCGCCGCCGGCGTTCGGCGGCGCGACCGAGCGCAGGGTGGCGAGCAGCTTGTCGGGATAGTCGTCGACCGGCGCGACCTTGTGCGTGGCGAACAGTTCGGGAAACAGCCGCATCATGACCTCCCGGTTCTCCAGCATGTAGGAGACCCCGGAGGGCGTGCGCAGATTGTCCTCGAGCACATAGAACCCGTCGTCGCTCGTGCGTACAATGTCCACGCCGGCGATATGCACGAAAATATCGTGCGGCGCGCGCCGATGAAACATCTCCGGGCAGAAGCCCGGATTGCGATAGACGAGCTCGGCGGGGACGACGCCGGCCTTGAGCGCCTCGCCCGCCCCATAGAGGTCCGCAAGGAAGAGATTGAGCGCCTTGACGCGCTGGATGAGCCCTTTCTCCAGCGTCGTCCACTCGCCGCGCGAAAGAATGCGCGGCAGGATGTCGAAAGGAATGAGTCGCTCCGCCGCCTCTTGCGCGCCATAGACCGCGAAAGTGATGCCGATGCGCCGAAACATCAGCTCGGCTTGCTCGCGGCGCGACGCAAGGTGGCTCGGCGGGGTCTGCGCGAGCCATTGCGCGAGCTTCTCATAAGGCGCGCGCGAAACGCCTTGGGTCCCATTCATCTCGTCGAACTGGACGGCGCTCATGGGCGCGCTCCTTAAAAGCTATGGGCTTCAGGGCGCGCATGCAAGGACCGCGCCGGTGATCACCGATCACCGCCGTAAGGCGGCCGAGGGATGGCCATATGCGCGGCGCGCAACGCCCTGGACCAGCTATCGCGCAGCGCGCCGAAGTAGGGGTCGTCCGCCGTTATGCGCGTCGAGGTCTCGATCTTCAATGCGTCACGGCGCAGCACCGCGAGATCGATCGGCAGGCCGACCGAGAGATTGGAGCGGATCGTCGAATCCATCGAGATCAGGCCGATCTTGAGCGCGTCGTATAAGTCCGTCTCGTAGCTTACGGCGCGATCGAGGATCGGCTTGCCGTATTTGTGCTCGCCGATCTGGAAGAAAGGCGCATCCGTCGTGCATTCGATGAAATTGCCGGGCGTGTAGATCATGAAGAGCCGCGGCGGCTCCGCGCGGATCTGGCCGCCGAGCAGGAGCGTGACCTCGAAGCTCACGCCGGAGACTTGCTCGACGGCGTCGCCGGCGAGCGCGCGCGAGGCGCGCACGGCGCGGCCGACGAGCTGCGCCGCCTGGAACATCGACTTCATGTCGGAGAGCCGCTCGACCTCGCCGGTCTCCTTGTTCTCGACGCCGTCTTTCAAGAGGCTCACGACGGACTGCGTGACGGAGAGATTTCCGGAAGCAGCCAGCATGACCACATACTCGCCAGGCGCCTCGAAAATATGCAGCTTGCGGAAGGTGGAGATATTGTCGAGCCCGGCGTTGGTGCGGGTGTCGGCGATCATGACGAGCCCGCCTTCGACGAGGATGCCGCAGCAGTAGGTCATGGGGGGCGCGCTCCGTGGCGGGGGACGACCGAGGTTTTACAAGGAGCCGACCGGAGAGGGCAAGGAGCCCGGCGCTACGAGCATTGGCTCGGGCTTGTCCAAGCCTGCGAATTGATCCATGGTCTAGCCTTCGTCAACTGAGCCGCCAAGGCCAAGACGAGAGGAGGCACAACCATGAAGCGCGTTCTTCTGCCGACCCTGCTGGCTTTGCCGGCGAGCGCCGTCCTCGCCGATCCCGTGCCGCTCAATCTCAGCACCGGCGAGTGGGAATACACGGTCACGATGCGCATGGCCGGCATGCCGCAACTGGGCTCGATGACTATTCCCGAGGAGCAGCTCGCCAAGCTCCCGCCTCAGCAGCGCGCGAAGATGGAAGCCGCCTTGAAGCAGGCGGCGGATGTCACCGCCGGCAAGCCCACCGTCAGCAGAAATTGCGTGAAAAAGGAAGACTTGACCCGGCTCAATCCGATGGGCGAGACCGCGTCGAGCTGCAAATTGGCGCTCATCGATTCCTCCAGCGCGAAGCTCGTGTTCACGACGACATGCGACGCGCCGGGCAACAAGACGAAGACCGAGATCACGATCGAGGCCCTAAGCTCCACAGAGAGCCGTTTCCACGCCACGACCACCGGCGCAATGAACGGCAAACCGATGAACATGACGATCGACGGCGCCGGCAGATGGCTTGCCGCCCAATGCTTGGAAAAGAAATAGGCGTTTAACTTCGCTTGCGGCCACGCGTTCTCGAAAGGCGACAGCGGCGGGCCCAGCCTCCTCGCCGCACGCGCCCGATGCACGCGCCAATGGGGCCGCGCCGCGCTTCTTTTGGACGAAAGGCCTAGGATGACGCATCCGCGCCATTCGGGAAAGACGACGAAGGCGCTTTCGGTCGTCAGAGCCTATTGTCTCGAATATCCGCAGCGTTTCGCCGTGATTCGGCTCTCCCAGCAGCCGGTCGACTTGCACTCCTCAAAAATGCCTTGGCAGGTTCCCAGACACCTCGGCGCGTTATTGTAATTTTTTTCGCAAAAAGCTTCGCACACACGCAGCCGATCGGAACACGACGCCGCCCGCGCCCCCGTCAGCGTCGTCAAAAGGATAAAGCCGCTCCAGGCGAGCAGCATCATTATCGGACGACGACACATGGCTAATCTCCCAGGATTTTTGACCGACGAGCGAAGGGGGCCCTCTTCGCCTCCAAAGCTTCGATTTACGGCGCGGTGGCGCCGCCAGCAGGGCCAGCCGCCTCAGATTCTGGGCTCTAGCGGCCATCAGGATTCGCCGGATCGCTTCGGCTGCGAATGTAATCCTCCTCCCATTTGGAGCTTTTGACAAGGTCAAGCCGTTGAAAGTTCCACCAGAGCGCAGGACGCAGGACGACTCAATTTCTTGAAGATCCGTTCCCTGGCGTAAATGCCGGCGTCTCGGCGCTCTCTCGACAAACGCGCGCGCTGAAGGCAGAAGCGCGGGCATGGCGAAGCTCCTTGACCTCCCCTTTGTCGACGACCTGCTCGTCTGTCTGCGCTTCTATTCGCGCCTTGACGTTCCTCTCGCGCCTTCCGTGCGGCTGCGTTTCCCGCAGGCCCTGCGCGCGCTTCCCGTCGCCGGCGCGATCGTCGGCGGCTGCGGCGCGGTCGCGCTCCTTGCTGCGCGGGCGGTCGGCGTTCCGCCGCTGCCTTCCTCTGTCTGCGCCATCGGGGCGCTCGTCGCCGTCAGCGGCGCCCTGCATGAGGACGGCCTCGCGGATGTCGCCGACGGCTTCGGCGGCGGGGCCACGCGCGAGAAAAAGCTCGAGATCATGCGCGACAGCCTTTTAGGCTCTTACGGCGCCGCGACGCTCGCGCTTGGTCTCATGGCGCGTGTCGCGGCGCTCGCCTCGATCTGCGACCGCGGCCTATGGCTTGCGGCCCTCGCGCTCGTCGCCGTCGGCGCGGCCTCGCGCCTCGCAGGCCTCGCGCCGCTCGTCATGCTCGCGCCCGCGCGCAGCGACGGCGCGGGCGCCGCGGTGACGCCGCCGGACGCAGAAACTCTGCGCGTGGCGCTTGCGCTCAGCGCGGCGCTCGCCGCGCCGCTCCTTTTTGCAGGCGCCTCCCTCGCGCAGCTTCTGGGCGCCGGGGCCGCTGCGGGTTTTGCGGCGATCGCCGTCGCGCGGCTCGCGCGACGGCAGATTGGCGGCTACACAGGAGATGTGCTCGGCGCGGCGCAGCAGGCGGCGGAGATCGCCTTCCTGCTCCTGCTCTGCGCGCGCTGATCAGAACTCATATTCGAGCGTCGCGCGGGCGCGAGCGTCGCGCACCTCGTCCACCGCGGAAAGCAAGAGCTCGACGCCGGCGTCGGGGCGCACGGCCTCCAGCGCCAAGCGGCGGCGGAATGCGCGCGCGCCCGGCATGCCTGCAAACATGCCGAGCATGTGGCGCGTGATCGACGCCAGCCGCTCGCCCGCGGCCAGCTGCTTCTCGACATAGGGCGCATAGGCCTTAACCAACTCGAAGCAGTCGGCGAAAGGCGGCGATTCTCCGAAAAGCTCGGAATCGACCTTTAGGAGCAGCGCCGGATCCTGATAGGCGGCGCGTCCGACCATGACGCCGTCCACGACCCCGAGCTGCTCTTTCATCGCTTCGATCGTCGCGAGGCCGCCGTTGACGACGATGGGGACCGCCGGGTACGCGCGCTTGAGCCGATGCGCGAGCGCATAGTCAAGCGGCGGGATGTCGCGGTTCTCCTTCGGCGACAACCCCTTCAGCCAGGCCTTGCGCGCATGCACGATCAGGGCGTCCACGCCTGCCGCAACCGTTTGCGCGGCGAGCTCGAACAGCGCGGTCTCCGGGTCCTGATCGTCGACGCCGATGCGGCATTTGACCGTGACCGGAACGCGCACGACGTCCTTCATCGTGCGCACGCATTCGGCGACGAGCTGCGGGCGCAGCATGAGACAGGCGCCGAAAGCGCCATTCTGCACGCGGTCTGAAGGGCAGCCGCAGTTGAGATTGATCTCGTCGTAGCCGAAGTCCTCGGCGATGCGCGCGGCTTCGGCGAGGCCCTTGGGCTCGGAGCCCCCGAGCTGGAAGGCGACCGGATGCTCGGAGGCGTCGAAGCCCATGAGCCGCTCACGATCGCCGTGAATGACCGCGCCCACGGTCAGCATCTCGGCGTAGAGCCGCGCCCGCCGCGACATCAACCGGTGCAGGCGGCGGCA
>DASPSI010000076.1:0-4742 GCA_035624015.1 Methylocystis sp.
CAAGGACGGCTTCACGACCCTGCTCGCGGTCGTCGCCCCGAACCTGCTGGCGAAGCCGAACACGATTCTCTTCAACAAGGTCACGATCAAGGGCGCCAAGCAGGCCGTGCAGATGTTCGGCCCGGCGCAGGCCGGCGTCGCCAAGGCGGTGGCCGATTCGGTCGCCGAGGGCGTGATCCCGGTCGCCGAGGCCGACGACCTGTTCATCTCGGTCGGCGTGTTCATCCACTGGGACGCCGCGGACGACGCCAAGATCCAGGACTACAACTATCAGGCCACGAAGGAGGCCATCGCGCGCGCCGTCAGGGGCGAGCCGAAGGCCGCGGAAGTCGTCGCCAAGCGCAACGAAGCCAAGCACCCCTTCGCCGCCCACTAAGCGCGAGAGGAACAAGGGACGGGGAGGGGCGCCGATCGCGGCGTCTCTCCGCGCCTGGCGCAGGAAATCGGTCGTTCCCAGGGAGGGGACGAGCGCGTCACGATCTGCGTCAACCCAAACGAAGCCGCTCGCCCATCATCGGGCGGCTTATGTTCGGCTGACGCAGCCAAGAGACACGCGAACCGGAAGACCGAAAGGGAGAACAAATGGGCATTCTTGACAGCATCCTGAGCGCGCTGACGGGCAAGCCCGCCGGCGGCAACATCGCCGCGAGCTCGGGCGACTCGCTGGTGGGCGAGTCGCTCGTCGGCGAAGGCAATGAGGTCGCTCACATCGACCTGCTGATCGGACCGCGCGGCAGCGCCGTGGAAAAGGCCTTCGCCAACGCGCTGGTCAACAACAAGGACGGCTTCACGACCCTGCTCGCGGTCCTCGAGCCCAATCTCTTGGTCAAGCCTTACACGATCCTGTTCAACAAGGTGACGATCAAGAACGCGAAGCAGGCCGTGCAGATGTTCGGCCCGGCGCAATACGGCGTGGCCAAGGCCGTGGCGGACTCGGTCGCCGAGGGCGTGATCCCGCTCTCCAAGGCCGACGACCTGTTCATCTGCGTCGGCGTCTTCATCCATTGGGAAGCGAACGACGATCAGAAGATCCAGGACTTCAACTACGCCGCGACCAAGGAAGCGATCGCGCGCGCGATGAAGGGCGACCCGACTGCGGAAGCCGTGCTCTCGGCCCGCGCCACGGCGAAGCACCCCTTCGCCGCTCACTAAGCGGCGACGGACGCGATAAGAAAAAGGAGCCCGCGCGGCTCCTTTTTTGTTCGGGCGGAGCGAGGCGGCGACGTTTTGCGCTCACTGCACGAGCATGATCCAGAGCACGCCGAAGCGGTCCTTCGCCATCGCGAAGCGCGGTGAAAAGAAAGTCTTCTGCGGCGCCTGCACCACCGCGCCGCCTTCCGTCAGCGCGACGAAGAGACGATCAACCTCTTCCGCGCTCGCCGCCGCGCTCGTCAGGGCGAACCCCTGGAAGCTCGGCCCCTCGGCGCCATGTCCGTCGGACAGCAAAACGACATTGCCGCCGATGTCGAGGCGCGCATGCATCACCTTGTCCGCGAGCGCTTCAGGCGCGGGCGCGGCGGCGTCGGGATTGTCCTTGTAGCGCAGGCGCATGACGAGCCGCGCGCCGAGCTTCCCCTCGTAAAAGGCGATGGCTTCGTCCGCGCGGCCGCCGAAGAACAGATAAGGCTGAATTTGCATGAACGGACTCCTCGTTAGGAACGGTCACAGCACCGGCGTCAGCCCGCGCGTGAAATTCTCCTGCGCGAGGCTGACGAGCTTCCTCGACAGCTCCGTTTCGGCAAGCCAAGCGTCGACGCGCGGATGCGCGATCTGTTCCGGTCTCGCCTTTTTATACACCGCATAACAGCCGGAAAGATACTGCGGCAACGTCAGGAACTCGCCGACGCCGTGGGAAATGTGGAAGTTGCCGCGCTTGAACAGATAGGCGCCGCGCACGCCATAAAGTTCCGCGATCTCGGGATAGACGGGGAAAATTTCCGAGCGCGCGAGATCGTCGATCGCGTAATCGTCGAGATTGTGGTTGCGGATTTCAAGCCCCGCCTTGGCAAAGAGTCGCCGCGCGATGTCGGCCAGCACGAAAGGCTTCGGGTGCACGATCGAATACATGAACACGCCGCGCCGCGACCAGCTCATGAGCTCGGCGGAAAGATCGAGATCGTAGGAGCCCGCATTCTGGAGGAACTCGGCGGCGGCGGGGCCCCAGACGTCGAGATAGCCCACAGCCTCATAGACGTTGCGGTTGAACAGCGCCTGCGCTGCGTCGGGATTCAAGCCGATGCGGTAGGCGAAGACGCCGAGCGCGGAGTGATAAGGCCGCAGCGGTCCGTTGAGCACGCGATTGCCGCGCGTCGCGTCCGTGAGGTAGACGAGATCTGGCTGGAAGGCGGCGAAATTGAGGGTCGGAAACAGCAGCGCGTTGTCGAGCCGCCGCATGAGCTCTTGCGAGTCGCCGCCCTTGACGATTCCGGTTGGAAAGTCCTGAGAAAACACTTGATCATAGTCAGAGAGGACAGCGCAAAGTTGGTCGATGTTGGCGATCGCCCTGGTGATCGCCGAATAGTGATCGACGCGCGCTGTCGGATCGAGCAGCTTCATCGCATAGGCTACGCCATAGCTCTGGCAGTTGCCGATGACGGCGATGCGTGGGCCGAAGGGGGGGGCCGCGCGGCGCAATTTGGCGAGACGCGGCGCGGCATAGGCGCGGATGAGCTGTTTGTCGATCTGCGAGAGCATTCTTTCAGCGTTGGCGAGAAGAGGACAGCCGGCGGATGACAAGCGGCCAGGCTGCGGCTATGGTCCGGGCGCGAGCGGCGTCAAAGCCCTCATGAGGAGACCGGCCCGTGGCGGACAACCCTTACGCCTCCCTACCCGACCATCGCTTCTGGCGCAAGGCGGTGACGGCTCTGCCGCCCTTCGCGCTCGATCCGATTGTCGAGACCCCCTTCAAGATCTCGCTTGCCGACAGGGTGGCGACCGGCGGCAGCTGCTTCGCGCAGGAGATCGCCCATCGCCTGCAGGAGAGCGGCTATCACTATTATCTCGCCGAAGAGCCGCCGGAAGGCATGTTGGCGAAAGAGGCGCGGCGGCGGAACTACTCGATGTATTCCTGCCGCTACGGCAATCTTTACACGACGACGCAGCTGCTACAGCTCGTGCAGCGCGCCCATGGCGAGTTTAGGCCCGATCTCGACGCGTGGACGCGCGAGGACGGCCGCTTCGTCGATCCCTTCCGGCCCCGCATCGAGCCCGACGGATACGTCACACTCGAAGAGATGCACGCCGACCGCGAGCGTCATCTCGCCGCCGTGCGCAAGATGGTCGAGACCATGGATGTGTTCGTCTTCACTTTCGGGCTCACGGAGTGCTGGCGCCATAAATCCGACGGCGCCGTGCTGCAGCTCGCGCCCGGCGTCGCGGGCGGCGAGTACGATCCTAACGCCTATGAATTCTGGAACATGTCGGTCGGCGAGGTCGTGCGCGACTTTCTTGGCGCCGCCGATCTGATCTACGCGCGCAACCCGAACGTGCGCATGATCCTGAGCGTCTCGCCGGTGTCGATCATCGCGACCGGAGAGGATCGGCACGTGCTGGTCTCGAATTCGGCCTCGAAGGCGATCCTGCGCGCCGCGGCGGACGAGGTGGTACGAGCGAGGAGGAACATCGCCTATTTCCCGTCCTACGATCTCGTCACCGCCTCGCCCAACGCCGCACGCTTTTATGGCGACGACACGCGCAAGATCAACTCCTTCGGCATCGACCGCACGATGAAGATGTTCTTCGACCATTTCACCGCGCGCGACGCTGCGAAGAAGGAGGTCGAGGCGGTCAAGCTCGACATCGCCGCCGAGGCGAGGAGCAACGTGAGAATCGTCTGCGACGAGGACGCGATCGAAACAGCTTGAGAGGAAGCACAACTGATATGATCATCGGGCAACTCGCGCTCGCCGCGGCTGGCGCTTTCGTCGGCGCGTCGCTTTACGTGAATTATGTCGAGCAGCCGGCGCGCATGGCGCTCGACGACGAGGCGCTCGCCAGGGAATGGGAGCCGTCCGACCATCGCGGCTTTCTGGTGCTTGCGGGGCTCGCTTTGCTTTCAGCTTTGTGCGGCTTCATCGCTTTTCGCGAGCTCGACGACGTGCGCTATCTCGTGGGCGCGATTTTTGCGATTTCGAGCTGGCCTTACACTTATTTCGCGATCGTGCCGCTCAACAACCGCATCCTCGCGCTGATCGGTGGCGAGGCGGCGCATGAGGCCCGCGAGGTGATCAGGCTGTGGGGTCGCCTCGAGATCGGGCAGACGGCGATCGGGCTCGTCGCCGTGGCGGCGTACATTTGGGCGGGGGCGTGAACGGGTGAGCCGCCCCTTCTCCCGCAATCGGGAGAAGGGAAGCGCATCACCCCTCTCGCAGCAGAAACCGCCGGTTGAGCGGCTGCAGCTGCCGGGCGTTGTTGGGGAAGAGCTTCTTGAACGCCTCGATGTCCCTATCCGCCACCGCCACGCTCTTCCCGTAGATGTTCCAGTCGACGTTCTCCGAGCAGGGCGGGATCGTCAGCGAGCCCTCGTAGCGATAGAGCGGGCCCGTTTTCGGCAGCAGGCTCCGCACGTCGATCGGCGCCGCGAGCTTGGCTTCGCCTTCCGCCGCCGGCGCGACCGCCATCACCTTCGAGAAGGCGGCGTTGGCGCCCCCGCCCGTCAGAAACACGCCGACGACCGCCAGACGGGAACCCTGCGCATGGACGAAATGCGCCTCCATCGCCGTCTTCCTGCCGTCGATCGCATG
>DASPSI010000104.1:0-9082 GCA_035624015.1 Methylocystis sp.
ACAAGGGCAACAAGGAAGCGGGTTAGTTTTTTCTCTTCGTGATCATCTTCGTGTCCTTCGTGCCTTTGTGGTGAAAAACAACCTCAAAGGCACGAAGGACACGAAGGATTCACGAAGCGAAGTCTTTCGCCTTGCGGCCGATAATCTCTTGCAAGCCGACTTTCTCGTTCGAGAGGCGGGCGGCGAGGCCGGCCTTGATGCGAGAGACGAGCCCCGGCCCCTCATAGACCAGCGCGGAATAGAGCTGCACGAGGCTCGCGCCGGCCTCCAGCTTCGTGAATGCCGCGTCGGGCCCGTCGACGCCGCCGACGCCGATCAGGGGAAACTGCCCCTCAACCCGCAGGCAGGTTTGCGCCAGACGCTGCGTCGAAAGGGGAAACAGCGGCGCGCCCGATAGGCCGCCGGCTTCTTGCGCGAGCGTGGAGCGAAGCGTGTTCGGGCGCTCGAGCGTCGTGTTGGAGACGACCATGCCGTCGATGCTGGCGTCGCGCGCAACGCGCACGATGTCGTCTAGCTGCTCGAGGCTCACGTCCGGCGCGATTTTCACCAGCATGGGCGGATGCTTTTCCGCCTTCGCGCGCGCATCCATGACGCGCGCGAGCAGGGCGCGCAGCGCCTGCGCTTCCTGAAGATCGCGCAGGCCGGGCGTGTTGGGCGAGGAGACGTTGATCGCAAGATAATCGGCGACCTCGGCAAAGGCGGTCACGCCGGCGACGAAATCGCCGACGCGATCCTCCGAGTCCTTGTTGGCGCCGATATTGACGCCGAGGATTCCGCCTCGCTTGCGCGCGCGAAGACGCGCGAGCGCGGGCGCATGGCCGTTGTTGTTGAAGCCACAGCGGTTGATGACGGCGCAGTCTTCAAGGAGCCGGAACACGCGTGGGCGCGGATTGCCAGGCTGCGGCCGCGGCGTCAGCGTGCCGACCTCGACGAAACCGAAGCCGATCCCGAGCAACTCCTCGAAAGCTTCGGCGTTCTTGTCGAAGCCGGCAGCGAGACCGACAGGGTTTGGAAAGTCGTGGTCGAAGACCCGCGTCGCAAGGCGCGGATCGTCCAGCGCCGGCGTTTTGATCGGCGCGAGCTTCAGCCCGAGGATTGCGGCGCGGTGGGCGGTTTCGGCATCGAGCTTGCGGAGCAGGGCGGTCGCCGGGCCGCCGAGAAGTTCGAACAGGGATTGCAAGGACGCCTCGCTTGTCGGGTGAGCTTAAGAAGCAAGAAAGAACCCAGGGAACAGGAGCCCCGGGTAGTCGTGAAACGTCAAATCTGCTCCCTCTCTTCGCGAGCAAGGATCGACTCGGGCCTTCAGCCGCGTGAGGCGATCCCCTCCGGCCTTCCCACCGCGGCCACTAGCAGTCTGCCGTCGCCGAGCAGCCGCTTCGCCGCCCGCTTCGCGTCCTCCAAAGTCACCGCCTCGATGCGGCGGTTGCGCTCGTCGAGATAAGAGGGATCATAGCCGTCGAGCTGGATGCGCACGAGCTGGCTCGCGATCTTCGTCGAGGTGTCGAAGCGCAGCGCATAGGAGCCGATCAAAAACTTCTTGGCCTTGTCGAGCTCTTCCGCGCTCGGGCCCGCTTCGGAGAGCTCGCGGCATTGCGCTTCGATCACGTCCAGAGTCTCGCCCGCGCGTTCGTTCTTGGTCGCGGCGGCGCCAAGCAGGGCCGGACAATGGTCGTATTCGTGCAGCTGCGAGTAGACAGAATAGGCGAGGCCCCGCTTCTCGCGCACCTCGTTGAACAGGCGCGAGGTGAAAGCCCCGCCGCCTAAGATGTGATTGACCGTCACCGCCGCGAAATAGTCGGGATCGGCTTTCGCCAGGCCCGGGCGGCCGAAACGCAGCGTCGCCTGCGGCACGTCGAGATCGACGACCTTGCGCGCGCCGACGCTCGCGATCTCGGTGTCGGGCGTTGCGACGAGATCGGCCTTGTCCGCCCAGCCGCTCAAAAGCGCGTCGAGCCTTGACGCCAGCGTCGCCGCGTCGATTGCGCCGACGACGGCGATCTTTATGTTGTCGCGCGCGAACACGCGGGCGCGAAGCGCCCCGAGATCGCGGCGAGAGAGAGACTCGACTGTCGACAGCTCGCCGCGCGTTGGGCGCGCATAGGCATGGCCGGCAAAGGCCGCCTTGCGGAACGCCTTGCCCGCCATTGTTTCGGGATCGAAGGCTTCGCGCTTGAGCCCGGCGGCGATTTGCCCGCGCACGCGCTCGACCGCGTCCTCATCGAAGCGCGGGGCGTTGAGCGCCTGGGCGAACAGCTGGAAAGCCTGAGGCGCGTTGCGCGACAGGGTTTGGAAGTGGCCGGAAAGACTGTCCGCGTCGGCGTTGAAGCCCAAATGGATTGCGAGATCCTCGATCGCGCGGTGGAAGGCGCGCGAGTCGAGGTCGCCCGCGCCCTCGTCGAGCGTGCCGGCCAGCAGATTGGCGAGCCCTTCCTTCCCTGCCGGGTCTTGCGACGCGCCGCCGCGCACGGAGAATTCGAGGGAGATCAGCGGCACTGCATAGCTCTCGACCAGCCAAGCCTCGACCCCGCAGGAAGCGGAGACTTTTTGCACATGTTCGGCGCGGGACTTGGGCGCGGCGACGACGTTATGGGCGGTCATTCATTCGCTTTCGTTCGAGGTCGGATCAGGCGGCGGCGTTCGTGACGGGCAGCAGAAAGCCCGTGACCGAGCGCTTCTTGTCGAGCCATTTGCGCGCGGCCTTCCGCACGTCTTGCGCCGTCACTGCGTCGATGCGGTCCGACCAGGATGCGACGTCCTTAACGCTCAGGCCCGTCGCCAGCGCCTCGCCATACCAGCGCGCGAGCGCGACCTGGCTATCCTGGGCGTAGACGGCGTCGGCGATCAGCCGCGTCTTGGCGCGCTGGAGGGCTTCAGCGCCGGGCTCGGAGGCGGCGACGCGCGCGAGCACGCGGTCGACCGCGGCGTCGAGCGTCTCGAGTTCGACGCCTTCCGCCGGCGTCGAGAAGACGTATAGACGCGAGTCGTCGAGCGCCGAGCCAAGGTAATAGGCGCCGGCGCTGACCGCGAGCTTCTCTTCTTCGACGAGCGTCTCATAGAGAACGCTGGTCGGGCCGCCGCCCAGGACATGCGCGAGCACCTCAAGAGCTTCCGCTTCGCCGGGCTCGGCCGTGGCGTAGGAGGGCACGGTGAACAACCGCTCATGCGCCGGCTGCTCGACCTTCTCGTCGGAAAGCGTGACTCGGCGTTCGGCGCGCGGCGGCGGCTCCTTGGGGCGGCGGCGCGCCGGCGGCTCAGCGCGGGCCGGGATAGCGCCGTACGTCTCGTTTGCGAGCGCCAGAACCTCATGCGGCTCCACGTCCCCGGCGACGATGAGGATTGCGTTCTCCGGCGTGTAGAAGCGGGTGTAATAGTCGAGCGCGTCTTCGCGCGAGAGCGTCTCGATCTCGTGCTTCCAGCCGATGATCGGCGTGCCGTAGGGATGATGCGAGAATAGCGCCGCCTGCACGGCTTCGTCGAGCTGGGCGGAGGGGTCGTTGTCGGTGCGCATGCGGCGCTCCTCCAGCACGACGTCGCGCTCGGGCAGGACAACCTCGTCGGTCAGCACGAGATTGTGCATGCGGTCGGCCTCGAAGCGCATCAGGGTCGCCAAGTGCTCTTTGCCGATGCGCTGGAAGTAAGCAGTGTAGTCATAGCTCGTGAAGGCGTTCTCCTGGCCGCCGAGCTCGGCGATATGATTGGAGAAGGCGCCCTGCGGATTCGCCTTGGTGCCTTTGAACATCAGATGCTCGAGGAAATGGGCGATGCCGGATTTGCCGAGCGGATCGTCGGCGGCGCCGTTCTTGTACCAAACCATATGGGTCACGACGGGCGTGCGGTTGTCCGGAATGACCACGACCTCCATGCCGTTCTCGAGCGTGAAATGGCTGACGGCGGTGGCGGCGTGAGCCGCGGGGGCGGGGGCGGGGGCGGCGACGTTCGGCGTCAGGCTGATCGCGGCAATGGACTCCATCGAGATCGAAACCTTTCTTCGGCGCGGGGCCGACCATTGGTTGGCTTGGATCAAGACATATAGGGAAAGCGGCGGCTTTTGTCAGCCGCGTGGGGCGAAGCGCGAGCTTTGCGCGATTTTTCGTTCGCGTTGCCGGCGCCGTCGACGCCCAAGCAGGCTGGCCCAAGCAGAACCGAGGGGCGGGGGGCGCTGGAGCCGCGACAGAAGCCTGCCGTCGCAAGCGGATCGAGGCTCGCGGCGGCTCGGACGACCAAGCGCGTCGGATGTCGCTCGGACGGCTATTCGTCGAGCGATGACGGCGGCGTCCCGCTCGCGTCGCGTCACGCGATTGAACAGGTCTCTCTCAAGATTGAAGAGTTTGAGCACGTCCTTATCGGAAGAACCCCTTCGCGCTCTTTAAGGGACATGCTCCAGCGCATGATTCCAACGCAGTGTTCACGATGCGGCAGGCCGGTCGTTCTGTGGCGCGGCTAGTTCGCGCAGCTCAACGCGCGCTTCACGCGCACCCTGCCGCTGGCGTCGGCCACGCGGGTGAATACGACCGAGCAATCTTCATTGGCCTGGTCGAAGGCGCGGGCGACGCGCAGCGTCGGGCCCCTGCCAAGGGGCTGGATTGCGTTCTCCAGCATCGCCGACAGGGCCGGCGGCACGTCCTCCTCCTTGCCGATCGACACGGAGGGCGTCGCGGCGACCACCGCCGCCACGCCGGCCACCACCGTCACGGCGAAGACGAGCCGCGCCCAGCGGCTGCCAAAAAGACCCGATTTCGCGAACATCGCGCTATCTCCGGCAAAGCTCCTACTTTGCGGTAAGAACGCGCGAGTTCGCCTCCGGTTGCCTCAAATTTTGAAGAATCGGAAATTTTTTTCCGCTCGACGCGGAGCGCTCGATCGGAAAAGGGCTTTCATCCCAAATCCGGGTTGATCCGCCGCGCCGCCTCGATCAGCCCTTTCACCGAGGCGAGCGACCTCTCGAACATGTTCGCCTCTGCGGCGTCGAGCTTGATCTCCAGAACTTTCTCGACGCCCTTTGCGCCGATGATCACCGGCACGCCCACGTAAAACCCGTCCACGCCATATTCGCCGGTCAGATAGGCCGCGCAGGGGAGAACCCGGCGCTTGTCCTTGAGGTGGCTCTCGGCCATTTCGATCGCGGACGCCGCCGGCGCATAAAAAGCCGAGCCGGTCTTCAACAGGCCGACGATCTCGCCGCCGCCCTTGCGGGTGCGCTCGACGATGGCGTCGATGCGCTCCTGCGTCGTCCAGCCCATGGCGACGAGATCGGGCAGCGGGACGCCGCCGACCGTGGAATAGCGGGTCGAGGGGACCATGTCGTCGCCATGGCCGCCGAGCACGAAGGCCGACACGTCCTCGACGGAGACCTTGAATTCCTCGGCAAGAAAGTAGCGGAAGCGGGCGGAGTCCAGGACGCCCGCCATGCCGACCACCCGATGCGGCGGCAGGCCCGACATTTTCTGCAGGGCCCAGACGATCACATCGAGCGGGTTGGTGATGCAGATCACGAAAGCGTCAGGCGCATAATGCTTAATCCCCGCCGCGACCTTGGCCGTGACGCCGAGATTGACCGAAAGGAGATCGTCGCGGCTCATGCCAGGCTGGCGCGGCAGGCCGGCGGTGACGATGACGACGTCCGCGCCGGCGATGACGGAATAATCGTCGCCCCCGGCAAGCCTGCTGTCTGAGCCGGAAATGGGACCGGACTGCGCGAGATCGAGCGCCTTGCCCTGCGGCACGCCGGAAACGATATCGAACAACACGACGTCGCCGAGCTCCTTGAGGCTCGCAAGCAGGGCGAGCGTGCCGCCGATCTGTCCGGCGCCGATGAGAGCGATCTTTTTGCGCGACATCCCAAATTCCCCGATATGCGTCAGCCTGTCTCCACAGCTAGCGTGCTTTGGCGGCCGAGGGAAGCCGCAAATCCACCTGCAAGCGAAGTTCACGCCGGCGAGAGGGCCTCGACCGACGTTTCATAGCCGGGATCAGAAAAGATTTCGCTGCTCGCAACAAGTTGAAAGGGTTTGCGGCAAGCTTACCTTATCTGTCGCGCCGGCTTCATCCGGCGCCCGGTCTGCGGCGGTCCAGCTGACGCGGGCGGGGGGGGGCCCCTAAGCTTAAGGAGATAGGACATGCCGCTCCAGATTGGCGACGCCGCTCCGGATTTTGAGGCGGACACGACGCAAGGCCGCATCCGATTTCATGAATGGATCGGCGATTCCTGGTGCGTGTTATTCTCGCATCCCAAGGATTTCACTCCCGTGTGCACGACCGAGCTCGGCTACATGGCGAAGCTCGAGCCGGAGTTCGCCCGCCGGGGCGTCAAGATCATCGGTCTTTCGGTCGATCCCGTCGAAAGTCACGCCAAATGGTCCCAGGACATCAAGGAAACCCAAGGCGCCGCGCCGAATTACCCGATGATCGGCGACGCTGATCTTTCCGTCTCCAAGCTTTATGGAATGCTCCCGGCAAGCGCCGCGGGCGACGCTTCGCAGCGGACGCCCGCCGACAACCAGACCGTCCGCAACGTCTTCGTCATCGGACCCGACAAGAAGATCAGGCTGCTCATCGTCTATCCGATGACCACGGGCCGCAACTTCGACGAGGTGCTGCGCGTTATCGACTCGCTTCAGCTGACCGCGAGACACCGGGTCGCGACGCCGGTCAACTGGCGAGAGGGCGAGGAGGTGATCATCGCCGGCTCCGTCTCTGACGACGAAGCCAGGAGGATTTACCCCCAGGGGTGGAAAGCGCCGAGACCCTATCTTCGCATCGTGCCCCAGCCAAGATGAAGGCCAGAGCGCGCTTGGGAGAGAAAATCAGCGCCGCCGTCGTCTCAACGGGCGGCGCTTTTCAAGGCTCGCGATGAACCGTCAAACTACGCCTGTCCGCTCTTGCGCGCGCGCATGAAGGACTCGAACTCCTCGCGGTCGCGTGCGCGACGCAACTCGGCGATGTGGTTCGCGAACTCGCGCTCGGCCTCAGCCAGCTTGCGGCGTTCTTCCTCGAGCCGCTTCAGCTCGGCTTCGCGCCACGCGTCGAAAGCGACATTGCCGCTCGAGCCCCAGAAAGGAGACGGGCCGCTCACATCGCTGGGCGCGAACACCGTTTCCTTGACCTGATTTGCGCGCTCGCGCATGAAAGAAAACACGTCTCCGTCCGTCCCGTGATTGCGCTGCCAGAGCTTGGCGAAGAGAATCGCGAGCCCGATCGGCCAGAAGACAATGAAGCCCAGAACCATCGCCGCTATTTCGAACGGGCTCCAGCGCCAGCGCCCACAGGCCGCGCCTCTGCCGTAATGCGGAGACCAGGCGGAGTTTCGACAGTTGCTCATGGGACTGATCCTCGGTCGGCCGGCGCGGCTGCGCCGCCGCCCGAAAATGTAAGAACCGCATCGCGGCGCACAAGGGGCCGTCGGGCGAAGGCTTTCGAGTGCCTGCTGGAGACCGCCTATTGCCCCACGCCTCAGGCGAACAGCCAGTTCTTGAGCGAGAAGCCTGCGGCCAACGCCTTGCGGTAGTGCTCGTGGAGCGCAAGATGGCCGACGCCCGGCTTCGGCAGCTCGTTCTTCTTGAGCCGGCGGAACAGCGGCACGAGTATCTGCTCGAAATTCGCCGCGCTATAGGCGCCGTCGAAGCGCTCGCCGACGCGCTCGGCGATATCGGGAAAGAGCAGCGTCAGCGCCTTGAACAGAGCGGCGTGGCCGATGTTCGCCTTCGCCTCGTGCACGTCGAGCCCCGCCGTGCAGGCCGCGTAGAACGGGTTCAGCACGCCGTAGACGTCCTGAGCCGAGGCGTCGACGAAGGCGCCTTGGACCGACTTGACCGCAGTGTTGAAGGTCAGGCGCGAGATCAGGCCCTTCTTGCGCTCCGAGGGCGACATGAAGCCTTTTAGCGCGCTGTCCTCGCGGATGTGGAAGAGATCGAAAAGATCGTGCAGGATCGCCTCCGCCGCGGTCTCGACCTCGGAGAGGCGGCGGATGTCGAGCAGGAGCTCGGTCGGCACCGGGCGCTGCTTGGTGTTGATGTCCATGAACAGCTGACACTCCTGCGCGCGGGTCAGCTTATTGTAAATCACGACCGGCACCTTGATCTTGCGCTCGGCGAGATGGAAACCGTAGATGCGGTGCTGTCCGTCGATGATCAGAAATGCTCCTTTCGTCTTGCGAAACTGCAGCACCTGCCCAGTGCGGTCGTATTTGAGCTGCGCGCGAGGCTGCGCCGAGAGGATCACGGCGGAAGGCGCCGTGCCCAAGCCCCTATCGATATAGGCCGCGATTTCCCGCGCGCGGCGCTTGTCGAGCCTGCGCTGGAATCCGTCGATCGGGTTTTCCGCGCGCGTGTCGACCGTGCAGGTCGAGGCCAGCAGGTCGCTGGACATCACGAGCGAATAGAAGCGATGACGTCCCTGCGTCACGAGTAGCGCCACGTCTCTCATGTGGTCGCCTTCGATAGCGGCGAGGTCCTCGCCTTCCTCTGCTGCGATCGCGTTGGCGTCGAAAGTCTCGGCTCCAGCGAGACCGCCGTTCTCGACGGGTTCCGCGAGGGCGTCGGCCGTCTTGGCGGCGGGTTTTTCAGTGGTTTTTGGGGTCGTCTCGATCGGCGCCGTCGGCGTCTCCGAATGAGCGCGCTCTCCGAGGGAGGGTGCGTAGTCGCTGTCCATGTGCATCTATCCCGCGCCAAAAGGTGCGGAGCTTATGCCGTCCGCGAAGGGCAACGCGACGAATCGACATGACTTTTCGGCAAGTTACGTCCGAACCAGGAGGAAAGCAAGGACGCGGACAGAATCGCGATCCGCGTTCCGTCCTTACCCCCAAAGCTCGGGTTGCGGCGGAAAGAGCGTCGATCCCTCGAACCGCAATGCCGGCTCGCGGTCGCGCGCGAGCAGCAGCGGGCCGTCGAGATCGACGAAATCCGCGCCCTGCGCGACGAGCACCGCCGGCGCCATGGCGAGGGATGACGCGACCATGCAGCCGACCATGACCGAAAAGCCCTGCGCTCGCGCCGCCGAAGCCATGGCCAGCGCCTCGGTGAGGCCGCCGGTCTTGTCGAGCTTGATGTTTATGGCGTCATACCGCCCTTTGAGGGCGGCGAGTCCC
>DASPSI010000113.1:0-10607 GCA_035624015.1 Methylocystis sp.
TCGTCGTATTGTCCATGCGTCTCGCCGAGCGGCATTGGCCTGTCGACGCCGAGCGAGTCGAGATGCGACCGGCCGAGCCGCGTTGCGCGCAGGAAGAAGTCGGCGCGGCTCTCGTTCTGAGCGGCGCCGCTCGCCGCAGCGAGAAGCTGCGCCATCGCCAGCGCCAGAATAGCGAAGGCGACGAGCGTCTCGATCAGCGTGAAGCCAGCGCGGCGGCTCAGCCGAGATCGCATGTCGTCGCTCCCGTGAGCCAGTTGACGCCGACATGCGCGCGATTGCTTCCCATGTCGATGGAAATGTCGCCGCCGGTCGAGCTGCCCGTCGGGAAGAAAACGATGGCGCCTTCGCGCCCCTGCCTCATATTGCCGGCGACGGAGAAATTTATGCGCGCTTCGGCGGGGATCGTCGTCTCGCCGGTCACGGTGGAGCGGAAAGACTTGCGCGCGACGTCGACGAAGAGCGCCGTCTCGTGGTTCGTGGCGATCGCGCGCGCGTGCGCCGCGCGCGACGCCGCGCACAGCGCCCGCGCCGACGCTTCGACGCGCAGCTTCGGCGAGGCCGGCCGCAAGAGCTGCGAGGACACGCCGGCGGCAAGCGCGATGATCGCCAGCACGACGAGCATTTCGATCATCGTGAAGCCAGAGCGCGCCGATGAAGCGCCGAGTCTGCCCCCTCTCCCCGCTCGCGGGGAGAGGGCTGGGGTGAGGGGGACTCGACGGCGAGCCGCGGCGCGCGCCACGCCATCGGCGTGCGAGATCTCGCCCCAAGGCCCCTCACCCTTACCCTCTCCCCGCGAGCGGGGAGAGGGGGCGGCAGGCGTTGCGGGTAACGTCGCGCTCACTTCGTCGCCAGCTCGTTGATGCCGAGAACGGCGTCCATCACCGTCATGATCAACCCCCCGACGACGAGCGCGATCAGGATCGTCAGCGTCGGCGTGACGAGGCCCATCACGCGCTCGATCGTGCGTTGCGTCTTGCGCTCGAACATGTTGGCCACGCGCAGCAGCATCACGTCGAGCTTGCCCGTCTCCTCGCCGATCGAAACCATCTGCGGCGCGACGCGCGGCATCTCCTCGATGCGCGAGAGCGACGCGCTCAGATGCGCGCCGCCGCGCACCTCCTCGATCACCCCTTCGATGCGCGCGCCGAGATGACGGTTCGCCACCGCCGAGCGCGCGCTTTCCAGCGCCGACAACAGCGGCACGCCGGCCTTGACCATTGAGCCCAGCGTGCGCGTGAAACGCGCCGTTTCATGCTCCGCCGCGAGCCCGCCGACGAAGGGCAGGCGCAGGATGAGCCTGTCCTTGGCCTGAAGCCATGGCGGGCGGCTTTGCGCCATACGCCAGAACGCAAAACCGAGCAATGCGAGCAGTCCAAGGACGAGAAGAATCGTCCGCCAATTGGCCTCCGCGTCCATGATGAACTGCAATCCGCCCGGCAGCTCCTTGTTGTTGTCGGCGAAGATCGGCGCGATGTTTGGAACGAGCGTCGCGAGCACGATGCCAGTGGAGATGATGGCGAGCGTGATCAAGAGGGCCGGATAGACGAGCGAGCTCGTGATGCGCGCGCGCAGCTCCACGCGGCGCTCCATCATCTCCGCGAGATCGTTCAACGCCTGGCCGACATTGCCGATCGTCTCGCCGGCGCGCACCACGTTCACATATTCGGTCGAGAAGGTGTCGGGGCGCTTGGCCAGCGCGTCGCTGAGCGAGGAGCCGTCGACGACGCGTTTCAGGATTTCTTCGGCGAGCGCACGAAGCGTCGGATTGGCGCTTTGGGCGGAAAGGATCCGCAAGCCATGGTCGAGCGGCACGTCGGCTTCCTCGAGCGTCGCGAACTCGCGCGTGAAGGAGGCGAGCTCGGCGGCGTTCGGCCCGCGCTTGCCGAAAGAGAGGTTGAAGCTCCCGCCGCCCTTGCCGGCGGCGACCTCCTTCGTCTCGAACGGCGTCAGGCCACGCCGCCACAGCGTTTCCTCGGCGTCATCCCTGACGGAGGCCTCGACCTCGCCTTCGACGAGATCGCCGGCGGCGGAATAGGCGCGGTAACGGAAGGTCGCCATGTCACTCCATCCGGGTCACACGCAGCACCTCGTCCACGCTGGTCTCGCCGCGCCAGGCCTTGGCCATGCCGCATTGATACATGGTCGACATGCCGGCGGAGCGCGCCTGCGCCTCGAGCTTCGCGTCGGGCGCTTGCTCGCAGACGAGACGCTCCATGGCGTCGTCCATGACCAGGATTTCAGCGATCGTGGAGCGTCCTGAATATCCGGAGTTGCGGCAGTGCGCGCAGCCGCCCGGCGAGCGCAGCCGCTCGGGCTGTCGCACGAAGGCTTCACCGGCAAGACGCGCGCGCCACTGCGCCCGCGTCTCCATGGGCGTCGAGCAATGCGGGCAAAGCCTTCGCACGAGCCGCTGCGCGAGCACGGCCTTGACGGTCGAGGCGATCAGATAGCTCTCGACGCCCATGTCGATGAGGCGCGTGATCGAGGAGGCGGCGCTGTTGGTGTGCAGCGTCGAGAACACGAGATGGCCGGTCAGCGACGACTGGATCGCGATGCGCGCGGTCTCGGCGTCGCGAATCTCGCCGATCATGATGATGTCGGGGTCCTGGCGCAGAATGGCGCGCAACGTGTGCGGAAAGTCGAGGCCGATCGCCGGCTGCACCTGCACCTGATTAACGCCCATGAGCTGATATTCGATCGGGTCCTCGACGGTGAAGACCTTCACATCGGGCTTCGAGAGCTCCTTGAGCGCCGTGTAGAGCGTCGTGGTCTTGCCGCTGCCGGTCGGCCCCGTGACCAGCACGATGCCGTTCGGATTGCGCATGGTCCTGCGTAGCGTCTCGATCGCTTGCGGCTCGAAGCCGAGCGCGTCGAAGTCGAGGGTGACCTGGCTGCGGTCCAGGATGCGCAGCACGATGCTCTCGCCGTGGGCCGTCGGCAGCGTCGAGACGCGGAAGTCAATGTCGACGCCGCGGATCGCCATCTTGATGCGCCCGTCCTGCGGCAGGCGGCGCTCGGCGATGTCGAGCCGAGCCATGATCTTGATGCGCGAGGCGATGGCGGCCTTGAGCCCCGGCGGCAGGGCTTCGGCGGTGCGCAGCACGCCGTCGACGCGGTAGCGCACGAGCACGGATTCGAGCGACGGCTCGATGTGGATATCGGAGGCGCGCGCCTCGATGGCGTCGGCGACGATCTGATTGACGCGCCGGATCACCGGCGCCTCATTGGCGATGTCGCGCAATCGCTGCAGATCGAACTCGCTCGCCGCCTCGACGTGAGCGTCATCGTCCTTGAGCGCCACGCCCTCGGCCTTCTTGCCATAGAGGCTCGCGAAGGCCTTCTCGAATAGCGCCGGCGTCAAGAGCCGCAAGTCGAATTTCAGCCCCGTCGAATAGGCGAGCGCCTCGACGGGCTCTAAATCCAGCGGATCGATGACGGCGAGCTCGAGGCGCCCGTTCTGCACGGCGAGCGGCAGAATGCCGTTGGAGCGGATGAACTTGTCGGGGATCTCCCCGGCGAGCGCCGGCTCCAGCGGCAGGTCGCGCGGCTCGAGCACCGGAATCTGCAAGAACTTGCCGAGATGACCGCAAAGGTCGGTCTCGGAGACGAGGCCGAGCTTGGTCAGCACGCGGTCGAAGCGTTCGCCAGCTTGCCTCGCCGCGCGCTGCGAACGCTGCAGGGCGAGCTCGTCGAGCGCGCGCTCGGCCAGGAGAAACGCCCCGAACTCCTCGACGAAGACCGGGTCCTTCGCGTCAAAGCGCCGCGGCGACCCTTTTTGCGCCGTGGCCAAGGAGGAAAGTTGCATGCGCCGCCCTTTCGCGTCTCGCCGTTTCGGTAAAAAAAGCGTTGATAGCCATAATCGCGCCGACATTGGAGCATTTGTTGACGCGAAAGTCGAGCGCTTCGCACATGACAAAGCCACATTCGCAAAATAGCGTCACAGGGATAATATCCCTGACGGGATTGTTTTTTCTGAATTCATGCGGCGGCGCCGCCGCGCGCGAAACCACGCACGAGCCGCCCGCGAAGCCCGCCTTTTACGCGACGAGCGCGGCCTGCGTCGCCGCCGGGCAATTCAAGAAGCAGGAATGCGAGAACGCTTTCGCCAATGCGGCGACGGAAATGCGCGAAGAGCAGCTCTCATCGCCTTCGAGAGTCGACTGCATCCTGCGCTTTCGCCTCTGCGAGCGCAGCGGGCAGGAGGGGCTTTATGCGCCGGTGGCGCTGGGCGTCGAGATGGTGAGAACTTCCGGCGTCGCCTATTCGACGCCCGTTCTCGCGGTGGCGACGCCGCAGGGCCTGCTGCCGTCGCGCCCGACCGTGGCCCTGGCGCCGCCCCCCTTCGACGAGACGCGCCCGATAATGGGGCTGCCGACGGACCATTTCGAGCGCATCGACCCGCGCAGCGTGCGCGAGGCTTGGAGCCATTTCATTCCGCGGCAGCCGGAGGAAATCCCGGCGGCCTTCGTCACCGAGGCGGACTCCGAATCGATGCAGGCGCGCCGCGCGCGGTTGCAGACGGCGCCTTATATCGAGTGAGTCTCCGTCACGGCCGCTTTGCGGCGCACTCAGTGCTGATAGACGAATTTCACAGTCGTCTTGCCAGGAAAACGGCCGAGGGGCGGCGGCGGCGCGACGACGGCGTCGAGTATGGCGAGGGCGGCGCGATCGAGGGCGGCGTTGCCGGTCGAACGGTTGATGTGGCGCTCGATAACGCGTCCGTCAGCGCCGATGGTGAAGACCACGACGGCCGAACCTGAGACGCCGTAGCCACGCGCGTCGCGCGGATAAAACATGCGCCGCTGAATCTCCCTGCGCACTTTGGCGCTATAGCGCAGGGCGGCGGCGGCGGACATGGCCGTGTTGCGCCCGTCGGTCGCCCCGCTGCGCTCGGTCGAAGCCGCGGCGACCATCGCGTCGGCGGCCTCCGTCGCAACGCGGCGCTCGACGCCGACCTTTTCCGTCAGCGTCGCCTCAATCTGCTGCGCCTGCTCGACTTTGGCCTTGTCGATCTTGGGCTGCAGCGTCGGCTTATCGGGATCGTCGTCGCGCTTGTCCGTTTTCTCCAACGTCACCGCATCCGCAGCCGCGATCTTGGGCGCCTCCAGCGCGAGCGGCGTTTCGCTTTTAACTTGCTTTGCCTTCGGCGCCTCCTCGCTGGAAGCGTCCGCCGCCGCCTGCGTCGCCTCGGATAGCGCCTTCTCCACATCCTCGTCGGGATCGCTGTCCGTCTGCATGGCGGGCGCGGCCTCCCCTTCCCGCACGAAAGACACGTTGTAGGACGTCTCCTCCATCGCCTCGGGCTCCTCGGCCACGAGCAAAAACGCGCCCAGGAGCACGGCGTGAATCGCCGCCGCGAGACCGAGGGCTGCGGGGCGGAGCCAGCCTGGCCGTAGTGCGGAAGGCGACGCGGGAACGGGAACCGCGAGGCTCACTTCGCGGCCTCTCTGGCGCTTCCTTTCGCGGCGGACTCGCGCTTTGATAGGATGGCGATGTGGGTCAGGCCGTTGGCCGAGAGCTCATCCATGAGCCCCACCATGTCGCCGATTGACGCATCCCTGTCTCCGCGCAGATGGATGACATGGGCGAGGTCGCCATCGAGCTTGGCGCGAACGACCTCGACCAGGCGCTCGCGGGCGACCTCATCGGCGCCGAGCATGAGCTTGCCGCCCTTGGCGATGGTGATGACCACCGGCTCTTTGGGATTGAGCAGCTTCGCGGTCCGCGCCTGCGGCAGCTCGACCTTCATGCCCGCCGCCATCATCGGCGCCGTGACCATGAAGATGATGAGCAGCACCAGCATGACGTCGACGAGCGGCGTGACGTTGATCTCGGCGAGAGGCTGAAAACCGCCCGTCGCGCGTTTGCCGGCGGAAAGGCCCATCACGCCGCCTCCGCTCTCGGCTGGGCCGGAGAAGGCTTTTCGGCGGCCACGAGCGCAATGGCTTTCTCCTCGACGAAATCGCCGAGACCCTCGCCCGTATGCGCGAGCCAGCCGCCCAGGCGGTTGAAGGCGAAGCCCGCGGGAATCGCGGCGGCGAGGCCGAAGGCGGTCGCAGCGAGCGCCTCAGCGATGCCCGGCGCGACCACCGCCAGGCTCGTGTCCTGCGCTTCGGCGATTCCGGCGAAGCTCGTCATGATGCCCCACACCGTGCCGAACAGCCCGACGAAAGGCGCAAGCGACGAGACGATCGCGAGGTTGGGCAGGCCGCCTTCCGTCGCCACGAGGATCTTGCGGGCGGCGCGGCCCATGGTCTCGACGATGCGGGCGCGGCGCTCGCCGACGCTCTCGCCCGGCACAAGAAGCGCCTGCGCTCGCTGACCTTCCGCAACGATGCTCGCGAGCAGCGGGCTGTCGGCGTTCGCAGCCGCATCGGCGATCGCCCGGCGCAGCCTTCGGATCAGCACGATTTCTTCGACGATGATCGCCCAGCACCATAGAGACGCCGCAGCGAGCAGGACCATGACGAACTTGCCGACGGGCCCCGCCTGCATGAACAGCGTGACGGGGTTGATCGTGAGACCTTCCATGAACCTCGACCTTCTTGAAGCGGCGCAGGCATTGTTTTCGACATTTGTGACAGGCTCGTAACGCGCTCAGAAGCTGACCTTCACGCCGCCATAGACGTAGCGGCCGGCTTGCGAGGTATAGGTGAAGGGCGCGCCGGCTGTCGGCGCAATGCCGCCCGCCGTGCCGATCGAGGGGGAGAGGTATCCGTTCGGCGTGCCGCCGATGTCGGTCACGCCGCGGTTGTCGAAGAGATTGGTGATGCCGAACTTGACTTCAACCTTGTTATGCACGCCCCATTGCTCGAACCAATTGCCGCGCACGCCAAGAACCAGATCGGTCGTGCTGTAAGTGGGGACATGGTTGACCTGCGGGTTGGTCAGGAGGAAGTTGCCGGGCGAGCCATACCAGTAAGCCTGATTGGCGGCGCCCAGTCCATTCGAGCCGTATGAGTCGCCGGTGGTCTTATGCAGTATCGAGCCGAAGAAGCGGCCGTCATCATAGATGAAGCCCGCCGCCGCCGTGAAGCTCGGCGCGCCGCCGATGCGCAGCCCGGAGTACACGCCTTCCAGATAGCGCGCGTCGATGATCGCCCCGCTCGCATAGAAGGCGAGGCCCTGAATTATTTTGTATGTGGCTTCCGCCTCGAAGCCGCGATAGCGCGCCGTTCCGGCGTTGGTGTAGTTGGTGGCGCCGGTCGTGTCCGTGTAAGTCAGGGGGAAGTTGTTCGCGGTGATCTGGTATACGTCAATATCGCCTGTGAAGTCGCCGGACTTATAGACGGCGCCAAGCTGATAGTTGGTCGTCGTCTGCGGATCGATGTGGCTGTTGGCCGGGAAGGCCACATAATAGGCGCTAACCGTCGGCGCGAGGAAGCCTCGCGACGCCTGGCCATAGACCGTCAGCTGCGGGGTCAGCTTGTAGCGCGCCGAGAAGAACGGCATGCCGGCGCGATAGGTGGCGTCGTAGTCCTGCGGCAGGAGCGTCGTCTGATTGACGATCGCTGTCTGATGGCGCGTGAACGCCTCGAACTTGTAGCCGGGCGTGATCGCCAGACCGTCAATCGGCCGCCATTCGTACTCTATGTAAGGCTGAACGTTCTGCGTATGCGAGCCGAGCTCGAGCTTGTAGGCGCCCGCGTAGGCGCCGAGGAGCGTCGTCGCATAGGCGGGGTAGGTTACGCCAGTCGTGTAGTTGATATATTCCTGCAGGCGCCAATTGTCGCCGCGCTCCCACCAGACGCCGGTGCGCAGCGTGCCGCTGGCGTAGCCCGCCTCTATCTCGCGCGTCGCGTCGAAAATATTGCCCGTGTTGCGGTAATTGTTGTTCTTGAGATAGCCGCTGATGTCGCCCGAGGGAACGGCGAAGGGGACCTTGATCGATCCGCCGTACGGGAGAGGAATCTTGACGGAAGTCACGGTGTCGGCGCCGCCGATGGCGGTCGAGAGACCTTCCGTGGCCGTGTTGGCGGGGTTGTTCTGATCCCAGGGATACCAATAGGCGTAAGAGTAGACCTTGTCGTTGAGCTTCCAGCCCCACTCCTCGGCTTTCAGATTGACATATTCCATGTCGGTCTGTTTTTCGGAATTGTTGTAGCCGACATATTGCGCCGTGAATGGATCGGGGCCGAGCGCCGCGTAGGTCGGGCCGCCGAGGAAATATTGCTGAACGCTCGGCGTGTTGCCGCCGTCGTAATGCTCGCGGCCATATTGCAAAAGCCCTGTCACTGCGACATCGCCGAACTGCTTATCGCCCTTCAGGAGCCATTGGTTGCTCTCGACGCTGTTGTACTGAAGGGCGCCGGCGGTCTGCGCGTGATAGTATTGGGCGAGCAGGCGCGTGCCGGTCGTCGGATCGAAGCCGTTCTGATAGGTCGCGGCGTTGGTCAGCGTGCTGAAATTGCCGTAGTAGGTCTCCAAGCTGCCGCCCCGCTGATCTTTCAGATCGAGCGAATAGAGCGCGAGCGTGCCGCCGAACGTGGCGTAGCCGACCTGGGAGGCTGCCCCGGGACCACGGTCGAGCACGACCTTACCGAGGAATTGTCCCGGAAAATAGGCCGCCGAATGGTGGGTTGGATCGTTGTCGTCGCCGAACGGAATGCCGTCGAAGGTGACGTTATACTGGCCGTCCTGAAAGCCGCGCCAGCCGCCTTTCGCGTCGCCGAGCGGGCCATTCGGATTGTTGGAATAGAAGCCGGGCGTGTATTTGACCGCCTCATTATAGTCGCCGCTGGGGATCACCACGTCGCGCAGCACCTTGTCCGAAACCGTGGAGCCCGGCTCGAAGGCGTTGAGCGACTGCTGCGAGGGCGCGAGCGCCGGCGCGGAGCCGGGCGGCGCCTTCGAGCCTATGGCGTCCTCGGACGAGATCGGCAATCCGGGCGCGCCGGCAGACCCCTGTCCGGCTGGCCCGTAAGAGCCAGAATTCGTCGTAGGACGCGGGTGACGAGCGGCGACGCGCGCGGGATGCGGATGCGCCGGTCCGGCCGTCGGATGCGCCGCGACTATGGGATGCGGCGTCGGCTCCACGTGAAGATGGTGGACGAGCGGGGTCGGCTTTGGCTTCGGCTTGGGCTTCGCACGGTGCGCCACGACCTTCACCTCGCCGATGTCGGCCTGGGCGAGAGCGCCCGTCGCCGCGAGGGCGACCGCCGCCGACGCGCAAAGGCCAAGCACAAGCGTCGACGCGCCATGACAATGACGTTTATTCATGACCTTCCCCTCGGTGCCGCGATCGTTCCAACGCCGCCTGGGGGAGGGCGTAAGCGTCATTGTTAACGGAAACTTTACAATTAGGTGAAGCTATGCAGTTTTGGCCGGACTGTGGCGCCAATGCCACAGTTCACGGTGTATCCCTCTGAAAATAGGTTTATGTAATGTGCGCGACACATTTTTTGGTCCCAATGCCGCCGTAATCGAGGGCCCGCCAGGCGGCGCCCAAAACCCGAAAGAGCGCCGGCTTCCGTTGACCTCGGTCAAATTGGAGGGGCGCGGAGGTCTTCGGATGCACGCAGGCTACGCCACTTTCTCATGCCTATTTTGCATGACGCAAATCGCCGCGTTCCCGGCGGCGGCGCGCGACGCGCATTTCGTTGCTCCAGATCAATCCCGGCTCGGCGACGTGCTCCCGGACCCGCCGGCTCAGGACGCGGAAGCGACCCGGGCCGAGCTCGCCGAGCTTCACCGGCTGGAGAGCGCGCGGACCGAAGCGCAAATCGCCGCGGCCCGCTTCGACGACGAGAACGAGAACATTTTCGTCTTCAAATCGGTGCTCGGCGAAGGCTTCGCCGAAGAGAACCTGCCGCTGGTGGCGGCGCTCGGCGCGCGCGTGAGGAATGACGAGGGGGTCGACACGGCGGCGGCCAAGGCCGCTTTCCACCGCGTGCGGCCCTATAGTCTCGACAGGACGCTGCATCCGGTCTGCAAGACGAAGGCGAAGGATGACGCCTATCCGAGCGGCCATGCGACCTCCGGCTATCTGCTGGCCCTAACGCTCATCGACATGGCGCCGGAAAAACGCGAGGAGCTTCTGGTCCGCGCCGACGACTACGCCCACAACCGTCTGATCTGCGGCGTCCATTACGCAAGCGATCTGGAAGCAGGCAAGCTCGCGGCCTACGCACTGCACGCTCAGATGGAGCTGAACGCCCAATATCGGAGCGAGCTTTCGGCGGCGCGCGCCGAGCTGCGGGAAAAGCTCGGTTTTGACAAGGCGGCGCCGAGCGGCGCGCGCTGAGCGCCGCTTTTTAAGGTTCCCTTCGCGCCCCGCCTCCTGTATGAGGGGGCGCAATCCGGGACGGAAAACGAAAGGGCGCAGAGCGGGCAACCTCTGCGACCTTTCGTTTTCCGTCCTCTGTCATCGGCCCTCATCCTTCGGTCCCCATGAAGCTTCGCAACATCGCCATCATCGCCCACGTCGATCACGGCAAGACCACGCTCGTCGATCGCCTGCTGCAGCAATCGGGCGCCTTTCGCGAAAACCAGCGCGTCGCCGAGCGCGTCATGGACTCGAACGATCTCGAGAAGGAGCGCGGCATCACGATCATGGCGAAAGCCACCTCGATCGTGTGGAAGGACACGCGCATCAACATCGTCGACAC